>JAFSXC010000039.1 GCA_017450105.1 Lachnospiraceae bacterium | reverse complement strand
GGTTCACTCCCCATGGGGCAACGGCCGGACCCAGGTTACTGACATCGGTTCACTCCCCCATGGGGCAACGGCCGGACCCAGGTTACTGACATCGGTTCACTCCCCATGGGGCAACGACCGGAACCAACAACTCATCGCGGCCCATCCAACTGCAAACCGCAACACAAAATAATCATTTCATAGCAGAAAAGATAAGCTTTCCAACATCCGTTAAGTCATCCTCCGTCCACCGAGCCAGCTTATCGCAGTCGGGTCGTAGGACGGAATAGACCTCGTCCTTGTTGCACAGGGACCAGGCGCACCAGCTCAGGTTTTTCTCGTGAAGATAATCGAGGAACGCTTTCCCTTCGTCGAGAGCAGGCCCCCCGGAGCCGGTTCTTCCGATTCCCCATTCCGAAACCATAACCGGAAGTCCTGCATCCACAGCGCTTCGTAAGGCATCAAAATTCGGGTGCTCCCCGGCGTAGAAGTGGAAGGAATACATGAGATTTTCGATCGCCGCCGGCTCGTTCATCGGAGCGCTAAGACGCGAGGAATAATCCGGCGTACCAAGGATCAGAACGGCTCCCGGAGAGTACTGGCGGATTACGGGACTTACCGCCTCGGCATAGCGCTTTATGGGCTTCCAATCCACGTTGTTCGGCTCGTTGCAAAGCTCGTATAGAATCGCCGGATCGTCACGGTACCGTGAGGCGACCGCATCGAAGAAGGTAATGGCCTCGGAAAGATGGGCGGTCGGATCGCCGTCGTCTAAAATATGCCAGTCAACGATCACATACATGTCCATTGCCCGGGCGTTTTCGATCGCTATCCGGACAAGCCGCATATTCCGCTCCGGGTCGTAGAGATACCCGCTGTCCGCCTGGGTATACATCGCGACGCGGAAGACATTTCCGCCGGCATTTCTTATGCTTTCCATGGCGCCCGCGTTGATATAGGACGGAAACCACCCGATGCCGTGGGTGCTCATGCCGCGAAGCTGAAACTCGATTCCTTTTTCGTCCTTTAACACACCATGTTCAACGGACAGCCTTCCGTGGGTGCTGGGGCCGCCCTCCCAGACAGGGGCAGCGGCAAGGAGCGAAGCGGAGCTTTCGGTATTCTCCTCGGGAGTAAGCATGGCGGGCTTGTCCACAGGCTTCGTTTCCTCCTTCGGAGCCTCCGTCGGTTCCGCGGTTTTTGCCGCCTCCTTCTCTTCGGATGAGAGTGCTTTTTCATCGGATTCCTTTTTCAATTCAGAGATCACCTCCACAGCCTCGGATACCGTATCCTTCACCGCGTCCGCAAGTCCCGACCCGCAGCCCGCCGATAAACCGGCAATAACAAGGCCAAGAGCCAGCGCAAAAAACCGGCGCAAATAATGCGTATACTTCTTTTTCATAATAAAAATCCTCCTGACTATGCAAAGAAGTATACCATGCTTTTTCCATGATTCAAAGAGCGAAGGTCAAGCTGTCCTCCTCTGGGAGCTGCCCTGTTAGATCCGAAGCTTTTTTGACAATTGCTTCGCCTGGTGAAAGAGTGTACAATTGTGTTATCTTTGTGGGATGGGACAAAGGAACCGTCCCCGGAAAAGAGGTGGATTATGGAAGAAAAGGAAATTCAGGAAAAACAGGAAAATGCGGAGGTTGTAAGACTGCTGAAGAAGCAGGGCAGGAGCGATCTGGTCCGGAACATCGTATTGCTCATTCTTACGGCGGCGATCTGTCTGGTGGCGTATTTTGCGATCAGTACGATGAAGCAGGTGACGCAGAATCTGAACAAGGTGTCTGCCATAGTGGACAGTCTGCAGGAAGACATCGAGAAGCTGGATTTTGACAAGCTCAGCGATACGGCGGATAACCTGTATACGGTCTCCGGGGAGATCCGGTCGGCGGTAGACGGCTTGAAGGATTTCTCGGAAACCATTAAAAGCTTCAATCCGTTTGGAAGATAACGTTCTGAAAGCACAGGGAGTTTTAGGAAAAGGGTTGGTGCGCCCTTTTTGGGAAGCAACGGATGAAAAGGCGGGAGCTGCCGGGGTGATTTGTATTTTAAGGACGTAAGCTTTATTTGGAAGGGACACCGCTTGGCGGGTTGCTCGTATTACTTGAGGAAAGGAACAGAAAAATGAGCATCTTTAATATTCCGAAGAAAGAAATCGAAAGCATCCTGCCCCTTCTGCAGGAGGGGGCAAAAAACCGACTCGGTACGGAAGGGATCTGTACTCTGGCGGAGCTGGATCCGGACGAGAGCTTTGCCGGCTGCATCCAGTTTGCCGTTGAAGAAGAAAACGATACCCCCGTCGGGCGGCTTCTTTACCTTTATGTGCTGCCCCAAAAGCGGGAACAGGGGGTTGGCGAGCAGCTCCTTATGGCAATGGAGGACTCGCTTTTTAAGCGCGGGATTCGAAAGGCTGTCGTGCTTTTGCCTTCGGATCAGTCGGAACTCGGCGAGTATCTGGAGGAGTATGGCTTTTCGATGACGGAAAATCGCCGCGCCTGCTTTCTCCGGCTTTCCTCGATCCGGGAGGAGAAGGAGATCGATGAGGAGCTTTCCCGCCGGATCGTCTCTCTGCAGGAGCTTGGGGGCACAGGCGCACGAAGAATCTACAGCCTTTATAAGGACATTACCACCTGGAATACAGAGGGCCTGGATCTTACGCAAAGCTGCGCTTTGGCCGAAACGGAGCCGGAGGCAATGCTCCTTGTCCGGAACGAGAACGGGTATCCCGCCCTTACCTTTTTTGCACCGAACAACGAAGACGGGTGGGAGTCGAAGAGAGCGCTGATCCTATGGATGGCGGAGCATATGAAGGAGACCTATCCGATCGCAACGCGCCTTTTGCTCAGTGAAGCGCGGGATGCGTCCTGGTACTGCATCGAGGCCGGGAACGTTTCGGACGTCTGTGAAGCTGTGGTGGGGACACTGGAGGTAGAAGAGCCGGAACGAATGCCGGAGGGGGAAGCCGCACAATAAGACGGAAAGAGTGTTGACAGGAGGTATAAGAGTATGAGTGACCAGAACCATGAGATAAATAAGGAGCAGGAGGCGCCGGTGCTGATAAAACAGGAGGAGGCTCCGGAGGCGTTTACGACCCGCATGGAGGGGTCTTATGTGCCGGACCGGCAGCGGTATCTGAAGGCGCATACCAGTACCGGCTATAATCTTCAGGGGGATTATAAAAGCTGGTCCCTCGGTATGCTCAGAGACGCCCTTGACAGGGCGGATTACCGTGTGGTGGGACGGACCTTTCAAGGTTCGCGTACCCGTACCTGGAAAAAACAG
>JAFSXC010000038.1 GCA_017450105.1 Lachnospiraceae bacterium | reverse complement strand
GATCGAGGAAGCGGCAAAGGCCGGAAAGTTCTGATCTGATACTTATGAATAGAAAACGCCGTGGCTTTTGTCTGCGGCGTTTTATTTATAGTGCACGAATTAAATTCGTGCACTATAAATTATCGATGCGCACGGATTCGGAGCGGTAGAAGCCGATAAATCGGCCCGAATCCGGCGCAGGAAACAAATAAAGTGCAGACACTTTATTCGTTTCCTATATCAAGCATAAACCATGGCAAAAAAACGACGAAGGAAAAAGAAAAAGGGCCCGGGCAGGGTGCTCCTTGTGCTTTTGATCATGCTTGCCCTCCTCCTGCTTCTGTTTTTTTATCTTCGGAATGAGGTGGAAAAAAAGAAGCTTATTTTTGTCGGAACGAGGGGCCTTGACAATGCGCTCACGGCCGAGGTGGAGCGGTACGGGACCTACGGGGTCTGGCTGCGGCTGGAGGGGGCGCTGACGCTTCCGGAGGGGAAAAGCATTGACCGGCTTTCCCTGGAGGGGCAAAAGGCCTATGAAACAAAGGAGGAGGCGAAGGACTATTCCCGTTTTCGAACGGCCTTTTCCTTCCCGATCGAAGCGAGAGAGGACAAAGAGACGCTTTTCTTTACAACGGCGGACGAAATCAATGCCGGGGTCAGTATGGAAGCGCTTCCCGGAAACGGGGACTATGTTCTGGCGCTGAAGGCAAAATTTTCGGACGGAGAGAGCGCTTTCTATACGCTTACGGACGCCGGGGAGTGCCTGCCCATTTCCTACTATACGCTGACTTTCGAGGGAGAAAATTCCCACCTTTCCCTGGGCTTTGACGAGGAGGAGACGGTCCCGTATCTGTCGCTTCTGGGAGAGCCGGATACGCTTCCCGCGGAGGTTTATGATATCGTTCTGGACGCCGGGCACGGAGGCCGGGATACCGGGGCCGTGGCGGAGGGGCTGACCGAGGCTGAGCTTACGCTTTCCTATGCGAAGGAGGTCAAGGCGCTCCTGGAGGAGGAGGGCTACAAGGTCTTTCTGACCCGGGACGGGAGCGAGGATAAGGACGCGGATCTGGCCTTTGCGATGTACGATGAGGACGGAAGGGTAAATACCGCCTGCCGTTCGAGGGCGAAGCTCGCCCTGTCCATCCACTTCAACAGTCTGGAGGAAGCCTCGGTCAGCGGGACGGAGGTGTATTGCTCGGCTCTGGGCAATACGGATACGGCCGCTTTGCTCGCGGATTCCATCGTAAGCAGAACGGGGGCCTCCTATTCGACGAAAAAAAGCCAAAGACGAAGGGACGGGGTGTATTCGCGGACCTATACGTCGGAGGAACTTCCGGCCGGGGGCGGGACAGAGCTCCGGAATGAGAATACGGATTATTATTTCATGATCCGGGAGCTCGGAGGGATCTGGACCCATGCCTATGTGGACGGAAGCTCCGAGAAATACGGGGAAAACCTCTTCCGAAACGACAACGCGGGGCTTGAAAGCTGCCTTCTGGAGATCGGTTATCTTTCCAATCCGGAAGAACGGCAGCGCCTGGTGGGAGACAGGGAGGCGTACGCAAGGGCGATCGCCGAAGGGGTTGTCCTATGGCACACAACGTTTCTTGACAAACAGGATACCGTAGTTATAAAATAAACAGGCTATGAAAAGACAGGTTTTATCCGTATTGGTAGAAAATAATCCGGGAGTTCTGTCCCATGTTTCGGGGCTGTTTTCCAGAAGAGGATACAATATCGATTCCTTCAGCTCCGGTGTGACGGCGGATCCGCGCTATACGAGACTGACGATCGTCGCCTCCGGGGATGAGCAGATCCTCGACCAGATCGAGAAGCAGCTTGCGAAGCTGGAGGACGTGCTCCATATCAAAAAGCTGCCGGAGCATTCTTCGGTTTTCCGTGAGCTGATCCTGGTAAAGATCCGGGTCAAGGATACCGAACGCCAGGCGGTTGTGAACGTGACGGAGATCTTCCACGGGAGAGTCGTGGATGTGACAAAGGACGCGATGATCATCGAGCTTACCGGAAAGCAGGACAAGCTGGACGCCTTTATGGATCTGCTGACGGATTACGAGATCCTGGAGCTTGCCCGAACGGGCTTTACCGGACTGTCACGCGGCGCAGAGGATGTTATTTATTTAGATTAATTGAAATACAGGAGGAAGAATTACCATGTCAAACCAGGACGCAAAAATCTATTATCAGAAGGATTGTGATCTTTCCGTTCTCGAGGGGAAGAAGATCGCCATCATCGGCTACGGAAGCCAGGGCCATGCCCATGCGCTGAACCTGAAGGAATCCGGCTGCGACGTTATCGTCGGGCTGTATGAGGGCTCCAAATCCTGGAAGAAGGCCGAGGAGCAGGGCCTGACCGTTTTTACCGCTGCCGAGGCCGCGAAGCAGGCGGATATCATCATGATCCTGATCAACGATGAGAAGCAGGCGGAGCTTTACAAGAACGATATCGAGCCGAATCTGGAGGCCGGGAATATGCTGATGTTTGCCCACGGCTTCAATATCCATTTCGGCTGCATTGTACCGCCGGCGGATGTGGACGTTACGATGATCGCCCCGAAGGCGCCGGGTCATACGGTCCGGTCCGAATATCTCGAGGGCAAGGGAACTCCCTGCCTGGTTGCCGTATACCAGGACGCTACCGGCAAGGCTCTGGAAAAGGCTCTTGCCTACGGCCTCGGAATCGGCGGCGCGAGAGCGGGTCTTCTGGAGACGACCTTCCGTACCGAAACCGAGACGGATCTCTTCGGCGAACAGGCTGTCCTTTGCGGCGGTGTCTGCGCTCTGATGCAGGCCGGCTTTGAGACGCTGGTCGAGGCGGGTTATGATCCGAGAAACGCCTATTTCGAATGTATCCATGAAATGAAGCTCATCGTAGACCTGATCTACCAGTCGGGCTTCGCCGGAATGCGTTATTCCATCAGCAACACCGCGGAATACGGCGACTATGTAACCGGTCCGAAGATCATTACCGAGGAGACCAAGAAGACGATGAAGAAGGTCTTAAAGGATATCCAGGACGGCTCCTTCGCCAAAGAGTTCCTTCTTGATATGTCCCCGGCCGGAAAGCAGGTCCACTTCAAGGCCATGCGTAAGCTTGCCTCCGAGCATCCCGCGGAGAAGATCGGGGAGGAGATTCGGAAGCTTTACAGTTGGAATAATGAAGAGGATAAGCTGATTAATAACTGATCGTTTTCAATGAGCAGGGCCAGGTTCAGAACAAAAGCCGGATGAAAGCTTGTTTCAATCCGGCTTTTTCATTTATTGGGGGTGGCCTCCCGGACGTTACTGTTCACACTTGGCGGGGCCGCAGGTTTTGTCACCGGCCGTTGTGGAGGAGCGCGGCCCGAGCAAGAGGTTGGCCTTCTCTTAGGGTGTGAACAGTAACTGAACAGTAACTGGTATTGGGGCCCCTGTTTAACAAAACTTTACAGGTGGTTTTTTCTGGCTTATACTATAATTGATTATGAGTTGTTTATCAGCAACGTAAGGAGACTATTTTCATGCCAAATGTCCAAGCCTGCCGGAAGTGCAAACGACTGTTCAACGCTTTTGGAGAAGCGTTATACTGTCCGCAGTGCATGCAGGAATCGGAGTCAAAGCTCGTTGAGGTAAAGGACTACCTTTGGGACAAAAAGATAGCCAGCATGCATGAAATCTCTCAGGCCTGCGATGTTTCGATCGACCAGCTCAAGGAGTGGCTGAGAGAGGAGAGGCTGAGCCTGGCGGACGGAGCAACCGAGCTTTTGTGCGAGAAATGCGGCCAACCGATCCTGACGGGCCGGTACTGTGCTGAGTGCAAGGACAAAATGCTGACGGATCTGAAAAGCGTGACCCCGAAAAAGGAAATGAAGGTTGTATCCGTAACGAAGCCGGCCAGAGATAGAGAACGGATGCGGTTTTTGGATTCACATTGAGGAGGAAAAGAAAACCATGGCGATGACAATGACGCAAAAGATCCTTGCCCAGGCAGCGGGTCTTTCGGAGGTAAAGGCGGGACAGCTCATCGAAGCGAAGCTGTCCCTGGTACTTGGAAATGATATTACTTCCCCGGTGGCGATCCGGGAAATGGAGAAAATGAAGCCGGAGAAGGTCTTCGACAGGGAAAAGATCGCTCTGGTCATGGATCATTTTGTCCCCAACAAGGATATTAAATCCGCGGAGCACTGCAAGATAGTCAGGGAATTTGCCGCGGCCCAGGAGATTACCAATTACTTCGACGTGGGCGAGATGGGGATCGAGCATGCTCTGCTGCCCGAGAAGGGGCTTGTAACCGCCGGGGACGTGGTGATCGGCGCGGATTCCCATACCTGTACCTACGGGGCGCTCGGCGCGTTTTCCACCGGGGTCGGGAGTACGGATATGGCGGCCGGCATGGCTACCGGGAAGGCCTGGTTTAAGGTTCCGTCCGCAATTAAGGTCGTGTTGACCGGGAAACCGAAAAAATACGTCAGCGGCAAGGACGTGATCCTGCATCTGATCGGAGAGATCGGGGTGGACGGTGCTTTGTATGAGTCCCTTGAGTTTACCGGGGACGGCGTGGCTGCTTTGTCCATGGATGACCGCTTTACGATCGCGAATATGGCCATTGAAGCCGGCGCAAAGAACGGGATCTTCGGCGTGGACGAAAAAACCGAGGAATATCTGAAGGCCCACGGGAGCCGCCCGTATCAGGCGTTTGAGGCCGATCCGGACGCAGAGTACGAGAAAGAGATTACGATCGATCTGTCGACCCTGAAACCTACTGTGGCTTTCCCGCATCTGCCGGAAAATACCCATACCTTTGAGGATATCGGCGAGATCAGGATCGACCAGGTCGTGATCGGTTCCTGCACCAACGGAAGGCTCCAGGACCTACGGGAGGCGGCCGGGCTTATGAAGGGGAAGCATGTGGCAAAGGGCGTCCGTGTGATCGTTATCCCGGCCACACAGAGGATCTATATGGAGGCCCTGAAGGAGGGCCTGATCGAGACCTTTATCGAGGCCGGTGCCGCGGTCAGTACACCCACCTGCGGGCCCTGTCTCGGAGGTTATATGGGCGTTCTCGCTGCCGGTGAAAAATGTGTTTCGACGACAAACCGAAATTTCATCGGCCGTATGGGAGATACGACCTCGGAGATCTATCTGGCGAGTCCCGCCGTGGCGGCCAAGAGCGCGCTGACCGGGAAATTATCGGAGCCGTAAGAGATCCTTTAACAGTACAAACGCTTAAGGCCGCGAAGCAGATCTTATGAGAGTTTTTTGAAAAAGGCCTATGTATGGGAAAAGGGAAAAATCGGAAAGGATTTTGACAAAAATGGAAAAAGCAAAAGGCAAAGTGATAAAGTATGGCGACAATATCGATACGGACGTGATCATTCCGGCGCGGTATCTGAACTCCTCGGATCCGAAGGATCTGGCCGCCCACTGTATGGTGGATATCGATAAGGACTTTGTAAACCGGGTTCAGCCCGGGGATATCATGGTGGCCAACAAGAATTTCGGCTGCGGGTCCTCCAGGGAGCATGCGCCGATCGCGATCAAGGCCAGCGGGATCTCCTGTGTGATCGCCGAGACCTTTGCCCGGATATTTTATCGAAATGCCATAAATATCGGGCTTCCCATTATTGAGTGTCCCGAGGCGGCAAAGGAGATCGAGGAGGGCGACCTTGTGGAGGTGGATTTTGATTCGGGAGAGATCTTCGATGTAACGAAGGACCGGCGCTACCACGGTCAGGCCTTCCCTCCTTTCATGCAGAAGATCATTGCCGCAGAGGGCCTTGTAAATTACATCAATAACGAAAGCTGAGGATGAAACGACATGAAAGAGATTACCTACAGGAGTACCCGCGGCGGTGAGACGGGGATCAGCGCCTCCGCCGCGATCCTACAGGGGCTGGCCGGGGACGGAGGCTTATTTGTTCCGGAGCATATGCCAGCCCTCGAAAAGAGCATGGACGAATTGAAGAGACTCGATTACCGGACCCTTGCCTTTGAAATCATGGGGCTTTTTTTTACCGATTTTACCGATGAGGAATTAAAGAGCTGCATCGAACGGGCCTACGACGAAAAGTTTGACTGTGAGGAGATCGCTCCGCTGGCGGAGGCGGACGGACGGTTCTTTCTGGAGCTGTTCCATGGGAAGACCATCGCCTTTAAGGATATGGCGCTTTCGATCCTGCCGCATCTTATGACAACAGCTGCGAAAAAGAACGGCGTGAAGGACGAGATCGTGATCCTGACCGCCACCTCCGGCGATACCGGGAAGGCCGCTCTGGCAGGCTTTTCGAAGGTGCCGGGAACGCGGATCATCGTGTTCTATCCGAAGGACGGGGTCAGCGCGGTACAGAAGCAGCAGATGGTGACCCAGGAGGGCGAAAATACCTTCGTGGTGGGCATCAACGGAAACTTTGACGAAGCGCAGACCGGCGTAAAGAAGATGTTTTCGGATGAGGCGCTTAAGGAGAAGCTCTCGGCCGGAGGCTTCCGGTTTTCCTCTGCGAATTCCATCAATATCGGCCGTCTGGTCCCGCAGATCGTCTATTATTTCTGGGCGTATCTTACGATGCTTCGAAACGGGGTGATCGGAGACGGGGAGAAGATTAATGTCTGTGTCCCGACCGGGAATTTCGGAAATATTCTTGCCGCCTATTATGCGAAAACGCTGGGGCTTCCTGTCCGTAAGCTGATCTGCGCTTCGAACCGGAACAAGGTGCTTTATGACTTCTTCGGCACCGGTACCTACAATAAAAACCGGGAGTTTTATCTGACCAGCTCCCCGTCCATGGATATTCTGGTCTCCAGCAATCTCGAGCGCCTGATCTATGTAATCGCGGACGGGAGCGCAGAGGAAACGAAGGCTTTGATGACCGCGCTCGGGAAGAGCGGGAGCTATGAGGTGACCCCGGAGATGCGTTCGAAGCTTTCGGACTTTTACGGCGGCTTTGCGGACGAAGAGGAAACCGCCGCGGAGATCAGGGAGGTCTATGAAAAGGCCAGCTATGTGATCGACCCCCATACGGCGGTGGCCTCCGGAGTGTACAGGAAATACGTAAGCGAAACGAAGGACGAAACAAAAACCGTGATCGCATCTACGGCCAGTCCCTATAAATTTACGGAAAGCGTGATGAAGGCGCTGGGAGAGGAGATAACCGGTCAGGATGTCTTTGCGCTGTCGGATCGGCTGTCCGCTCTGTCAAACGTTCCGGTTCCATCAGCGGTAACGGAGCTGAAAGACGCCCCGGTCCGCCATAAGACGATCTGCGAGATCGACGAGATGCCAAAAACGGTGCTCGGCTTTCTCGGGATCTGAGGAAGCGATGATTTAAATTTCGTTTCTTCAGCATACTCTTCGAGGATGTACCCGCAGGGCAGAGCCGCAGAGCATTGCAGCAAAAGACCGCAACGCCCATAAGCATAAACTGTTGTACCCCTGACAAAAGGAGGATGAATCATGGACGAGCTGCTGAGCAGGATTCTAAACACAACCCAGGCCTGTATCTTCTGGAAGGATACGAACCGGCGTTATGTCGGCGTAAACAAGGCCTTCCTGGACTACTTCGGCTTTGCCGGGGAAGCGGTGGTACTGGGAAAAACCATGGAGGAGATCGGCTTCCATAAGAAGCCGTCCACCTTCGGTGCGGATGATCTGAAGGTCCTTTCGGGTACGGCGACGGTCATGGTACCGGGCATCTGTATCGCGCGGGGAGAGGAAAGGCATACGCTGGTTTCCAAAAGCCCGATCTACGGGGAAAACGGTGAGATCATCGGACTGGTGGGCAGCTTTATCGATGTGACGGAGCAGAAGCGGTATGAGGAGAAGATCGAGGAGCTGAATAAAAAGCTGGAAAAATCCCTGAAGGCGGAGAAGCATACGCAGCTTCTGATGAACGAGTTTCTTTCCAGAATGCGGCTTGAGATCAAGAAGCCGGTGAACGCGATCTCGTCCTTATCCTACATCGACCGGGATATTGATGACGCCAACCGGCTGCGGGGCGATATGGCCAGGATCTATGCCTCCAGTCATTATCTCGGGAAGCTGACAAACGACCTTCTCGATCTGAAGGCCATGGAGGGGCAGAAGCTGATCTTTGACGAGCAGCGGATCGCGCTCTCCGAGATCACGGATGGAATTGAAACCATCGCTGCGGATATCGCGCGGACAAAGAACCTGGATTTTTCGCTGGAGCGGGATTTCCAGCCCGATTTATGCCTTTTATGCGATCCCGGCCGGGTACAGCAGGTGGCTGTGAATATGATCATGAACGCCATTAATTTTACCGACAGCGGAGGGTTCGTGAATGTAAAGCTCCAGGTCGTGGAGAAGCAGAGCAAAAAAAAGCTGACCATTACGGTCGCTGACAACGGCTGCGGGATCGGAGCGCGGTTTCTGCCCCAGATCTTCGATCCCTTTTCCCAGGAGAAGAGAAACCCGAACAAATACGGAACCGGGTCGGGTCTCGGGCTTACGATCGCGAAGCGCCTCGCAAAGGCCATGCACGGGGATATTACGGTCGAGTCCGAGGAGGATCTCGGGAGTACCTTTACCGCGTCAATGGTCTTTGGCGGCTGAGGCGACATAATTTTTATACTTCTTCGGGAGCTTCAGCCGGCTGTAGATATCGGCATACTCCCGGGGAGAAAGCTTTTCAATATAGTTTTGGGGATAGTTTCTGTTCAGGCCTGCGTCATGAGCCATGTCGCAGGCCTTGTTGTATGCGATCGCGGCTTCCTCGGCCGTCGGATAGGTCCCGAGGGAGAAGTTTCCGTTGATATGGATCCGGGCTTTGTATTGAGGCCTTAACGTATCCCCCGCTTCCTCCACGCCGTAATAGGCGTTGATGATCCGGATATTCGCATAGCGGAAGTCCGTTTTGTCGCCGTTGACAAAGAGAAAATCACGGCCCGGGACCGCGTAGGCGCGGATGCCGTAGCGGGAGAGGATCGTCGTCTGTGAGCCGTAATCCGAGACGAAAAGATGGCCTCCGCGCCGCTGGATCTTATGGCTGGAATAATAGAAAAGATCGTCAATATCAAATTTCAGGACATAATCCGGGGAAAACCAGTATTCAAAAAAGCTTTCTTTTAAATAGACGGGGGTTTTGATATATAAGCCCTTATCCCGGAAATTAAAGAGGACGACGATCTTTTCAAACGAAAGAAGGGCGTCCGTAAAGGAATAACCGCTGAGCGAGAGCGCAGGGTCCTTCAGGATGCGCAGCGCTTCACGGTAAGCCGAAAAGGCAAAGAGCTCGGTCGGATAGCTTCCGAGGCTGATGTGCTTGCCCCGGAAGGTAAGACTGGCACGATAGTAGAGCGTACCGTCCTTTTTCGTCGCAGGGAAAACGCCCTGAGCCATCAGGCGCTCTTCTTGGACTGGAAGACAAAATGGAGCAGCCCGAAGGGATAGAGGATCGGCAGAGCAAAGGCGATCTCTTCGAACTGGTAGGTTTTATCGATGCCGGTCTCCGGCGGAAGAAGCGTCATTTCCGCCTCGTTCTCGGCGTTGGTATTTACCAGGAACAGGCCGTTATGGAGGTTCAGAAAGTCCTCGAGAGAGGCTGCCACATATTCGGCGGCGTCGCTGTGTTCCTCAAAGTCCTCATGGGCATAGCGGCTCGCAAATTTTACGGCCACCTCTTCCTCCATATCCAGGACCGCCGTAAAACAGGACGAGCCCTCGATATTCTGCATAACGGAATGGACCCCCCGGTATTCGTTCAGCTTTTTCAGATCCATCACCGTAAAATCGTCCCCGATAAAACGGATCAGGTTGTTGAAGAACAGATTCAGGAAGTTTATGGATTCCTCCGGGAAGGCCTGCTCGCTTACCTGGCAGAAATTCATGATAATATGCAAAACGTTTTCGCGCTGGCCGCTGGTATTCTCCAGATTATAGATCTCGTTTTCAGACTGGTATTTCAGCAGGAGATTTTCAAATTCCTGGTTGGATACGAAGCCCTTTTCGATCAGCTTTTCCCCAAGGGCAAGATAATCCGGAACCTGGCGTCCGACAAGGTCCTCCACCTGTTCATCGGTCAGATAACCCATCTCCACGGCCAGCTCGCCGAACATTTTATCCTCATGGGTCTGCATGACGACAATACTGTCCACCTCGTCCGCGGTCATATAGCCGGCATCCATGGCCAGCGTACCGAGACGGAGCCTCTCTCCGGTCTGCTCAGACATCACAGCCAGAAGCTGGTCCGGGGTCACAACATGGTTATTTAACAGAAAATTACCGAAGAATTGGCTGTACATGGATTATCTCCCTTCGAAACGAGAAGTAATGATTGCCTTGATCAGGTTCAGCTTTACGGGTTTTTGAAGAAAGTCCTTTGCCCCGGCGGAGATCGCGTTTTTGAGCTGGGTCTGGGTTCCGACAGAGGAGACCACTACGATATCCGCGTCGGGAAAATCCTTTTTTATCTCCTTGATCGCCTGGATCCCGTCCTTCACCGGCATAACCAGGTCGAGAAAGATCAGATCCGGCCGCTTTTCCAGGGCAAGAGCCACAGCCTCCT
>JAFSXC010000037.1 GCA_017450105.1 Lachnospiraceae bacterium | reverse complement strand
GAGATGGAAAACATCAGGAACTTAAAGGCACGGATCAGTTCTGTTTTTCTGTTCTTCATGGGAATTCCTCCTTTTCAATCCGATTGATTGTAACAGAAAGACTCCGAAAAGAAAAGGGGCTGCTGTTGGGGACCATGAAAGAATTTGCCTTGACACGGAATAATGCTTATGAGATAATTTTTGAGAATTAATAACCGATTTAATATTTATAGGAGGAATGATTATGTCTATTGCTGCATTGATTCTTGGTATTGTCGGTGTCGTATTTGACTTTATTTTCTTCCCGGTTGGTCTGATCGCTTCGATTGTCGCGATCATTCTCGGCGCAATCGGAAGAAAGAAGGTAGAAGGAAAGGGCATGGCGACCGCAGGTCTGGTCCTCGGTATTATCGGTCTGATCCTTGGCATCGTCTTCCTGATCTGCACAATCGCTCTGGGTGCTGCGATCGCGGCCGGTGTCAGCGGACTTCTGTCCTACCTCAGCGCAGGCGGAGGGTTCTGATCACAAACGAAACGGAAAAGGGGCTTCTGCTTATGCAGAAGCCCTTTTCAGATGGAGTGGAGTATGCATTTCTATTTTCATATCTTCGGACTAAACATTCCTTCCTACGGGATCATGGTGGTGATCGGGGGAGCCATCGCGAATGTGCTCGCTTATTTTACGATCAAAAAAAAGGGAGGGGATTTTAATGATGTAATGGCCCTGGAGGGCTATGCCTTTCTCTTTGGGCTGATCGGAGCCAAGGGGCTGTATCTCTTTGCTTCCCGCAGCGAAATCGAATGGGACCGGCTTACGGATCTGAATTATTTTCTCTATCTTTTCCGGGGCGGCTTTGTGTTTTACGGGGGGCTGATCGGAGCCGTGTTCGGGATATTTTTGGGCGGCAAAATCCATAAGCTCGAGACGGCGATGTATGTGCAGAGGCTGATCTATCTGGTGCCTTTGGCGCATGGCTTCGGGCGGATCGGGTGCTTCCTCGGCGGCTGCTGCTACGGCGTTCCCTATGACGGGCCTCTCCATGTTGTCTTTCCGGAGGGAACGGTGGCGCCGGCGGGAATCCCGCTGTTTCCGGTGCAGCTTCTGGAGGCGGTCGTTCTGTTTCTGCTTTTCGGGGTCCTGGCCTGGCTGTCCCTGAAAAAGGACTGGCCCTATATGCTGGAGACCTATCTGATCTTATATGGGATCGCCCGGTTTATCATCGAGTTCTTCCGCTACGATGATTACCGCGGATCCTTCGGAGCCCTGTCCACGTCCCAGTGGGTGAGCCTTCTCACGGCAGCGGCCGCTGTTGCTGCCATAATTATCCGGAGGCATAGAGGAAGACTTCCGTCGGCGAAGCAGGGAAGTGTTTCGTGATCCCAAACAAATTGTAAAAACTTTCTGAAAATTTTAGCACTCTCTGCTTGACAGTGCTAATTACCTGTGCTATAAACTTAGAAAAGATGATTTGAGGAGGTGACGGGTATGAATATTACGAAATTTACGCAGAAATCCCAGGAAGCCCTGAGCGGCATGGAAAAGCTGTGTTATGAATACGGGAATCAGGAGATGGCGGAGGAGCATCTGCTCCTGTCTCTTTTGGACCAGGAGGAAGGGCTGATCGGGAAGCTCATTGAGAAGATGGGTGTCGACCGGAACGCGTTTGGCGCCGAAGTAAAGAGCCTGATCGGGAAACGGACGAAGGTTCAGGGCGGGGAGCTGTTTGTCGGGAAGGATTTAAACAATGCCCTGGTCCATGCCGAGGATTTCGCGAAGCAGATGGGCGATTCCTATGTTTCGGTGGAGCATCTTTTCCTTTCGCTGCTGAAATACAGCCGCAGGGAGATAAAGGACCTCTTCAAGACCTGGGGGATTTCGAGGGATTCGTTCCTTTCCGCCCTTGCCACGGTCCGCGGCAATACGGTCGTTAATTCCGATAATCCGGAGGGAACCTACGATACGCTCGAAAAGTACGGCTACGATATGGTGGAGCGTGCGAAGAGCCAGGAGCTGGATCCCGTGATCGGGCGGGATGAGGAGATCCGGAACGTGGTCCGTATCCTGTCCCGGAAGACGAAAAATAACCCGGTCCTGATCGGTGAGCCCGGCGTCGGGAAGACCGCCGTCGTGGAGGGTCTGGCCCAGCGGATCGCTCGGAACGACGTGCCGGACCAACTGAAAAACAAGCGCCTGTTCGCGCTGGATCTCGGCGCGCTTGTGGCCGGTGCGAAATACCGGGGCGAGTTTGAGGAACGGCTGAAGGCTCTTTTGGATGAGATCAAGGGCAGCGACGGGGAGATCATCCTCTTTATCGACGAGCTCCATACGATCGTGGGCGCCGGAAAGACCGACGGGGCCATGGATGCGGGCCAGCTCTTAAAGCCGATGCTGGCGCGGGGTGAGCTCCATTGCATCGGTGCAACGACGCTGGACGAATACCGGGAATATATTGAAAAGGACAAGGCCCTGGAGCGGCGGTTCCAGCCTGTGCATGTCAAGGAGCCGACGGTGCAGGAGACGATCTCGATCCTGCGCGGCCTGGATGAGCGGTATGAGGTCTTCCACGGTGTGAAGATCCGGGACAATGCGCTTGTTGCGGCGGCCCAGCTTTCGGACCGCTATATTACGGACCGGTTTCTGCCGGACAAGGCCATTGACCTGGTGGATGAGGCCTGTGCGCTGATCAAGACCGAGATGGACAGCAAGCCGACGGAGCTGGATGAGCTGGACCGTAAGATCATGCAGCTTAAAATTGAGGAAAAGGCGCTCGAAAAGGAGATCGACGATAAGAGTAAGGAGCGGCTTCTGAACCTGCAGAAGGAGCTGGCGGAGCTGAAGGACAATGCGAACGAGCGCAAGGCGCAGTGGGAGAATGAGAAGACTGCGGTCGCGAAGGTCCAGAAGCTTCGTGAGGAGCTGGAGGCGCTGAAGGAGGAGATTACGGAGGCCGAGCAGAATTATGATCTGGACCGGGCCGCGGAGCTGAAATACGGAAGACTGCCCGAGCTTACGAAGGAGCTTTCCGATGAAGAGGAAAAGGTGAAAAAGGAGGATCTCTCTCTGGTAAGACAGGATGTGACCGAGGAGGAGATCGCCCGGATCATCAGCCGCTGGACCGGGATCCCGGTAGCGAAATTATCGGAATCCGAGCGGAACAAGACCCTGCATCTGTCGGACGAGCTGCATAAGCGGATCGTCGGACAGGACGAGGCGGTGGAGAAGGTGACCGAGGCCATTATCCGTTCCAAGGCCGGGATCAAGGATCCGGGAAAACCGATCGGATCGTTTCTGTTCCTCGGACCCACCGGTGTCGGGAAAACGGAGCTGGCGAAGACGATCGCCGAGAGCCTGTTTGACGATGAACGAAATATTGTCCGGCTGGATATGACTGAGTATATGGAGAAGTTTTCGGTGTCGCGTCTGATCGGAGCGCCTCCCGGATATGTGGGCTATGAGGAGGGCGGCCAGTTGACCGAAGCGGTGCGCAGAAAGCCCTACTCCGTGGTGCTGTTTGATGAGATCGAAAAGGCGCATCCCGACGTGTTCAATATCCTGCTCCAGGTCCTGGATGACGGACGGATCACGGATTCCCAGGGCCGTACGGTCGACTTTAAAAATACGATCCTGATCCTGACCAGCAACATCGGCTCCCAGGAGCTTCTGGACGGGATCGATTCCGAAGGGAATATCGAAAAGAGCGCCGAGGACGAGGTCATGGAGGAGTTAAGAGGGAGCTTCCGGCCGGAGTTTTTAAACCGTCTCGATGAGATCATCCTCTTCAAGCCTCTGACGAAGGAAAACATCGGCGGTATCATCAAGCTCCTTATGAAGGATCTGAACCACAGACTGGAGGATCGGGAAATTCAGGTGGAGCTTACCGAGGCCGCGGAGCAATACGTCGTGGACAACGGCTACGATCCGGCCTACGGGGCAAGGCCCTTAAAGCGCTATCTGCAGAAGCATGTCGAGACGCTTGCCGCGAAGGAGATGCTGTCGCAGAATATCGTGGCCGGGGATACGATGGTGATCGACATGGAGGACGGTGCGCTGAAAGCTGAGAAGAAAGAATGAGATGGATGCACACCGGCTCAGGTCCGGGGCCCTCTTACTCGCGTTATGAGGAAGTATATGGGCTTAAGCTGCTGACATTGGGTGTGAACAGTAACGCCGACCGGTTTCCCGGAGGTGCCATATGGAAAAGCCACTTGCGGATAAGTGGCTTTTTTTTTATAATCATAGGAATAAAGAGAAGGAGAGTGGCGCCTATGAAACGATATGAAGAAATGACACAGGAAGAGCTGAAGCGGGAGAAGGACGCGCTGGAGAGGGAATATAAGGATTACCAGGCGAAGGGTCTGAAGCTGAATATGGCCCGCGGGAAGCCCTCGGAGGAGCAGTTGAATCTTTCGCTTCCGATGATGGACGTTATGTATTCGATGGCGAAGCTGTCCGCGGATGACGGGACGGACTGCCGGAATTACGGGGAGCTGGAGGGGATCTTTGAGGCCCGCGCGCTGATGGCCGAGATCATGGATACCACGCCGGACCGTGTGATCTGCTTCGGAAACTCCTCCCTGAACGTTATGTACGATATGATCTCCCGCGCCTATACCCACGGGATCTGCGGGGATACGCCCTGGGGAAAGCTTCCTGAGGTGAAGTTCTTATGCCCGGTCCCGGGATATGACCGGCATTTCGCGATCACGGAATTTTTCGGGATCAAGATGATCAATGTTCCGATGAAAACGACCGGACCGGACATGGATATGGTCGAAGGCCTTGTGGCCTCGGATCCCGCGATCAAGGGGATCTGGTGTGTGCCGAAGTTTTCGAACCCCGAGGGGATTGTGTATTCGGATGAGACCGTGCGGCGCTTCGCCAGACTGAAGCCCGCAGCGAAGGACTTCAGGATCTTCTGGGACAACGCCTATTCCGTGCATTATCTATACGAGGACGACCAGCCCCAGATCCCGGATCTGGTCCGGGAATGCGAGGAGGCGGGGAATCCCGACATCGTTTATAAGTTCGCTTCGACCAGTAAGATTACCTTCCCGGGCAGCGGCATCTCCGCGATGGCGGTCTCGAAAAGGAACCGGGATTCGATTATTAACATGATGAAGATCCAGACCATCGGTCCGGACAAGGTGAATCAGCTCCGGCATGTGCGGTTCTTAAAGAACCGGGAGGGCGTCGCGGAGCAGATGCGGCGGCATGCGAATATCCTGCGTCCGAAATTCGAAATGGTAGAGAATATATTAAATGAAGAATTAATTAGCCGCGGAATCGGTAATTTCTTTTCCCCGAAGGGCGGATATTTTATCGCCTTTAACGCGCCGGAAGGAACGGCAAAACGGATCGTCGGCCTCGCGAAGGACTGCGGAGTGACGATGACCGGTGCAGGGGCTCCCTTCCCCTATGGAAAGGACCCGAAGGATTCCGTGATCCGGATCGCGCCGAGCTATCCGCCGATCGATGAGCTGGAGCAGGCAGCGAAGATCTTCCAGATCTGCGCCCGGATCGCGACCGCAGAAAAGCTTCTGGAGAACGCATGAAGCTTCCTCCGCCAAAACCGAGAAACTTCGGACTGGACCTCCTGAGAGTTCTGGCGATGGCCGGGATCCTGTTTTCCCATTCCACGGTTTTCAAGATCCCCGGCCTGGAACCGCCGCCATACCCTGTACAGGAGGTTTCCGCAGTCTTTTTTGTCATGATATTTTTCGCGCTCAGCGGATATCTCTTCGGAGAGGGCTGCTTTCGGAACGAGGAGGGCTTTTCCTTCGGAAGACATTTCTTAAGACGGGCGATCCGGATCCTGCCGGTTTATTATGCGGCGCTTATTTCTACCTGGCTGATCAATCACAGGGAATCGCCGATCCCCTGGCGCTGCTTTTTCCTGATCCAGAATTATAAGGAAAAGGCGCTTGGCTTTATGCCGGTGGCCTGGAGCCTGTGCGTGGAGGAATGGTCGTATCTGATCCTGGCGCTCGTGTTTCTGCTTCTTACTCTGATCCGTGTTCCGAAGGATAAGAGAATGCTGATCGCGGCGGCTGCGCTGATCGCGGTATCGATCCTTGTCCGTATCGTGACTGTCTGCCGCGATCCCTTTGTGAACTATGACTTCGGAATCCGGAAGCAGACCTTTTCGTCGATGGATTCCTTTGGTTACGGTATCCTTGCGGCCTGGCTCGAAAGGAAGCAGCCCGCCTGGTACCGGCGGTTTTTCGGCGCTCTCCCGGGGCTTCTGATCGGAGGAATTCTGATCGGGCTTTCCGCGTGGGGGTTTACAGGGCTCTCTCTCGGAAACGAACCCGGGATACCGGTAAAGATTTTCGGCTTTACGGGCTTTGCGGTCGGGGCATTATGTCTCGTGCTTGTGTTGAAGGATCTCTCTCTTTTTAGGCACCGTTTTTTTACCTGTGCACAGATCCCGAACGCCTTCCTCAGTAAGCTGACCTATCCCCTGTATCTCATTCATTTTCAATTCTATATCAAGTGGTCAAACTATTGTCAGTATCAGGGAATTGTCCAGAGAGGAGAGTACATTCTCCGTGCGATCGGCGAGACGCTGCTTTGGTCGTTGATCGTGCATCTGGTGATGGAGATCCCGCTGGAATTTGTAAGAAAAAAGCTCGCACATAAACGGACGATGAGGACAGAATGAAGGAAATCAAAACGGAAAAGGGAAGGCTGACCCTGGTGATCCCCGTTTTAAACGAAGAAAGAGCGATCCCGCTGTTTGTAAAGGAAACGGAGAAGGTCCGCAGGCAGGAAAACCTGAACATAGAATATCTTTTTGTGGACGACGGCTCCACGGACGGAACGCTGGCGCTTCTGAAAAAGCTGAGCGCTGCCAGCAAAGCCATCCACTACCTGTCGTTCTCCCGAAACTTCGGGAAGGAGGCAGCGATCTATGCCGGACTCCAGCACGCGTCCGGAGAGCTTGTGGCCGTGATGGATGTGGATCTGCAGGATCCGCCCTCGCTGCTGCCGGATATGATCCGGGCGGTTGTCGAGGAGGGGTATGACTGCGTCGGAACCAGACGGGTAAGCCG
>JAFSXC010000004.1 GCA_017450105.1 Lachnospiraceae bacterium | reverse complement strand
TCTGATCGCCGACGAGCCGACCACGGCGCTTGACGTGACGATCCAGGCGCAGATCCTTGCCGGTACAGGAAAGATCGTGTCCGGGTCCATAAAATTTGACGGAAAAGAGCTTGTGGGCTCCGGAGAATCCGTTATGAAGGATATTCGAGGAAATAAGATTTCCATTATCTTCCAGGACCCCATGACCTCGCTGAATCCGACATTTACCATCGGACGTCAGCTCATGGAGGCCATCCTTCTCCATACGAACCGGAATAAACATCAGGCGCGGGAACGGGCGATCGAGATGCTGAAGCTCGTAAATGTGAACGAACCGGAAAAGAGGATGAAGCAGTATCCGCATGAATTTTCCGGTGGTATGAGACAGCGTGTTATGATCGCAATGGCCCTGGCTTGTGAGCCGGATATCCTGATCGCGGATGAACCGACAACGGCTCTGGACGTGACGATCCAGGCAGGGATCCTCGAGCTTATGAAGGATATCCAGAAAAAGATCGGGATGGCGATCATCATGATCACCCACGACCTCGGCGTTGTAGCCCAGCTTTGCGACGAAGTGATCGTTATGTATGCCGGCTCCATCTGCGAGCAGGGAACGGAGGAGGAGATCTTCTATAATCCCTGCCATGAATATACGAAGGGCCTGATGCGCTCCATCCCGACTGCGGAAAACAACGGGGAGCGTCTGCAGCCGATTACGGGTACGCCGATCGACCTTTTGAATATGCCGGAGGGCTGCGCATTTGCACCTCGGTGCGATGAAGCAATGAAGATCTGTATCCATAAGACCTGTGACCGCATCCAGATCAATGAGAACCATGCGGCCGCCTGTTGGATGAATGTGAAAAAACTGGCATTAGAGGAAGGAGAGGACGTATGAGTGAGAAAAAGCCTCTCGTTCAGGTAAAACATTTAAAACAGTATTTTGACATCAGCACCGGCTTCTTCCGGAGTAAGCCTCTGAAGGCGGTGGATGATATCAGCTTCGACATTATGACGGGTGAAACTCTGGGGCTTGTCGGAGAATCCGGCTGCGGAAAGACAACAGCGGGACGTTCTCTTCTGCATCTCTATAAGCCTACGGGCGGTGAGGTTATTTTTGACGGGAAGCCGATCAAGACGAAGAAGGATATCGCTGATTTCCGTACCCGGGCCACCATGGTGTTCCAGGACCCCTACAGCTCGCTGGACCCGAGGATGACGGTGTCGGATATTATTGCGGAGCCTCTGGACGTGAACCTCCATTATAATCCTCATTATAAGGACAAAAAGAAGCGCAGGGAAAGGGTCCTGCAGCTGATGGAGTATGTAGGCTTAAATTCCGAGCATGCGGCGCGTTATGCCCATGAGTTTTCCGGAGGTCAGAGACAGCGTGTCGGTATCGCCAGAGCTCTTGCCGTGAATCCGGACTTTATTGTCTGCGATGAACCGGTTTCCGCTTTGGATGTTTCGATTCAGGCGCAGGTGATCAATATGTTTGCCGAGCTTCAGGAAAAGCTGGAGCTGACCTATTTATTTATCGCGCATGATCTTCTGGTAGTGAGACATATATCGGACCGGATCGCCGTCATGTATCTCGGCCATATGGTTGAGCTTGCAAAGGCAGATGAGATTTATGAACGGCCGCTTCATCCATATACAAAATCTCTGATCTCGGCGGTACCGGTACCGGATCCGAAGATTGCGAAGGCAAACAAGAGGATCGCGCTGACCGGTGAGATTCCGAGTCCCTTAAACGCACCGACGGGCTGTCCCTTCCATACGCGCTGTCCATATGCGAAGGATATCTGTAAGGAACAGGTGCCTGAGTTTAAAGAGATCGAGACAGGAAGATTTGTGGCCTGCCACCGTACAACAGAGGTAAACTAGTCCGTACGGACGAAAACGACTAAATTTTATGTCGTATTTAATGAATCGGGCTTTGATTTCGGGGTGATCCCGAATCGGCATAGATAGATCTAAGGAATAAGAAGGAGGAAGAATTATGAAAAAGAAACTTGCAGCATTGACTTTGGCCGGAATTATGGCGATTTCCATGGCGGCCTGCGGCGATTCCGCTAATTCCGCCGGCTCTGCTGCCGCGCCGGCAGATGATACCGCGGCGGCTGTTGCGGAGGAGGCGGCACAGGAAGCTCCCGCACAGGAAGCAGCGGCTGATACTGCTGAGAACCCGGAAGCAGCGGCAGAAGCGACCCCGGCGCCGGCATCCGGTGACGGTTTGAACGTTTGTCTGGCTTCGGAGCCTGCGACTCTGGATCCGGCTCTGAACTCTTCCGTAGATGGTGCTACGGTATGTATCCATCTGTTCTCCGGCCTTGCCAAGTGGGAGAAGGACGATAATGGTGTACTTCAGATTGTAGCTGACTGCGCTACAGAGCTCCCGGAAGGTGTTGAGAATGAGGACGGTACGGTAACCTATACCTATACCCTGAAGGACGGCCTGAAATGGTCTGACGGAAAGGACCTTGTGGCCGGTGACTTTGTTTATGCTTGGAACCGTGCGGCTTCTGTAGAGCTGGCAGCGGACTATGGCTATATGTTTGAACTCATTGATGGTTACGCGGAAATGTGGGATACGGATGACGAAGGAAATCCGAAGGATCCCTCTGCGAAGCTGAATGTGGAGGCTCCCGATGACAAGACCATCGTTGTGACCATCGAGAATGCGGCTGCTTATTGGAATGAGCTGCTTGCCTTCCCGGCATACTTCCCGGTGCGCGAGGATGTTGTGTCGAATGAAGCTTGGGCTACCGAAGCTTCCTCCTATGTCTGCAATGGACCGTACACGATGGATAGCTGGGCACACAATTCCGTGATTACTTTGAAGAAGAACGACAACTTCTATGATGCTGCCAGTGTGACCATGCCGGTTCTGAACTTCTATCTGTCCGATGATGCCAACAATATGCTGACCAACTTCCAGAATGGTGACTGGCAGATGATCGACGATGTACCGACCAATGAGATCGCTGCTCTGAAGGATCAGTATCCGGATGAGTTCTTTGTCGAAGGTCAGATCGGTACCTACTATGTTATCTGGAACGTGAATGAGGATATCCTTCCCTCCGACAGCGGTCTGTCCGGAGAGGAAGCCGAAAAGGCAAGAGAGGAGATCCGCTGCGCGATCAACCCGTTATTTGACCGGAACTACATCGTGGATGAGATCGGTCAGGCAGGCCAGGTGCCCGCAAGCTCCTTCGTTGCCATGGGTATGACCGATTCCGACGGTTCCGAGTTCTACAAGAACGCAAACGACGGAAAGGGCGGCTATTATGATGTATCTCAGGAAGCTCTGCAGTCCAACTTTGAAAACTGCGTCGAGGTTCTGAAGAAGTACTATGATTATGATGAAGCCACCGGCCAGTTTACAAACTTCCCGAGTCTGGTTTATCTCTACAATACCAGTGAAGGGCACAAGGCCATCGGCGAGTACCTGCAGAGCGCTTTGGCCAGCATCGGTATTAGCATGCAGCTTGAAAATCAGGAATGGGCTACCTTCCTTGAGACACGTAAGAACGGAGATTATTCCATCGCCCGGAACGGCTGGCTGGCGGACTACAATGATCCGATCAGCTTCCTGGATATGTGGGTGACCGGCTCCGGTAATAACGATGCACAGTTTGGCAGAGGCGAGGATGAGACGCTTAAGGTTTACAGCCTCGACCTGACCGACCTCGGTTATGATACCAAGGTTGAGAACGGAACCTGGGCGGAAACCTATGATACCATAATCGCGGATATTAAGTCCTGCACCGATAAGGAGACCCGTTATGCTCTGATGCACAGAGCGGAGGATCTTCTGATGAGCACCGGCTGCATCTGCCCGCTGTATTTCTACATGGATATCTTCATGCTGAGCAGCAACGTAGATGGATTCTACAGCAATCCTCTTGGCTTCAAGTACTTCATGTATACGACAGTAGCGTAATATAGAAAAAATCATTATGAGAAGAGCTGCCCTTTTGGGCGGCTCTTTTTCTCCTTGACAGAACCTCGGTGAGGGTCTATACTGTGAATACTAGCACTCGTTTACGAAGAGTGCTAACAGGAAAGGATGGTGAATCCGTATGATTATTGTCCCATTTTATAATATTATTGTGCTTCCCGGGGTGACCTTTTATTTTTCGAGGGAATACTTTGATGAACACGTAAAAAAGAATGCCTCCGAAGGGGAAGAGGTAATTTTCCTGATGCTGAAGGAGGATGTGGAAAGAGAAAAAATGACCGGGAGGGATTTCTATCCCATCGGAGTACGCGGTAAGGTAGAAGGGATCGATAAGGAAGGAAATATCGGGATCCATGCCATCGAGCGACTGAATATTAAGAGCATCCGTAAACGGGACGGGGAATTTAAGGTGACGGTGGAAAGCCGTCCGGAGGAAGACGACCTTTCCGAAGAAGAGCTGGAAGAGCGGTTTATTTCGGTACGGAACGCTTTTTTGCATTTCCTGAGCGGCTCACGCTGGGGACTTATGGTCCGGAACTATGTAATGCAGTGGAAATCGCTTGCGGAAATGGCCTCTACCCTGTCTTACCAGCTCTCCATTTCCAATGAGGAGAAATACGAGATTATCTCCTGCGATTCGGTCGCGGAGAGAACAAACCATTGTGAACAGGTTTTGCTTGAATCGCTGGAGCTTCTGAAGATCAGCATCGAGGCGGCCTCTGCGCAGGAAAAGAATAATGAAAAGCTCTATCGTGAGGATGCCATTAAAAAACAAATGGATTTCCTTCAGAAAGAGCTGGACGAGATGCATCCCGAAAACGTCTCGGATGTACGTGAATTTGAACGGAAAATTGCGGAATCCGGCATGAATGAAACGGCTCGTAAGGAGGCGGAAAAGGTACTCCACCGGATGAAGCAGGAGGGCGAGAACAGCCATGAGTACGGCCTGCTCTATGATTACCTGGACTTTGTAACAGGTCTGTCCTGGGAGACGCCCGTCCAGGAACCGATCGACCTTAAGGAGGCCGAGAAAATCCTGAATGAGGATCATTACGGGTTGAAAAAGGTGAAAAACCGTATTTTACAGCAGATCGCCGTCATGACACTGAAAAAAAAGCAGAGCGGCTCTATTTTGCTGTTTGTCGGCGCGCCCGGAACGGGGAAGACAAGTATAGGACAATCGATCGCGAAGGCCCTTCATCGGAAATATGTGCGTGTTTCTCTGGGTGGAATCCGTGATGAAGCGGAGATTCGCGGCCACAGAAGAACCTATATCGGTGCCATGCCAGGCCGCATTATGGACGGGATCCAGAAGAGCGGTTCCGCGAATCCGGTTGTTGTGCTGGATGAGGTGGACAAGCTGACCAGAGACTATAACGGGGATCCCTCCAGCGCACTTTTGGAGGTGCTGGACCCGGAACAGAACAATTCCTTTACGGATCATTATATGAACGTACCCTATGATCTGTCGAATGTGCTGTTTGTCTGTACGGCCAATACGACGGATACAATTCCGGAGCCCCTTTTGAACCGCATGGAGGTAATCCGGTTTTCCGGCTATACAGCGATCGAAAAGCGCAGTATAGCCGAGAAGCATCTTCTGCCCCGCGCGATGAAGGAAATGGGTATTAAAAAACGGAACCTGCGGGTCCCGACGGAGACCATTGACCGGATTATTTCTGACTTTACGGAGGAGGCCGGCGTACGAGGGCTGAAAAAGCGTCTGGATACGCTGTGCCGTGTGGCAGCCGTAAAGCTTGTAAAAGGCGAAAGGAAGACCATTACCGTCGGAACCTCCAAGCTGCGGGAATACCTGGATCAGCATCCCATTCGCCACGACCATATCCTGGAGAAGAAAAAACCGGGTATCGTAACGGGTCTTGCCTGGACCGCTGCCGGTGGAGACATTCTATTTATCGAGTCCGTCTTTACGAAGGGCAACGGGAAGGTTCGGATTACGGGGCAGCTTGGGGATGTGATGAAGGAATCGGCAGAGATCGCTGTCAGCCTTGTAAAATCCATGTATCCGGAGCATGCAAAGATGTTTGAAAAGAACGATATCCACATTCATGTGCCGGAGGGAGCGGTCCCGAAGGACGGCCCCTCTGCCGGAATAACGCTGACGACAGCGCTGGCTTCGTTGGTAACGGATACTTCTGTCAGCCCGGAATACGGAATGACGGGAGAGGTGTCTCTGCGGGGAGTGGTAATGCCGATCGGAGGGCTTCCCGAAAAGCTGATGGCGGCTCAGAGGGCCGGAATAAAAAAAGTCTTTATCCCGGAGGAGAATGTAAGGGATTTGGACGAAGTGCCGGAAGAGGTAAAATCTGCCTTGACACTCCTGCCTGTTAAGAGTGTGAAGGAGGTACTTAAGAAAGTCGGAATTGCCGAAGAGAAGAAGAAAATTAAAAATAAAGTAAATAAAGCCAAAAACCCTCCAGAGGAAATCACAGAACAAAATTTAGACAAAACGCCAAAATTATAAATTGAATTAATAAAATGGTTCGATTAAATGAAGAGTTAACAAAAATATTGAGCGAAAAATGAGCAAGTTGTAAATATAATTCAGCCTTTTTATTTTAAAATCAGATAATACGAACGAAATGTCGGAAAGACAGAAGATAGCATGAAAACATGTCGTTTTTAGCAAAATCCCCCATGAGTTTCAGTCCGCTTAGTCCGGAATGAAAAACGGATAAATATACTTGATTTTGCTGAAAAAGATGATAAAATGAAAAGGCAATGCAGGATTAGTACATCGGTAGTATGTCAGCTTCCCAAGCTGAAGAGGCGGGTCCGACTCCCGTATCCTGCTTCATTTTTTTTCTGTTTTCGTATTCTGATTTCGGTGAATCGAAAAATATTTTTCGATTCCGGTCTTGACAAATCGATTTTTCCGGTGCTATACTCCAGACCAACAAAAATGACGTGTCCTTTTCGGAGGTGATCAGATGGGACATTGGTGATGGGAACGGTTTTCGTCCTGCTGGTATTTGCAGTGTGGATGGACCTTAACTCCTTCCGGATCAGTAACCGGCTGATTCTTCTGGGGTTGCTTCTCGGTTTAAGTCTTCGAATTGCCCTCGAAGGGTGGTTCGGAATCGTGATCTTTCTCGGTCACATACTTCTTCCGGTTCTTCTGCTTTATCTACTTTATCGGATCGGTGCTCTCGGCGCCGGCGATATCAAACTGATTTCCATGATGAGCGGATTCTTACACTTATCGGATACAGCAGAAATAGTTTTATATAGCTTTTTTATCGGGGCTCTGATCGGAGTTCCAAAGCTTCTGGCCGAAGGCCGGGGCTCAAGGATTCATTTTTCCGTGGCCGTTTTTCTGGCCTATTCGTATCAAATGGGAGTTGTTGCATGACAATGATGAAAATTGCTGTAGGGGTCGAGGACGACCGCTATGCAAAGAGGCTTAGCGCTTACTTTGCAGGTAAGCTCATGAATGAATGCAGCCTGTATTGCTTTCATTCGCCGAAGGAGCTAAGAAATTCCGAAGAAATAAAGGAATTCCAGATCCTTCTGGCAGAGGAGAATTTTTTACGGGATCTGAAGGAGACAAAGAAAATACCGTTAAAAATTCTGTTTCATGAAGGATCGGCTCCGGAGGAACTTAAGGGACTGCCGGCGATCGGGAAATATGAAAGCGCGGAGGTGATCCTGAAGCAGGTATATGCGCTTATGGGGGAGACCGGACCGGGCGACAGGCTGTATCTTGGCTCAAAGCAGATGATTGCGGTATATTCACCGGCCTGTATGGAGGAGCGGGAGCTTTTTTCCTATGTACTGGCCCGGGAGCTGGCCCGTAAAAGGGAAGTCCTGTGGATCTGCTTCTCGGACTTTCCTGCAATGGCCGAGATCCTGGAGCCGGAGGGGAAGAGAGGAATGTCCGAGCTTCTGTATTACAGCAGAAAGGGAGAAACGCATTTTATGAACTGCCTGAGATCGGTGGCCGAAAGAACGGAGGGAATGGATTATGTTCCTTTTGCGGAAAACCCGGAAAACCTGCATGAGCTGAATGAAAAAGAGTATGAAGATTTCTTTCGGAAGCTCAGAGAAAAAACGGATTACGGAACGATAGTAGTGGATTTCGCATTTTTGACTCCGGGCTTTCTGAAGCTGCTTGGGCTGTTTGATGTGCTGTATGTACCGATGACAGAAAATGTGTCGGAGTATAAGAAGAAGGCCTTTACGGAATACATGAAGAAAGGGGAAAGCGAGATCGCAAAAACGGTCACGTTGGCGAAGGGGCCGCTTCATGAAACCTTGAGTCAGGTGAAGGAAAGAATTATGGAATGCGCGGAAATAAGGGAGATTCTGGGAGAGGAAGAGGAATCGCATGAAAGAGGAGCTGCGTCAGAGAATCTATGAAAAACTGGATATGGGGCGGGACATGGAGGACACGGAGATCATGGAGATGATCGAAGAAGAGGTTTCTCTGTATGCGAAGGAAAAGGCGCTTTCTTTGAACGAAAGGGAAAGAACGTCGAAGGAGCTTTTTGATTCTCTTCGTAAGCTGGATGTGCTGCAGCAGCTTGTGGACGATGATTCGATAACCGAGATCATGATCAACGGACAGGACAGCATATTCTATGAAAAGGATGGGGAACTGAAACCTTGGGATAAAAAATTTTCTTCGAGAGAAAAGCTGGAGGATGTGATTCAGCAGATCGTTGGGGTAAATAACCGCGTGGTAAACGAGGCATCGCCGATTGTAGATACGAGGCTGAAGTCGGGAGCCAGGGTGAATGTCGTTCTTTATCCTGTGTCCCTGGATGGACCGGCGGTCTCGATCCGGAAATTCCCGAAGGAGCCGATTACGATGGAAAAGCTTTTGGCGTTGGGGTCGATATCCGAGGAAATGGTACGTTTTCTGCAGATCCTTGTGAAGGCCCGGTACAACATATTCATTTCCGGAGGGACCGGCTCAGGAAAAACCACTTTTCTGAATGTATTGTCTAACTTTATTCCTTCGGATGAGAGAATCATTACGATCGAGGATTCGGCAGAGCTTCAGATCCGCGGAATCAAAAATCTGGTCCGTCTGGAAACCAGAAATGCAAACATGGAAAGCGTAAAGCCAATCACAATCCGGGATCTGGTAAGGTCAGCGCTTCGAATGAGACCGGATCGGATCATCGTCGGGGAGGTAAGAGGAAGCGAGTGCATGGATGTCCTGCAGGCGTTTAATACCGGACATGATGGAAGTATTTCCACAGGCCACGCGAATTCCTGCCGGGATATGATGAGCCGGCTGGAGACCATGATCCTGATGGGAATGGAGCTGCCGCTTCCGGCGATCCGCTCTCAGATCGCATCAGGAATCGACATCCTGGTTCATCTGGGAAGACTGCGGGACCGGAGCAGAAAGGTGTTGGATTTATGCGAGCTGGATGGGATCGAAAACGGAGAAGTGAAGATGAATCCGATCTACCGCTTTGAGGAGGTTGGAGAAAAAGACGGAAAGATTGTGGGGAAATGGATAAAATGCGGGAAACTGAAGGATTGCGGAAAGCTGCGGGCAGCGGGTTACAAAGAGGAGATCGCATGAAAAAAGAAAAGGACAAAACAAGGGCTCCTACCGAAGAGCGGACGCCGTTGATCAAAAAAGGCTGGGATGACCGGTACGACAGGGCGATATTGTCGATCAGGGACTGGATCGTTACGATCGGTACGGCGTTCGTGCTGGTCGGACTCGTAAGCTGGTTATTCTACAAAAGCATCTTCGGAATGCTCCTGTTGATCCCTTTCCTCCCAATCTATGTGAAAAGAAGGAAAAGGCAGATGGTGGACAAAAGAAAGTCAGCATTAAGGGATCAGTTTCGGGAATGTCTCCAATCTGTGAACGGGGCACTGTCCGCAGGAATGTCCATGGAAAATGCCTGGAAGGATGCGGAGAAGGATATGCTTCGATTCTTAGGCCCGGAGGCAGATATGACGAAGGAGCTGCTTCGAATGAACCGGAGTGTGGAATTCAACATCCCAATGGAAAAGCTTTTGCTGGATTTCGCGGAAAGGAGCGGACTCGAGGACGTACAGAGCTTCGGTCAGGTGTTTCAGTTCGCGAAAAGAGGCGGTGGGGATCTGAACCGGATCATTCAGAATACATATCTTCGGATTGCGGAAAAGACGGAATTGGAGCGTGAGATTGAGACGACCATGGCTGCGAAAAAAATGGAGCAAAGGATCATGAGCGCCATGCCGCTGTTTATTCTTTTGTACATCGGCTTTACTTCATCGGAGTTTTTGAATGCTTTGTACGGAAATCTGCTCGGCGCTGCGGTTATGACTGCCTGTCTGATGCTGTATCTGCTGTCAATTAAGCTCGGTGAAAGGATTGTCAGGATCGAAGTATAAGGATGAGGGAAAAAGGGAAGGAAGTCTGGAAAAAATATAAAAAGAGCATTTTGATCTTTCTGGCATTTTTTATGCTCTCCGTTCTTATGGAGGTGCAGGAAAGAGATTCTCATTCGATTACGGAAAATAACAGCTTGAAAAGAGCGGAAGCGGGTAATGGCGAAAGAACGGAAAGCTTAAGCCTGAGGATTCCGGAGATGGAAGAGGAAACGGAGTACTGGGTGATTGTCCCGGAAAGACTGCTGACAGAGGAGGAAAGGCAGGCTGCCTTTGATAAGGCGGAGGCTGAGATCGATGAAGGCTTTCGCGGGGAAAATGCGGATCTTTCTGCTGTGAGCAGGCCGGTTGTCGTAAGGAGCGTGTACAATAACGGCCTGGTAGAGGCGGAATGGCTCTTCAGCGATTACAGTGTAATAAATCCCGACGGAACGTTGATAGAAGACAAAATTCCGGAGGATGGCTGTATTATGACGGCGAATGTTACCCTAAGCTGCCAGGGGCAGGAGAGAATCTACGAATTTCCGTTCAGGATCGTTCGAAGGGAAATGGACCGGGGAGAAAAAACCTTTCAGGAAATAGGAGCCTATATCAGGGATCAGGGAAACCTGGAAGGGGAGGATGAGCTGAAGCTGCCGGAAACGGCAAACGGAATGGCGGTCGAGTGGACGGAAACGAAGACCCATACGGGAATACTGTTTTTGTTCCTCGGAACCTTAGCAGCTTTCCTGGTTCAGGCTTCAGAACGCTCAAAGCTTAATGAAAAGAGAAAAAAGAGAGAACACAGGCTGATGCTGCAATATCCGGAAATGGTAAACAAATTGTCCCTTCTTCTGGGAGCAGGGATGACCATGGAAAAGGCCTGGGAAAAGGTGACGACGACGTATGCTGTGGAAAAGGAAAGAAGAAAAGGGACGCCGAAGGAGGCTTATGAGGAAATGCAGATCACCCTGCGGGAGATCCGGGACGGTATGGCTGAGAGAACAGCTTATGAAAGGTTTGGCGAGAGATGTCAGCTCAGACCCTATCGAAAGCTGGCGGCTCTGATTGTGCAGAATTTGCGAAAGGGGAGCAGAGGGCTGACCTCGCTTATGGAGGCAGAGGCAGAGGAGGCCTTTGAACAGAGGAAAAATCTGGCGAAAAAGCTGGGTGAGGAGGCAGGAACCAAGCTTTTGCTCCCGATGATGATGAGCCTCGGCGTCATAATTGTCATCATTATGGTACCCGCAGTAATTTCATTTTACAAAGGATAAGGGGGAGAAAAATGAACGAGATCAAGAGATTCATAAAAGAAGAGGACGGAGTAGGGACGGTTGAAATCATTCTGATCCTTGTGGTGCTGATCGGACTTGTGATCATATTCAAAAATCAGCTCAGTACGCTTGTGAACAACATTTTCAATACGATCAAGAGCCAGGCCGGAAAAGTATGAAAAAAGTAAAGGGGGAAATGACGGTTTTTTTAAGTCTTACCCTGATGCTGGTGGCCTCGATGCTGTTCACCCTTGCGGAGGGCGCCAGATACAGGTGTCTGGCTTCCTTTGCGAGGATGGACCGTGTGCTGCAGGCGAACTCCTCGTTTGCGGAATATGACCGGGCGCTAATGGAGGAATATGGGCTTTTGTATCTGGATGATTCCTATGGGAGCGGCGAGGAGAACCTGAACCGAGTCGTTTCCCGGATCATGAATCTGAGACGGGACAGCCTGAATCCAGACGG
>JAFSXC010000036.1 GCA_017450105.1 Lachnospiraceae bacterium | reverse complement strand
TGGGATTCTTCCGAGGGGGTGGCGCTTGCCTGGAACAGTGTCCTTCGGGACAGGGGCTTCTCGGAGTCCGTACTTACAAAGCAGGATATCATGAATGTCATGGGACGTACCATGAAGGAGATCGGGGACCTGCTTTTTTCCTTTCTGCCAAAGAAAGAACGGAGTGTGCTTTTGGATGCATGCATGGCGCATGAAAACGAGTATCTGGCAGAGCACGGAGGCGTTTTATACCCGGAGCTGTCCGATACGCTTACAAAGCTTCAGGAAGCAGCCCCTCTTTTTATTGTCAGCAACTGTCAGGCAGGCTATATCGAAGCTTTTCTGGATTTTTACCGGTTTCATTCTTTTTTTACAGACCACTTATGCTTCGGGGACAATAATCTGCCCAAGGACAAAAACATCCGCCTTTTGGCAAGGCGGAATGCTTTGGAACGGTATTTTTATGTGGGGGATATCGAAGCGGATCGGATCGCCGCCGAAGCCGGAGGCGCCGAATTTATTCATGCGGCCTATGGTTTCGGAGCTGTCTCAAAGCCGGTTCCTTCCATTCAGCGTTTTTCGGAGCTGCCCGGTCTTCTTTCCTCTTTACTCCATCCCCAATAGGCCGGCGTAGCTGAGAAGCTTCTCGAGATTTTCGCTGACCTGGCGGATTTCCTCTTCATTCGGATCCTCGAACTCATCCGGTACGTTAAAGCGCGGATCCGCATACCGCCGGAATACTGCTCTTTCCTCCACCGGGAGCTCTTCTGTCGCGTCCTTCAGTCCCTGTATCTCTCCATCCAGCATCGCCTGAAAGCCGGTGGACTTTTTCTTCGGTGCCCTGTAATACCAGTTGCTCTGTCCCTCTGAGGACAACGTCTGTTTCTCAATTCCCTGAATTTCAAGCGTCATGGCTTCTACCTCCTTGTAGATTATTTTGTGGTACTAAAGTACTATTTTCGTGCTCGCCCCACAAGATATTGTCCCTAATGTATATGTTATCGGATTCCTGTTACAAAAGTTTATACCTAATCTTAATTTTTTGTTAAGTGCAGGACAAATTCTTAACAATTCCCCGGATAAACAAATTTCAGCTTCTCCCTCGCCACCTCCGTAAGATGGTACACCGTCTCCACCGGTGTGGGTGTACGGTCCGAATATCGATAGCGCGGAAAGAAGCGGGAAATGTGGTACGGAATGGCTTTTCCGGTACGTTCCTCGATCGAACGGATCCAGGAGGTGATCTCCCTCATTTCGCTGTCGGAATCGTTTTCTCCCGGAATAATCAGCGTTGTCAGCTCCACATGACAGGATCCGGCCGCCTTTTCGATAAAGGCTCTCACATAATCCAGATTTCCCTTCAGAACCTCTGCGTAGTAGTCTCTGTCGAAGCTCTTGATATCCACATTCATCGCATCCGTCAGGGGAAGGACCTCATCCACAATCCTTTCCGGGACCGACCCGTTCGTGACAAGCACATTTTTCATTCCTGCCTCATGGATCTTTTCCTCGGTCTCCCGGACAAAGCGCCAATGTGTCAACGGTTCATTATAGGTATAGGCCAGTCCGATATTCCCTGAATCTTTATACGAATGAGCAAGCTCTGCGAGGTCCCATGCAGAAACATATTTTGCCGGTCCCCTTTGTTTTTGATCCGTAGTCTGGGAGATTTCATGGTTCTGGCAGAAGGGGCAGTGCATATTGCAGCCGAAAAAGCCTACGGATAGGATGGCGCTGCCGGGGAAGAAGTGGTATAGCGGCTTCTTTTCTATGGGATCGAGCGCCAAAGCTGCGATCTTCTGTTTTTCCTGTGCGGCTTTCTCTTTTACCATTCCATCAGTTCCTCCGGCCGGCAGGACAAGACCCTCGCCATGGCAAGAAGCTTCGCGGCACCTGCTTTGTCGATATCCTTATCCCGGATCTCATATTGCTGCAGCGTTCTGAGGTTCACGCCGCTCTGCTCCGCCAGCTCCCTCTGCGATAGCCCACGGCGTCTGCGGATCCGCTGGATCCAGGTTTTTTTCCCCTTCTGGCGTATCTTTTCCCGGATCACCTGGAAGCTCTGCTCCATAGAAAGCGCCTTCAGCGGCTCATACAAAACCTCAAGCTCCCGAAAAGAGATGTCCTCAAGGATGGAGGAAAAGCCTTTTCCGGTCTTTCTCTGCACAAAGTCCAGAAGGCTGCCAATCCACAGGGTCTGCGGGTCCTCGGGGAGCGCTGCCTCTGCCTCCGTATCCTGTAATGCATGGGAGCCCAGCCGTTTCATGACCGCGCCATAAAGCGCCGGTGCGTTCATCTCTTCGAAGCTCTCTCCGTTCCCTTCTTCCCAGTCCTTAGCCAAACCGCTGATCCGAAACAGTCGGAAGAAGTTTTCCGGTTCCTCATGGCGAACCTGCTTTATGTATATACAAAGCTCCCCGATCAGCGGCTTTCTTTCCCTTTTCTCCAGCGTCCTTTTCTTCCCCTTTTCCGGGCAGTCCACTGGGCCAAAGCCAAGAAAGCGAAGGGCGCGCAGGGAATTCCCAGTCAAAAGGGTAACTTCATGTCCTTTTGTCCGGACATCCCCCGCCGTCAGGCTCTCCTGCTCCAGGGCATAGATGTTCAGGATTCCTCCTTCGGAAAAACTCCCGGCACAGTCCTTTGCTTTCTTGATGTCTGATGTGCAGGAAAACTCCCCGTTTTCCAAATCCGGCTGTTCGATGACTTTATCTGTTCCGTAATAGACGATCTTCTCTGACATAGTTTTCCTACTTCCATGGTGGTATTATTAACCTGATTGTATCAGACACAGCCTTTTTGTCAAATAAAAAGAGCGGCCCGCATTACTTCGCTTCACCGCCCTTCAGGCTGAATACATCATATCCTTTTCTCCTATGCTTTATAATCTATAGTTCTGTCCTTTTGTGCCTCTGCTACCGGTTTCACCTTCCTGTCCTTTCCTGTGCTGCCTCGTATCGGTTTCCTGTCGCTCCTTCTTGGTCCGGCCAGGCCGTGATCCATGGCGATGGCACACATCGCTACGTTCACGCCGAACATTGTTTTTTCCTCCTTTTTAGAATTTTTTCTTTCATTTTATATATCGGCAGAATTTTCAGAAAGTTTACATAACGGATGCGTTTGCTTCCTCTATGTTTTATAATAGGTTTGAAAGGGGAATTATCGGGCATGGAGACGAGAACCGGTCTGGACAGGCTTAAGTTTGATCATACTTTTTTCGAAAATGAAGTACGCGAAGGTTTTTTTGTTCCAACAATGATGAAACGCTATTGGGCGGCAGAGCTGACTGTCCTCTCTGAAATCGACCGGATATGTCGCAAATATGACATTCCCTGGTTCGCCGATTGCGGCACGCTTCTCGGAGCGGTACGCCATGGCGGCTTTATCCCCTGGGATGATGATCTGGATATCTGTATGCTGCGGTCTGATCAGCTCCGCTTTCTGAAGGTGGCAAAGGAGGAGCTTCCTCAAGGGTTTTGCATTCTGAACATTCATACGGAAAAGGACTATAACTCGATGCTTTGCCGTGTTGTCAATGCGCATGAGATCAATACAAACGAGGAGCACCTTCGGTATTATCACGGCTGCCCCTACACGGTTGGGATCGATATCTTTCCGTTGGATGATCTGAGTCCTGACCAGAACGCCGAGGATATCCGAATTGAGCAGGTAAAGCGGATCAGCCGGTGTCTTGATCTTATCGCATCTGAGGGGATCGACGCTCCCGAGGTCAGACGCCTGCTGTCCGAGCTCGAGCAAACCCATCATACGGTTCTGCACCGTCACGGCGCAATCGGTCAGGAGCTGAGGCTTCTGGTCGAAAAGCTATATACCTCCTTCTCTTCCGAGACGGCGGAGCACGTGGCTCTTATGCACTTCTGGGTCCTGAACCATGACCACAAATACAAAAAAAGCTGGTTTCAGCACAGGGTTTTTCTGCCCTTTGAGAACACGTTTATTCCCGTTCCCGCCGTTTATAATGAGGTCCTTCGTGTGGAATACGGAGATTTCATGCAGGTTCATAAGGGCGGCGGCATTCATGATTATCCTGTTTATCACGTTCAGGAAGCCATCCTGAAGGATACTGTCGGTCAAAATCCCTACCGATACACGATGACGGATGCTCTTCCGGCTGAAAGAGCACAAAGCAGCACATGGGAGGAGCGTTTTTCTCCGATTCCGGACATTCTCCTGGAAGCGCACTCCCAGATCAATCAACATATGCTTGCCGGGGAGTCAGACGATGCCCTTTCCCTTTTGACCGAATGCCAGTCTCTGGCCATTACTCTTGGGAACGGTCTCGAAAAGGAGTATCCGCAGGAAGGCGGGCTTGTACATATACTTGAGGAATATTGTGAAACGGTTTTCCTCTCGGGGGAAAGCTGGACGGAGGCCTCCAGGGGGAAGCTGGATTCTGCTGTTTTCTCTGTACGGGACAGTTTGATGCGTCTGATACAGGAGAAGAAAAAAACGGTTCTGTTTCTGCCCATCAAGGCTTCATGGTGGTCATCCATGGAGCCGTTGTGGGAAAAGGTCAGAGAAGAGCCCGATACGGAAGTAATAGTCATGAGTGTGCCCTATTCCGAGGGGGATCTTTTCGGGACTGAGCAGGGGCGGCGCGTGGACGACTTTTCATTGTTCCCTGACCATGTCAATCCCATACATGCAGAAGAGTATGATATTGCTGCCCGGCATCCGGATACGATTTATATACAGTATCCCTTTGATGAATGGAGTACCACGATGCAGCTTCCTGCTTTTTTCTATTCCTCAAACCTTCGCGCCTGTACAAATGAGCTGATTTATGTTCCGTGCTTCGTTCCTGACGATCCGATCGACGAAAATGATAAGGCTGTATCCGCGATCCGCGTTTTGGTCGAGCAGCCGGCAGTCCTTAACGCTGACCGGGTTTTACTTCCAACTGAAAAAATGAAACGTCTTTACGTGGATACACTTGTCGCTCTGAGTAAACGTGAGGCTTCTTTTTGGGAGGCGAGGCTTGTCGTAGAGGGGTGTCTCGCCGGTCGGCGGAGAACGGACCGTGTGGAGGAATGGTTTCCAGGGAAAAAGGTGTTGCTTTTTTATGTGGATGCTTCTTTTTTGCTGGAATATCGGGAAATGGGGCTTCAGAAGCTGGAATATGCCCGAAAAATTATAGAAGAGAACAACGGGAAGCTTGTTTGTCTTTTCTCTTATGGAATGAGGCAGGAGGAGATGGATGAGATTGCGCCTGCGCTTTGGGAGGGCTTCCGTCAGTTTTTGCGGAGGCTGGAGAGAAGCAGGGGATTTCGCGTCGTTGAGACGGGAGAGGTTTTGGATCGATTAGAGACAGTTTCAGCGTATTATGGGGTGCCGGGGGTTTTGGCGCATCGGGTTCGGGAGCGCGGAGGGGCGGTTATGATTATGAATGGGGAGGTTTGAAGGAATTATGGTCATCCTGACGCAGCTTCGCTGCTTTGGTGAAGGAATTCTGGCCATCCTGACGCAGCTTCGCTGCTTATGGTTTTCTTTTTATTTTCGAAAGGGGAGCGTCCCTTTACTCCGCCATCGCTCCGCGTCCGGGGACAAGCCCCGGCCGCTAATGCGGCATTCGCCGCATAAATTTGAAAAAAATACCCGCCGGAGTGCAAGCACTCCGGCGGGTATTTTTTTCAAATTTGCGATGGCTCATTTGTTATTCGATAACCGTAGCCACACGACCGGATCCAACCGTACGGCCGCCTTCACGGATAGCGAAGGTAAGACCCTGCTCCATAGCGATGGGATGGATCAGTTCGATCGTCATTTCGATGTTGTCACCAGGCATGCACATTTCGGTACCGGCGGGCAGGTTGCAGACACCTGTAACGTCTGTTGTACGGATATAGAACTGGGGACGATAGTTATTGAAGAACGGG
>JAFSXC010000035.1 GCA_017450105.1 Lachnospiraceae bacterium | reverse complement strand
GTCTCCGAAAACACTGTGCAGGGTCCGAGCTGCTGAGGTTTTGTTATGCTGGAATCTGTTCAATACGGCCTTTGGCTCGGCTTCGCCGGCCGGGGCCTGCTGGGGGTTGTTATTCTATCCCTATAGGACTTTGGCTTGCTGCGCCGTCCGGGCCCCGCAGAGCATTTTCCGGGACATTACGATCCCGGAAAACGCTCTGCAGGGCCCGGACGGCTTAGGTTTTGAAGATATGGGGCTTTACTCGGAGAGGACCTCCTCCATCGAAGAGTAGGCTATGATCCGGTCACCCTGTCTAAGCTCTAAGTCACCTCGCGGCATCAGGGTCTGCTCGTCGCGCTTTACCATGAGAAGCACCGTCTGGCGGGAAATATTGATGTTTTTGATCTGCTGACCGATCCAGGGATGGTCCTCCAGAAGCTGGGTCTCCCTGAGGTCCAGCTTGCTGTCTCCGGAGCTCGCCTCCGCCGCCAGCACCACCCGGTCGCCGGCCAGGAGCTTGACATGGCCCCGGGGGATCAGCGTGCGCTTCTTCCGGCGGATCACGGCTACCATAAGTCCCGTGGGAAGGCCCAGCTCCTTGATCAGCCTGCCCTCCCAGGAATCCCCCTTCTGTATGAACACGTTCACGAAAAGAAGGTCGTGTTCCTTTCCATGCTCCATCTTCCGCCGCATGAGCTCATACTGCTCCACAAAGCCGGCGGAAATGATACCGGTGGGAATGGCGACCATGCCGACGCCGAGGAAGGTAATGATGAGACCGAGGATCCGCCCCAGGACCGTCACGGGGTAGATATCGCCGTAGCCGACGGTAAGCAGGGCCGCCGAGGCCCACCAGATCCCGGAGAAGGCGTTGGTAAACTTATCCGGCTGGGCTTCATGCTCCAGGCCGTACATCCCGAGGCTGCTGGCCAGGATCAGGACAGAGATGATGAACACGGAGGACAGAAGCTGCTGCTTCTTATTCTTCAGGACCTCCATGATCACGTGCAGAGAATCGTAATAGGCATTGATCCGGAAAAGCCGAAGCACCCTGGCAAGCCGGAGGAGCCGGAAGGCCGCGGCGCCGATCGGGAACAGAACCGGCAGATAATAGGGAAGGAAGGACAGAAGGTCCACGATCCCGTAGAGCGAGAATACGTATTTTAAGGTGGCCTTTGCCGGAGAAAGCGCAGGGTACTGATATCTGGCCGAAAGGAAGCGCAGGAAATAGTCAATGGCGAAGAAAAGGACAGTAACTGCTTCTATAGTCAAGAGTAAATTTCCTATAGAATCCACTACTTCATCGAACGTCATCAGAAAACTTGCAGCAAGATTTAATATCAAGGCAATTGTGCTGATCACGTCATAAAACTGGTTCAGGCGGTCCCCCACGATCCGCTCCGACACCAGCCGGTATACGGTTTTCAAAAAGCCATTCTCTGCCTTCTTTTCTTCGTTCATTTCGCTAGTTGTTTATATTATTAATTTTTTCTTTAATTTCATATGTGGGTGTGCAGGTCAGATTGATCCCGAGTCTGCGGAAGATATTTTCATCCACCTGGCTCAGCATCACCGAGGAATGGGCCTCCATTCCCTTCAGGTTCGGGAGCTGTGAAAGGGCCAGCTTCGCAGAGGGGTTCATGGAAGCGCTGGCGGAAAGAGCGATCAGGATCTCGTCCGTATGGAGTCTGGGATTCTGGCTTCCGAGGAATTCCGTTTTTAAATGCTGGATGGGCCAGATCGCGTCCTCCGAGACCAGCTTTACCTCATGCGGGATTCCGGCCAGGACCTTGAGGGCGTTCATAAGCGCCGCTGCCGAGGCACCAAGGAGGTCCGAGGTTTTTCCGGTCACAAGCTGGCCTTCCGGAAGGCTGATGGCAACGGCGGGATGTCCGGTCATCTCCTCCCGCCGGAGCGCTGCCTGGACGACCGGACGCATGGCAGGCGTCAGGCCGGTCTGCTTCATCAGAAGCTCCTCCTTATAGAGTTCCTCCTTCAGCGCCGTCCCTTTGCGGACACCGCAGGCCGTGTTGAAATAACGGCGGATGATCTCCTGGCGGGCCGCCTCCTGACAGACCTCGTCGTCGGAGATCGCCAGCCCCACCATATTGACCCCCATATCCGTGGGAGACTTATAGGGGCATTCCCCGAGGATCCCTTCAAAAATGGCCCGGAGGACCGGAAAGATCTCCACATCCCGGTTATAGTTCACCGTCGTCTCCCCATAGGCCTCGAGATGGAAGGGGTCGATCATGTTCACGTCGGAAAGGTCCGCGGTGGCCGCCTCATAGGCCAGGTTCACCGGGTGCTTCAAGGGCAGGTTCCAGACCGGGAAGGTTTCGAATTTCGCGTAGCCCGCCTTGATGCCGTGCTTGTTCTCATGGTAGAGCTGGGACAGGCAGGTCGCCATCTTTCCGCTCCCCGGCCCCGGAGCGGTTACGACCACGAGATCTCTGGTGGTGCGGACGTAGTCGTTCTTTCCGTAGCCGTCATCGCTGATGATGAGCGGGATGTTGGCGGGATAGCCGTCAATGACATAATGAACATAGGAGGTAATCCCGAGAGACTCGAGGCGCTGGCGGAACTTCACCGCGGCGCTCTGTCCCGTGTATTTTGTGATCACGATGCTGCTGACGTAGAACCCGCGCAGCTCCAGCGCCCGCTTCAGGCGAAGCGCATCTTCATCATAGGTAATCCCGAGGTCGCTCCGGCTCTTATTCTCCTCAATGGCGTCGGCGCTGATCACGATCAAGATCTCCGCCTGTTCCTTTAATTCCTCCAGCATATTGAGCTTGTTGTCGGGCAGGAACCCGGGCAGGACCCGGGACGCGTGGTTATCGTCAAACAGCTTTCCGCCAAACTCCAGGTAAAGCTTTCCGAATTTCCGGATCCGTTCCCGGATGTGCTCCGACTGGAGCTTCCTGTATTTTTCCGAATCAAAGCCTGTTTTCATAATTCCTTCTCCTGTTCCAAGATCCATGCCGGATTTTTGCATACTTAACCTTATTTTAGTTTTAATTCCCCGTGTAGGCAAGTAAAAATAAGCAGCGTTTTCTCATTCAAAAATGACGAAAACTGTGGTATAGTGTGGATGATTATTTTATCCGCAACGGGAAAACGAGGTTAGTTTATGGCAACACGTAAGAAAAAAAGACGGAAAAGGAAGAACAACCGCGCCAAGCTGATCCTGCTGATGGCTCTCGGCGGAGCTCTGGCTGCGGTCCTGATCGCTTATCTGGCGGTGGCGGCCCATTACAAAAAGCATTATTTCCCTGAAACCATCATCGCAGGCTATGACTGCAGCGGGAAAACGCCGGAATATGTTAAGGAAAAAATGATGGACGAGGCCGGAAGTTATCTTTTAACTATTTACGACCGGACCGGCGAAAAAAACAATCTCCGGGGCGTCGACATCAGCTACCACTATACCTCCACCGGTGAGGAGGAGGATATTTTAGAGCACCAGGAATACCTTATGTGGCCAAAATACATGAAAACCGAGAAGGACTACGACCTCCACCATTCCGCGGTATACGATGAGGCTGCCCTGGACCGTGTGGTCAGCGCCTTTCCCTTTATGAAGCAGGAGAATATGGTTCCTCCGACAAACGCCTCCATTACCGTAAACGAGCAGGGCTATCAGCTTACGGAAGAGACCCAGGGAACCACCGTGATCAAGGACAGGGTCCTGGCGGAGATCGCGGACGCCATCGGCGGCCAGCGCGAGGAATGTACCCTCTCCGATGAGTGCTACGAAACGCCTTCCGTGACGCTGGAAAGTCCGGAGATCACAAACCTCCAGTCTCAGTTCGACCGCTTCATGAGCGCCACGATAACCTACCAGATGGGGGATACCGAGGAGGTCCTGGACGGCCAGGAAATCGCCTCCATGCTCCAGATCTCAGAGGACGGTACCGTGTCCGTCAATGAAGAAATGGCCATGGAATACGCCCAGAATATGGCCTACAAATACAATACCTACGGCGACGAGCGGGAGTTTCAGACCACGATGGGAGGAACGGTTACGATCGGCGGCGGCGACTACGGCTGGGTAATCGACAAGGCCGGAGAAGCGGCGCAGATCATCGCCGACTTAAACGGGGGCGTCCCCGTGACCAGAGAGCCCGTCTATGAGCAGCGGGCGATCGAGCCGGGACTTAACGACATCGGAAATACCTATATCGAGATCGATTATACAAACCAGCATCTCTTCTACTACAAGGACGGCGTCATGACCATCGACACCGATGTGGTCACCGGCAACATCAGCCGTCACAACGGCTCCCCCGACGGAGTCTTCAAGATCGTGTACAAGAAGAGCCCGGCCGTTCTGGTCGGCGAGGACTATGCCTCGGATGTGGATTTCTTCATGCCCTTCGCCTACAACGTAGGGATCCACGATGCCTCCTGGCGGAGTCAGTTCGGAGGAAATATCTACAAGACCTCCGGCTCCCACGGCTGTGTAAACGCGCCGCGCGCGGCGGTGGAAAAGCTCTATGCCGCGGTGGAGGTAGGGACACCGGTCATCGCCTATTACCGGGAGCCCGTGGTGCTGACCGCGGAAAACGCCCGGATCTCCAACGCCTATTCCTATGACCGCGGAGATTCGGATTCGGATCAGGCTTCTGCGGATGCCGCCGCCCAGGCCCAGGCGCAAGCCCAGGCACAGGCGCAGGCCGCTGCCGATGCGGCCGCCGCCCAGGCTGCTGCGGATGCTGCCGCCGCACAGG
>JAFSXC010000034.1 GCA_017450105.1 Lachnospiraceae bacterium | reverse complement strand
GACAGGGAAGCTGTTTCCGGGTAAATCCGGCAGAACAGTTTTTGCAGGGGAAAGGAGGGTCGAACAGGATGAAAGTGTTTACTGAAAATGAACTGACTACCATTGCGCTGGATGCTGCGGCAGTCCTTATACTGTTCGGCGTGATCTATTATACCTCCCATTACAGAAGACGTGGGCGGACGGATGATAAGCTCTATTTCGGTACGTTGATCGTAACCATTCTATGCGCATTTTTAAATGGCGGCGCCTACGCGGTGGATGCCATATCGGCCTCCGGTTTTCCCGTCTTGAATATCCTGCTGAACGACCTGTTTTTCATCACCCTGGATATCTCATTTTGCCTGATGACGGTGTATTTCGATTACCGCGCGCGCAGGGAAAACGTTCTTTCCAGAAAGAGAGTTTGTCTGATCGCGCTTCCGGCCGTACTTACCGCCATTGCCCTTGTGATCAATCATATCACGCCTTTTATATTCCGGGTGGATGGTACAACGGGGGCATTCGAGGAGTTCCCATTCTTTTATCTGGTTTACGCTGCGCCTGCGATCTATACCGTTATCGTCATCATCGTCAGCAGATTAAACAGGGGCGCGCTCTTTGTATTGCTCATGCTGATCGCAGCCCGTATCGGGCTGGTGTTTGTCAACCACAGTATATCGTCCACCGTGCTGTTTCTTGCCGTCGTTCTGGTGTTTATACACATCAACGAGATGCGCTATGCGTTTTATGACGAGGAACAAAACTCCACTGAGAAAAAGGAGGGCGTATAAATGGAATTTCATATCGCGCCGGTATCATATCTTACCATTTACCTGGATGTAACGGCTGTTATCATATGCGTGGGGATCCTCATCCTTGGGGCGAAATCCATAAACGGCAGGGATAAAACGGAGGAACAGCTCTTTCGCAGCATGCTGATAAGTCTCATCCTGAACGGGATCACGAACGCTGCAAGCTACGCCTGTCATTACCAGAATCTGGGACTGCCCGCACCGGTTCGTATGCTTGCTCCCACAATAGCAGAGCTTACCGTTCTGTATGTAGGCTTTACCTGGATGCTGTACGTAGATTATAAGCTGTACGGCAGTCGGGACCGGATCTTCAGAACCTACCGTTATTTCCAGATACCGGTGTTTCTGTTTACGGGATTATCGTTCATCAATCTTTTCACGGGTTTTCTGTTTGCCGTGGATGAAAACATGCTCTTTATCTGGAAACCGGGCTATTATCTGCTACTCGTTGCCCAGTATTTTTACCTCTTGTTCCCGGTATTTCTTCTGATAAGGCACGCCCTGACGCATAAGCGTATACAATTCTTTCATATTTGGCCAACCGTGGCTCCCGGGGTGTTATCGGCACTTTTTACACAGTTCACGATTTATTCGGCCAGGTGCCTGGGGTTAACCATCGCTGTGGTGTTCCTGTATTTCTCCTATGTGGAGAGATGGAGATTCAACGATCGTGAAAGCGGATTTTTCAACAGGCATTATGTGGATTATCTTATGGAACTGAAAGAAGATCAGATTCCGGATTACCAGAGTGCGGTGCTTATCTATGCGGAACATGTGAATAAGGAACTTTTTTCCATACTGGAGAGCAATATGCCCTATGGAGGAGAGCTGATCCGATTGTCGGATCGATTATTTCTTCTTTTCTCCGAAAGCGGGAATGCGTCCTCGATAAAGCTATTATCGGCAGCGTTTCGGGAGGAAGCGGAGGAATATGAAAAAAACAATCCGGAGAAACCGCCCATTCAGATGGTCGTGTCGTATACTATGAGAAGTAAAGAAAAGAGCGTGAAGGAATTCATGCTGCTTGCGGCGGCGGAATAAGGAGGAAAACATGTCAGATTTCAGCGAGATCGAAAAAAACCGGAAGAGCTTCTTTTGTCTCAGCAACTGAAGGAACAGGGATTCAAGACAGAGGTGAACAGATCCCTGGAGGATCAGAAGAAGCAGTTTGAGGAAGCGAAGAAGGCTCGCCAACGGGCAAAGAAAGCCGCGGAAGAGAAAAGAGAAGAGATCGATGCTTACGAGAAATCGTTGAAGGACCGGAAGATGCCGGTATATATGACCAAAAACGACCCCTACGGTATCAATCTGGTACGGAACAATGTGGAGGAACTGATCAAAAAAGAAGGAGGACGGAACGCCGGATCTGGATGCGAACGGAAAGCTTCAGTTCAAGCATCCAAACGATGATCTTTCGGATTGGGATTACTCAAAATAACAAATGAAATACAATGATAATGATAGGAAAAGGAGGAAGCAGAAGTGAAATTAAGAGAAATTTCGTTGTTCGAGGCCAGACAAAATGACCTGCCGGCAAGCGAACCGGGAGAAGGGGAAGTTCGTTCCTGGTACGCCCTGGTGGATGAAGACCGGTATTTGGGGTTTATGGAGACGACCCGGTATGAGGAGGAGGATATCACGGAGATCAGTTTCTTTATGATCCCGGATCTCTATCAGGGAGCAGGCCTTGGGAACGCCATGCTTACTCTCTATCTGGATCTGTATATTCCCTTATCGACTCCGGAAAAGATGCTTACCACGTTCTTTGAATACAGCGGTGAATACGGAGATGCTTTTTCCGAGATCTTCTCCGGCCACGGTTTTGATATCAGTCTTCGTTCCTTTAAGAAGTGCTTCCTCCCGGTGGAAGAGATGCAAGAGAAGCTGATTCCCCAAAAGACCGCTCCCTATAAGGGCAGAATGGTGAACCTCGCAAGAGGGATCAATGAAGTTCTTGCGGCCGTGAACGGGAAGGAAGACTGCGATATTACCGTGACGGATGTGAGAGAGTCCGATCTGGAACTTTCCGTGGCGGCCTTTGATCCCGAGGACAAGATGACGGCGCTGATGCTGGTATCCATCGATCCGGAGAACGGGGATGCGGTAGTTACGGATCTTTATACCGCTTCCGAAGGAGGGGCGTTCCTGAAGAAATTCTTTGGCTTTGCCGCAGAGAACGCAATGAATGCAGAGACCCCGCCTGCATACATTTCCTTTACGGCAGCAGATGAACGGTTTGAAAAAATGATAAAAGCGGCGATCGGGAATACGAGAACTTCGGAATTCGTTATGGCGGAAGGAGAATTCAATCTGGGGAAATATGTAGAGCTGCTTAAGATCGAAAATAACGGGGAGGTGAAATCATGACAATCAGAAAAGAAGACCTTGAAAAAAAGAATCTGACCATCAATACAGGGACAGAGAAAAAGGAGAATATATTAAGCCATGAGCTGAAGAATCAGATCATCCAGCAGGACATTGCAGACAACACCAAGGTCCTGGACAAGGATAAGATCATCAATACCCAGAAGGTTTCTACCGGTCTGAGGGCGGAAGATGCGGAGAACCTCCAGGATGTTTTGGATATGGATCTGTACAAGGAGTACAACATCACCTATGAAAACCTTCCGAAGTACCGGCTGAACAAGGAAAAGCGCATCCTGATGAAGGGCCCCGTCCACCTGAAGGGCTGTACGAAATGGTGGGCCAGAAAGAAATGGACCTGGAAACAGAAGTCCAGGGTGAAAGCGGCCGAGAAGCTTTTGAAAAAGCATGAGAAGTTCATCGGCGGGATGGATGAGAAAACCCATGTAAAGATCCTCGGCGAGTATGATAAATACAAAAATGAAAAACTGAAAGACATTGAGCAGATCACAGGCAATGTCACTGCCTATTTTGCAGATAAGGAACAGCAGAATCAGCAGAACGGTGATGTGGCCGAAATGCTGAACACGGTCAATGAAAGCCTGACCCGGGAAGCCCTTCTGAATCTGAACAGGCAATATAACGATTCCCTGCAAGATGTGGATGTCTTCCTCAAGAACTATGTGATCGACGAAAGCACCGCTGAGGCCGAACGACGGGAACAGACCGCAAAGGACCAGGCAAAGCGGAAGAAAAAGGCGGAAAAAACCGGAAAGGAAGGCGCCGATGAAGAGCTTCTGCAGAATCGGGAGGAGCTGGAAAATGAGCTTCTGGACCGGGGAGAGGTGAAAAACCGCACCCTGAAGACGGAGGTGGTGGATCCTCAGACCGGGAAGAACGTGGTGCAGCTGAAGGATATCTCCGACCTCTTCAAGAAGGTGCTCTCTGATTTTGAAAAGCCTTTTACCGAGGAAAAGGAAGAGAACGGTCATACGGTTCAAAAGGATCTGTCTGCCCAAAGATATGCGGAGATCGCCCAGAATGCGCAGAAGGTACTGGGGTTTGCCACGGATCTTGGGATCGCCGTGCCGGAGGAGCTGTATTACATCATCAAGCTGGAGGACAATTCATTGCTGAAAAACGGTATGGAAAAGTTTGCTCCGGAGAAGAATGCAAGGGAGTCCTATGTGCTTCTCATGTCCGCCATGTCGAAGGTGTACTATGAGTCTCTGAACCGGTATGCCGGATATTATGTCTCGGACGGTCTGGAAAAATACCATTTCTCAAAGGATCCGGAGCGTATCGCCAGAAACTTCGATATATTAAATGTGGGTTTGATATCCAGGATCAGGAACATCCGGGACATGACTTCGGCGTTTGCCAATGAGATCCGTAAAAACAGACTCAAAGTCTATGATGAGACCGTGCCGGAAGATCAGATCCAGGATCAGAACATGAGGGAAAATATCGCCCTGATCCAGGGAGCTCAGCCCACCGGCCTGGAGGAAGTGAAACAGGAAGCAAAGAAGGAGGAAAAGAAGGAAGAGGAAACAGAGGAACAGAAGAGAGAGAAGCGCCATGCGGAATGGAAAGAGCTTCTTTCCAAGGATATCCGGGGCACGGTGGAAGTAGACAAGAAGGATATGAAGCAGACCCCCTGGATCCTGAAGGACTATCAGGAACAGGTCTTCAACATCATGAAGAACAATCCCGACTGCGACAAGCTTACGGGAGAACCCTTAAAGAGATACCTGATCGCCATCAATGACAATCTGCGTGCAAACCTGATGCAGCTCAACGATGAGCTGCCGAAGACCTCGGTGGGTGCGAAGTTCTGCTATATCCCGAAACTCAGGGATGCGTTTATCGAAAAGATCAAGACCGAGCGGTTTGCCATGCTGCTCCGCCCCGATTTCTTCTACCGGGAGCTCCTTCGGAATAATTCCATTCTGGACGACCTCCTTGACAAGCCTGCCTACAAGGCGGCAAAGAACCGGCAGCGGGAGATCATGAAGGCCATCAACGAGGAACTGGGTCTTAATTTCTATACCAATGTGAAGCACCTGGAAACCATGTGGTCCAATGAGACCATGCAAAACATCCTCCTTCAAGAGCCTCAGGACAAGGAAGAACAGGAAAGCAAGGCAAAGGAGGAGATCCTGAAGAAGAAGGAAGGAGAGGAGAAGACCGGCAATGTCTTAAACTTCGCCGTCCAGAAGCTCCTCAGCAATTCCCAGAGTTACGGGGTTTCCGACAAGGCCTTCAAGGATACCATCGAGAAGATCAAAGCCACGGTCCATGACAATATCGCCGTCATCGATCGGAAGATCTCCCTCATGGGGCTCTGCGATACCGCAAAGGAGGTTCTGAAGCGGAACCTCATCAAGCGGTTGGGAGGCGAATATCTCCTCGGGTATAATGTGATCTCTCAGGAGATCGTGGAATATACCATCGATAACATGATGATGTTTGACGGCACCGCCGCCACGATCCAGAGGACCTGGGAACGGAAGTTCGCCCGCACCGGCCTTCCCGGAAGACTTTCCGCCAAAATGGAGCGCATTGTGGCAGATAAGATCAATGCCAACGGAAAACGGGATGAATACTATCTTCGCCCGAAGGGATTCAAGGTCAGCAAGAAAAACCAGAATAAATGGGAAGAGACCAATAAAAAGACGAACAAAGTGATCGAAAGCCTGAAGAAGCTTTACAACAATGACATCAAGGATTTCATGAAGAAGTATACGGAGTCTGACGAACTGCGACAGTCCGTATCCAATGCCAATCTTCTGTATATCGGCGATAAGGTGAAGCTGACGAAGAAGCAGTGGGATCAGATCGAAGACTATTTTGAGAACTCATGGCTTACGGTCTTCAAGGACTCCTATGAAAACGGAGAGTATTCCGCCAAGGATGTGAAGACGAAGATGAAGAAGGTCAAGGAGGGACTTTCGAAGGTCATCAACGCCCAGCTCACAAAGAATTATGATGAAAGAGAGGGTCTGAAAAAGGACACGGCAGCCCTGAAGGAATACGAAGATACGCTGATCAGCCGGGACGAGTTTACGGATGGGCTGAAAAAGAACGTGGTCATAGAAGAGCCGAAGATGATCGTGACGGATGACATCAAGAAGCAGATCTTCGGGGACCCGGCATTGAAAGAAATCCTGAAGAGCAAGGAGAACCGGGATATCTTCACCCAGGTTCTGGGAGAGGAACTCCGGGATGAAAAGAGCGCTCTTCATGCGAAACTCGCATATCTTGACGATGTAAGAAGCATCGAGCAGCTGGGGAACTTAGGGCTCATTGATTATGCCGACTTCTTCGCACAACTGAAGACCATCCTCTGCGTGAAGGATACAAAAGATCAGGGAGAACAGCGCCTCCTTCTGGACGAATGGAGAATGCGGGGTCAGGCTGATGCCGATATCTTCGGTGTCAAAAAAAAGCTTTTGAAGGATTTCTTTACGGGCCAAATGACCGCTGAAACACTGGCCAAAAATGCAGAGAAATACGAGAAGGAAGCCACAGAGTCCACTGCGGTTGACATGATGCGGATTGACGCCATGTTAAATACGGAGGTAAATGAGGAAGACACCAATGTGAAGTTCAATTACCTCAATGTGGTGGGCAAGACCGTGAACCAGACCGATCGGATCAAGAAGCTGAGCTATGCGCAGAGGCTCTGGTACCGGCTTCAGAAGGCAGATGAAACGAAGCATGTGAACGGCCAGGACCGTTTATATGTGGAAAAATTTTCCAACTTTATCTATATGTTCCTTACAAATATGGAAGGAAAGAAGCCTTCTGCCGTCGTGTCAAGTATCAAGAAGCTGGGAGCCCTTTTTGACAAAGCCGTCATCACGGAGAAAAAGAGGGAAGGAAAGCTGAGCGAGTACTTTATGGATCCAAAGCTGCAGAAGGAATTCCTGAATGCCGGTTTCCTGAAAAACGACAGGATCACAGCCCGGGATGGGGCAATGTTTAAGGCGGTGATCGACATCTTTAAGGAGCTTCAGGCGGAGGATACGGCAGAAAAGAAAATGACCTTTGCGGACTGCATGGGAGAGCTCCTCTTGTTCGGCTGCGGCAAGGAATACTTTGAAGCCGGCGGGGAGGGAGAAAAGACCTTCCTGAATTCCAAGGATGAACAGTATTACACGGATATTGTGAAAAAAGGCAAAGATTTCCTTATGAAGAGAGTTCAGGTCGAAAAGGCACTGGATGCCTATGGTGTCTCTCAGTCAGAAAAGAATCAGATCCTTATAAAGCTGAAGCCTGTGATCGCCGGGATCAAGGACAGCACCGACAAGAAGGAAATGGCGGAGAATGTCCGGAAATACGGCATCGGGAACAGCAGTGAGCTTCTGAAGAAATTTGAAGAGCTGTATGGCGAAAAGGATAAGGCTAAGGCCGCCGAACGACAGGCAAACAGTAAAAAGATCGCGGAACTCTACCACGCCAGAAAAGAGTATATCGACAATTACGGAACCGGTTTTGAACATGGCAAGTTTAAGCTCGTAAGGGATTTCATGTTCCGGGACAGAGAAACCTGGGGAAAGATCATGTCATTGTCCGATTCGGAATTTGTGGATTATATCGAGGAGCAGAACCGCATTTACGGAAAAGGTCTCGATGTGTTTTCCAGCAATGATTTCAGAGCATCCGGGCCCATCAATGAGCAGTATGTGATGAGCAACTGGGCCGACTTCAAAAATCGTGCCAACTGGGACAAGGATAAATGGTATAAAGAGATCAACACCTACCATGATGCCTTCGTAAATGCCAGGATCGGTAAAAAGAGCATTCTGGAGATGCAGCAGGATGTGGAAGAAAAACTGGATTATGAGGAGAATAAGGAGAATAAGAAGAAAAAAGGCAAAAAAGAGCAGCTGCTTTCCGGGCGCATGACGCTTTGGCTGGAGGTGTTACTGAACTCCGATCCCGCTGCTTTCAACATTCTTTTCCATGAAAAGGATATGCATGACTCCTATAAGAGGATTGATAAGCAGTACAAGGAAAACGTTATAATCCTTGACAAAATGATGGAACAGATCTCCGTTAAAGCGTCGAAGAATGAAGCTTTTTCAGACAATGAGGAAGAGGACAGGCTCTATAAGGAAGCGGCAGACCTTTATTTCAGAGGGAAGGGTGTCGAAGAAATCAAAAAGACCATAGGTTCTACTGCCATGCTCCGAAAGGTGGAGGAGAAAGCGAAAAAGGAAAATAAGCCGGATGAGAATAATCTGATCTATGCCGACTACAGCCTTCTGATGCAGCTCATCAGGCCCTGTGCCTTCACCATGACGTCGGAACAGTTCAAAGCCAACCTGATCAAAACGATAAAGGATTTCAAGGCGGCACAGCTTCTTGACCGGAATGCCAACATCTATTCCAAGAGGAATGTTCTGGATGCCAAGGATGCCATCCGGCTTGAACTGGAGATCAGGAAGAACGAAGGCAGGATGCTGGAACGACAGTTTAACAGTGAGCTTTCGGACTACAGGGAGAAGAAATCCGTTCTCGGCTCTGTCGGGCTGGTGGCTTATAATGCCGATCCGAAGTTCGATGAAAAGACCGTAACGAAGGCATCGAACTTTGTGGAAAAGAACTTTGGGGGAGACTTCGACAACGCGGATGAAGATTTCATCAAGGGTCTTCTGACAGAACGGGCGGTGGCCTATGGCCTTAAGAAGGAAGACGACCTGAAGGCGGTTCTTGATTCCGAAAAGGTCCGGCTTGTAAGCCTTGATAAGGAACTCCGTAAGGAGCTCGGCAAGGACGGTCCGGTGGACGAAGATCAGATCAAGAGAGCCATCGTATTTGCTTTTGCCCAGAATGCAAACCGCACGGCCCTTCCTCTGGACGGAACCCATGAGGGTGATGTGAAGGAGATCCTTACAGAGCTGAAGGAAAGAGACGCGGCCATCAACATCAAGGAGCCGGTTTCCCGGATCGCAAAGAGGGATTACGAAGAATTCATGGAAGAAATGGATATTGCCCGTTTCACCATGACAAAAGAGCAGTTTAAGGAGGCCTGCGATAAGAAGAGAAGATACTTTGAGCTGGTGGACGCTGCTGTGGAAAAGATCAATGTGGCAACGGATAAGCCGAAGGAGCAACTGGGACTCTTCGACTATTTCAAGAAGGATATCTTTGAGGCTCTGGCTGCAGAAAAGAAGACCGAGGAGCTTACAAAGAGCATTACGGAGCAGATCGATAAACTGATCGGCGATAAGACGGAAGGCAGAAATGATCTGGACGCCGAATCCATAAGGAACATTACCTTAAGCTACCTTCCGGATTCCACCGCTCTCATGCAGCATATTGACGATAAGACTCTGACGGCAGAGGAAAAACTGATGAGCTCCGAAAACTGCACCAGGGCCGATGTCGAAAAAGAGATCGCCATGTCCGGAAAGAAGGATCTCATCAAGATGTACAACAACCTTACGGTGGAAGAACAGAAGGTGTTTGCCATCGCCCTTACCTTCCCGGATATCGGTCTTACGACAAATGAGAAGTTCACTTCCAACGCTGCCATCAGGGACAAGGACAAGGAATACAAAAAAGAACTGGAGATGCAGGAACAGCTGGCCGCCTTTATCTATGATCAGGACTTTGCGCCCAAGATCGATTACAATCTGGTCATGAGCCGGCTGATGAAGACGGACAGAAAGACAGGCTTCCGGCGCCTTTCCGTCACCATGTTTGAGAAGGCCTACAAGTACACCCAGTTCTGCATGATGAAGAAGAACGAGATGAGACCCAAGGACTTCAATATGCTTTCCAACGGAAGCCTTACGGGAGATGTGGGAAGAGCCTTCGCCGGACTGATGAGCCAGAACGAGAGGGCAAAGGAGGCCTTGGACTCCAAGCAGTATTACGGTGCAAAGACCTTCCGGGAATTCTTCAAAAATTACGGGAAAGAGGAAGCCGGGCAGGATAAGACGGTGGCAAAGATCATCAAGAAATTTGAGAGTTATAATGATGTGCAGATCAATATGCTGCTTCACGTCCTTCAGGACAGAACAGCCATCGATTATACCACCAGCGCAGGGTATGTGAGCTCCTTCTTCCTGGGCGGAGTTGCTTTTGTAAATGAAGAGCGGCGGGAAGCCATCAAGAATTCCTTCATGCGGCCGGATGGCATGGATCATGAATTCATTGCGGAGCTGAACCGTTCCATCACCCAAGAGATGTTCGATAAGGCGGCAGAAACCCTGTTCAGCTTCCAGCTTCGGGATGATAAGGATCTCGGCAAGAATGGGATCACCGAGAGCTCTTTCGCCAAGGGCGCTTTGGAACGGAAGACGACCATTGACTGGCAGATGCTGGATCGGGCCATGGATCTGGTGAAGGAGATCGAGGAAGAGAACTTAAGAATCCAGCTCTGCAGGCAGACCGTGGAACATACCACTGATTCTTCTTCCCCCAACGTGGCGGCCAGAGCGCTTGGAAAAGAGATCAAGGAAAGATTTGAAGATGAAACCACCAATCATTTTGGCTACTTCCTTGATTTCCTTACCAGGGAAGCAAAGAAGAATCCCAAAGAGGCAATGCCTATGATCTCCGCATTCTCGGGAATGTCTGAAAACGAGAGGATGCTGGTGGTGCACGCCTTAAAGCACCGGGATATTCTGGACATTTCCACGGACGGCACCTTTACCACGGCCATCGGTCAGAATGAGAACCGGTACGTCAACGAGATCGGAAGAGATCAGCTGGCTGATTACTACATTGACCATTTCAGTACACCGGGACAGAAGAATGTTCTGGCGACCACCCAGTATGACGTCCGGGATGCCATGAAGAGTCTGGTGTCCACCCAGGTCTCTGATGCCAGAGATGCAAAGAACAAAAAGAACTTTGCCGACATGATGGAAGGAAAGAAGATCTTTAACTGGGTCTATGTGGGAGGAAGAAGCACCGGCGTGGACTGGAATCTCTTCGGAAACGCGCTGAAATTTGTGAAACGTACAGAGGGCGAAAGGAAGCTTCTTGTGGGAGAAGCGGAACAATACCGCTCTGCCGGAGACATCAATAAATACGGACGTTTCATGTACAACTACAGCTTCATGAGAAAGAACCTGTACCGCTCCGGCTTCCGCGCCACCCGGTTCTTCGGCAGGAGAGTGCGGGCAGAGCTGGAAGGAGCCATTCCGGGTTACGGCTTCGGGCAGCGGATCATGATGATGGCCTTAAGCCCCAAGATGAAGAACAAGATGCTGAGCTCCGGCATTGTAGTCCCTGCAGTCAGCAAAAATAAGACTACGGAATACCTTGGATATGTGGGACTTGGAGGATCCTCCGCAATGAGTGCGGGCGGCGCCCTTGCCATGGTCTCCGAAACGGCGAAAAGTGTGACAAAGATCGGTGGCGAAGCCCTGCAGCAGACGGCCAGCGGTATCACCGGTCTCTACAATGTGGTCTTAGACGTCAAGAATATCCGGAACGTAAACAAGCCTCTGGAAAATGAAGCGGAGCTTCAGAAGGAGCGCCAGGAGAAGAACGCGAAGGCTTCCAAGGTACAGACCGAAGCCCAGAAGATGGTGACCAAGGATAATCAGCTGAATAAGGACTGGATCCTGAATGAGGTGGGTTCTGTGGCTGTAAAGAGCGCCAACGCGAGAGATATCGTGGAGACCTTCACCACCTTTGTGAATGTGATGTCCGGCAGCAGTTTCGGTATACAGGCATTTACCAATACCTTTGTGGGCGGCATCAGGGCTATCGTTACCGAAACACTGCATACAGCCCGCTTCATCATGTCCGTGTGCCAGGATAAGAAGCTCATCGAAAAGTACTTTGCCAATGAAGGACCTCTGGGGAAAGAGATCCAGGCATTAAGGGGTGAAAATATCCAGAAGATCATGGACGACCAGAAGCTCCGGGATGAAAAGGGGTCCAGAGAGCTCCTTAAGGATGCGGTTCTCAGAAAGAGTGAAGCGGAGTTCATGGAAAACATGAGCAATGCGGAGCTTTTCCGGAAAGCTTACGGCTTTAAGGACTTCTCCGAGCAGGCAGCCTTCGTGGGTTGGAATATCGTGCAGACCCTGCTGCAGGCTACCAGTCCCTTCGGCACCGATCCGGTACAGTTCATGAAGGCTTCCCTGCTGCTGGCGGCCATCGGCTGCAAGGATGTGATCGGCAAGCAGGATAACGAAAGCGCCCAGAAGGTATATGACCGACTGATGGGGAAGGACATCAGATAAGGATATCATCCGGATAACGGGTTGGAAGTCATGTATACATCGAATAATTAAATGAAGGATTAAGAAAAAGAGCCGCCATTTGGGCGGCTCTTTTGTACTCAAATATAATAAATCTTTCCTTTGTCATGCAAGTGAAAAATACAAGACACTTACGCCGGCTGCAGCAAGGATTCCTGCACACGTTGGACAATGGAAAGATCAATTCCGGTAAAGGTGCTGATCTCCTCCGGGGTTTTGCCGCTGCGAAGCATGTTTTCAATCAGACTGTTCTTCTCCTGCTCACGTCCCCTGTTTTCGGCTTCTTCAAATTCTTCACTCATAAGCTCTCTTAACGAATCAAACATAGTCGGATCCTCCTTAATCTCTTTGAATAGCGGAATATTTGACTGGTTGCTTACATTCAACACGGCGTCGGCATCCAGCCGATCGCTTTTTTCGGTATATCCATTGGCTTCTTTCAAAAACGCCCGGACGGAATCAATGTCCGCATTCGGCATCATGATCCGAAGAGCACGGAAATCGTCTTCTTCGAGTTCTGTCGGTACCACGATCTGAAGCGGAAGGATGGACAATCCATTAATCCGGTATATGCCGGGGTAAGGATTATCTACGGACCGCCCTTCTTCTTCCAGCATCTGCAGGAGATTTCGTGGTCTGGCGTTTCGGAAGATCGAGATGGTCAGCTCGCTGTCGGGAATCTCATTGACCTTTGCGCCGAGGCTTTTGTATATGGCTGCATATCCGATGCATTTCCAGACAACGTCAATGTTCAGGGCGTCTGACGGATTTTTGTATTCAATGATGTTATATTTCCGGAACATCCTTCCGACAGAATTGTCGATCACAAAATCCCTGTCCTTCTTGATGACCATGAAGTCGATCCGCAGAGGTTCATTTGATAGAGTATGCTCTCTCTCAATTTCTATATCGGCACGATATTTCCGAAAGGAAAGTGCGAGCCCTCCGGCGAATCCTGAATGCCAGTCGATCTGTGCTGTTGTTTTGCTAATGCCTTCACTCATACCTCAAGTATAGCACGTAAGGGAAAATCTGCAATATGTAGAGACGAATTTGAACGACGACAAAACGAAAAGGTTTTTGCCGATTACTATAAATTAGCACGCCCGTCAGGTTACATTTGATCCACAAAATGATCCACAAAACGTGTTTGAAAACAAACATTTGTTTTGCCTGACAATTCTTGTTGAATGTGTCTGAGAGCCTCTATTATCAATGGCTTAGCTGCCCTTAAAGGATCTTATCTTCCTCGGATGGAACCGTAAATCAGGCTCTTCGGGACGTAGAGGCCGCTGGTTCGAATCCAGTCACGCCGATAACCCGCAAGGCTTATTAATAAAGGCTTTGCGGGTTTTCTTTTTATCCTGGTGAGTTAGTGAATGTGAAGTTTTACGTCGATTTGTCCGACATTTGTCCGACGCCAGGAGTGGCTTTCCTGGGTTTTTCTATGCTTTTTTGGAGAAGGTGGCTTAATCCTTAGGCTGGCTGCCTTACGGAAAGAAAGCCTCCACCCGCTTCATGCTCCCGGCCATGCCGACCACGCCGATCCTCTTCATCGCTTCGGGATCGCCGCAGCCGTAGGATACGCCGAGACAGTCGATCCCGACCTCGGCGGCTCCCCGGGCGTCAAATTCCGTATCTCCGATCAGGATCGCTTCTTCCCTGGGTATATTCGGATTCGAGTCCAAAGCATAGCTTAATACGGCGGGCTTATCCCGCCGCGGCCCGTCAGCCTCGGCTCCGTACACCCCGTCAAACAGGGAAATCAGGCCGAAGTGCGAAAGGATCTGTACGCACATGGGCTCATTTTTACTGGAGGCGAGCGCGATCCGGTAGCCTCTTTTTTTCAGATTCTCAAGAGTAGACTTTGTATCGGGATACAGGGAACAGTCATTCCAGCCGCTTCTGCGGTAATATTCACGAAAATAGGACACCGCTTCCAGCGCCTTTTTCTTGGAAAAACGGTATCTTGTTTCAAAGGTATATTCCAAGGGCGGCCCGACAAAGAAGGTAAGGGAGGCCGGATCCTTTACCTGAATCCCGTATTTCTCAAGAGCGTAGGCTGCGCTTTTGGTGATTCCGGGAGCGGAGTCCGTGATGGTTCCGTCCAGATCAAATAAAAGAAGAGTTTTTTTGTTCATATGATTCGTCTCTGCAGAAATTATTCGTTTAACAGGGAAATAAAGGTGTCGGTCGTCATCTGTCCCTTCGCCAGCGCGAGGAGCTTCGGCGCGGAATCGGCGAGCTCCGTAGCCATGACGGAAAGGGCCTCGCGGATCTCAGCGGCCAGCTTCTCTTTATCGAAGGAGGTAAGCAACGGCAGCGTGGCGCGGAGATACAGCCCTTTTACCGGAAGACTGCCTTCCTCCGTTTCAACCGCATACCCGCCCAGAAGCAGATTTGCACCGATCATCGATGCGCCGACGCACAGATCCAGCGCGTGTTCCTCTTCGAGCGCTTCCATCCCCGGGAGCTCAAACCGAAGCACACAGAAGCCGAGCTGGTTCATTTCCTCCTTCTGGGGAAGGAAAAACACATCCGCATACACATCCTCCTCCTCGATCAGATTGGAGAAAAGGATCGTAAGGGTCTTTACTTCATCGTCCACCATTTTTGCAGGGAGCCTGTCCTCATTCAGACGTTCACATACCAGCTCCAGGGCTTTTGTCTGTTTTTCTATGATCTCTTTCATGCTATGCTCCTCATCTTAACCCATCAGCTTGGCGGTGATCATGACCGGAGACGGGTGCCGCCCGGTTCCTGTCATATCCTTCGGATAGCGGACTCTTAAGCCCAGTCCCTTGACAAGCTGCCTGTAGGCCTCCACCTCCGGATCGTCCTTCGGCTGGGTGCTTTTGGTATAGGGAACCTTTTTTCCGTCCACAACATGGAAAAACAGCTTTTGAAACAGGAAAGCGGAGTATTTTTTCACTACGTGTTTGTAGAGTGTTTTGTAACTGCTGTAACCAAGCTCTGCCGCCATGTGCTCCCGCAGGCCGTCCTTCAGCCGGTTCAGCGACGACGAATCGTTCTTCAGGCGCTCAATATCCAGAAGCTCGGGATCCTTGTACATTCCCCGTATTTTTTCCAGATCATCAAGCTGCAGGAACTCGTCCACAGTCTTCTTCATGCTCCATTTGGTCAGAAGAGACGTTGTGATCTTCGTGGCAATCTGGGTGGTCATATTGATCCCGAGGCCGACGAGGGCCCCTGCCGGCGCACCGATCAGGGTTGTGGTCAGGGTAACCGTATTTCCGACCGCACTCGCCGTTGTCTCAATGGCTTTCTTTGCCTTGTTTCGCCGGTCCAGACGAACGATTCCTTTGGCATAGTCCGCATCGATCCCGGTCAGTTTTCCCTGCTCCTTTAAGGTATTGATCGCGCGGCTTCCGATGTGATGATGGATAAAGTTTCTGCCCTGGATCAGGCCGCTGGCCATATCCACACCAAGGGACAATCCGGACACTGTGGCACCGGCAGCCTTCATGCCCACCTTCATATGATCGATAGAGGTCACCCATTTCGAAGCATCACTGAGAAGTCCCGCGGATTGAAGGCCGATAGCCGGCGCGTAGATCATACTTGTGATTCCGGCGGAGGTGGCAAAGCCGCCTGCAACGGCGCCCTTTCCGAGCCCGAGGACGGTTGAGGTTATGCTGCTCCAGTCCAGGTCTCCGGACAGAATAGCCCCGGTGGCGAGAAGGATTCCCTTTAATGTTCCCATCAGCGCCATGATCCCGGTCATGGTGGTAAAGGCGCCTGCCGTAATGTTTACACCGGTCATCATGTTCTGGATATCCATTCCGGCCATGGTGGCATCGGTTTGATGTATCTTTGAAGCAATCACGGCTTCCTTCATCGCATCCTGAAAAAGCAGGGGTACCTGATTTATCTTGCCGCCGAGACTCGCAGTCTGGGTGAAGGCAAATTTCATCAGATTGGACATTTTCTCGGATTCCTTAAAGCCCGAACGGGCGGTATCCGAGAAGGCCTTCTCTCCCTGCTTCGGCATATGCGCCAGAAGCTCCTTCATCACAGGCTCTACGGCAGCAAAGGCTGCTTTGGCGGCATCCATGACCTCTTCGTTTCGCACCCGCTTCAGGAAAAAGACGCTGTTATCCCGCTTTTCAATTGCCTGCTGGCAGCGGGCGGCGGCCTTGAACGCTGCGGAAAGATCCATTCCGGGAATCCTGTTCAGAGAATCGAGACTCCCGAAAGACCGGATTTCTTCACGTATCTCCGGCGCTCTCATGAGCTCATAGGCTCCATCCAGCTTCTCCCAGTGCATTGCTCTGGCCCCGCGGTGGCGGAGCTTGTTCCAAAGGTGGAAGGGCGCTCCCATAAGTCTTTTTTTGATGATCGAAAGATTCGGTATGTAATCCACCTGAGACACGAGCGCATCCGAGCCCCCCGCGGACTCCAGCCGCCCGGTTTCGATCTGGTGGTAGAGAAACAGCTTTTCCCGGGTCGAGGACATCAGCACCTTCTGCACAAAGTCCATCGGCGCATCCTTTCTCGTGGCACGGCCGAGGAGCCAGATATCAGCCTTTTCCACGGCTTTTTTCTGCTCCTCCGAGACGCCCTGTTCCTCCTCGGGAAGGGGTTCGTCGGGCTCTGACTTATCTCTTTCACGGGCCTTTTTCAACGCGTCCGACAGGAGATCGACCTCCATATCCTCTCCGAGGACGGATGCCTTTAGAAAGCCCCTTTCTTTGGCGATCCCGGTGCGCCGGTTATCCGCACGGAACATTCTTTCGCAGTCCCGCAGCAAATCCGCCGGTTCTCCCGTGAAGGAAAGGGAATGGTCCAGAGTTTCCCGGTTCTGCTCCTTCCAGAGCGCAACCGCGTCCGGATAAAGCTTGAGAAAGGTGAGAAAGGATGCGGCCTTCCTCTTTGTTGTCAGCATCGGATCCTCGTTCAGCCGCGTTCTGGCCCGCTCAAGATTGGCGGCATGCTGCTTGAGAAGATGGTTTTTGTATAGCTCTGTCTCGCGGATGCTGTTTTTGACCTGGCGATAGCTCTTCTGGATCGGAGAAACCAGGGCTTTTAAGGTCTGCTTTTTCGCCTGAAGCTCTTCGGAAAGCTGCATGACCCTGTCATCCAGAAACCGTATGACGCGATAGTGTTTGCTGGCGAGAAAGTGTTCGTGCTCCTCTCTGGCTTCGTCGGCAGCTATCTGCTCAGGGGTCCTTTGATCCTGAATGAGCGGAACCCGAAACAGGAGGTCGTGGTTTTGCTCCTCCTCCCGTTGCTGCGTATAATCGTTTATGATGACAGTATTCTGAAGCTTCTGCTCTTCCTGTATATTTGTTTCATGCTCCATTTTCGTTTACTCCTCGATAAGCGTCAGCTTGTATCTGACTTATTCCGTACGGACGCGGCTCCCGTAAGAAACCAAAGAACGACCGTTAAAGGGATTCGGCTTCCAACAGCAGACACAGGTCATGAATCAGATAATGCTCCTCCGGCTGTCCGAGAAATGCCACGATTTTTTCAAAGGACTCCGGCTTTGTGAAGTGGAGTACCACCCGAAAATCATCCCCCATGGGTTCTCTTGCCTGACGGAGGGAAGCGGTTATGCGGCGGGTAAGCCCGGAGTCCCCGCCCGTAGTCTTTTCGTCAATCTCAACATAGAGGATTTTTCCCCGTATCTGGGCCGGGAAGGGCTCTGCCGGTTGATCGTCATGGAAGCCGGTGAGCTCCGCGGCGTCCAGAAGATCCTCAGCCTCGTATACAAAGAAACGGTCCAGAAGCGATACCGGAACAAAGCCGCAGCGGTAAAGAATATCATCCGTAAGGGATATCTCCTCCGGCGACTGAAGCAGCCGGCAGGCAATCGCCGGTTTATGGCGCTTTTTAAAGAAAGCGCAGGCATGGCGGATCAGGTCCTTTGCGATTCCCTGCCGCCTGTGCTCGGGAACAGTATAAAGATACCTGAGCTTTACAATCTCGGAGTCCGGCTCCAGAGCAAAAAGCGCATAGCCCCAAAGCTCGTCCTCCAGATAACCGCCGAAGCCAAGAAGATCCGTTTTCTTATCCTCTCCCTCGTAAAGGGCTTCCGGAGGGGCGGTTTCCAGAAGGAAGGGGTCATGTGCCGAAAGTCGTTTGATATCCAATGTCATCGCCTCCATGTAACAGCCAGCGGAACCAGTGTCCCTGCAAAACGCCCCGATACGGAAATGGCCGAGGCAATGCAACCGTCCGCTTCCTCCTGTATTTCTATGGTAGATAAGCCGGGTGAAAGAGGGAGATTTGCCTGGTAGATAAGCGCGTTTTCCATAACATCAAAGGAAAAGGCACCAAGCGGAAGCTCCAGGTTCAAAACGGCGATCTCCGCACAAAGACCGGGGATGTTCTCCGGAACTACCTCCTCGGTGAGCGTGATCCGGCAGAAGAACATATCTGTCCCCAGCTCCTCCTTTGTAAGAAAATAGAATTCGCACTGGGCGGTATTTGTCGTGGTACCGAAGCCGTCCAGAAGCATTACGACCACATCATAGGGCAGGCCGGTTTCTTCCTTTTCGGAAAAGGTGAGCTCTTTTGCTCCGGCGTCCTTCAGGGTATTATAAAGTTCTTCAAGTATTTTTTTTGTCCGCATCGGTTCTCCTTCTACAGCTTCACTTTCTTTCCTTTTCCGAAAACGTTTTCCTTTCTGCTTCTCTCCAGAAAGCGGAGATATTTCTCGATAGGGGAAACGTCAGGGGACGAAACGTCCTTCTGCCTTTCCAGCTCCAGGTTTTTCCGGATATTTGTCAGATGCTTTTCCGAGAACTTTTCCACGCTCTTTCCGGCCAGGAGTACATAGTAGGGAGATTTCATCAGAGCAATCTGATTTTCATAGGCCTCGGAAATCTCCTCCAGAAGAGCCGCATGGTCCGGATATGCATCCTTTTTCTTCAAAAGGCCCTGCAGAAGGGGATAGTTTGTCGGAAGCCTGTCCAGAAATTCCTTGTCCGAGGCGTATTCAAAATCGGAAAGCACCGGTTTTTCTTCAATTTCCGGGGGCGCTGACGGAAGCTCCTTCAGAATATCATATAAGCGAAGCTGCCGCTCGGCCTTCCTGAAAAACTTCATGCCCCGCTTGATGAACTGGGACCTGGCAAAGGTACAGGAACGGAAAGCTTCGGCTGCTTCCTCTGCAGGAAGCTTTTCGGCAGTATTTTCCGGCAGCCGAATTTTCAGAAGCCAGGAATCCTTCAGCGCTTCCCGGGCCTTCAGGTCAGAGAAGCATTTGTAAAGGGAAGGCCCGCCGGATGCAGCTCCGCCGGCTTCATTGAGTGGCTCAACAAGGCTTATCATGGACCCGAGAGGCTTTACACCGGCGGGATCCTGAGCCAGCTTCAGGGCGAGCTTCTTCATTCCCTCATCCATGGTCAGAAAGACCACCTCGCTGTCTATAGGGAGCTCCTGACCGCAGCGGCTGCTAAGCTCGGAAAACAGAGCCAGGAGATCCTCGGGCTGGTGGGAAAAGTTGGCGAGCAGCAGGATGGAAAGCTGCGCTTTGCTCTTTTCAACCAGAATACAGGCCTCCGGCTCCCCGGTTTCCTGGTCCATCTCGACAAAAGAGGAAGCCTTGTCGACCTCGGGATAGTCCAGGACACCGGGATCGAGATCCTCCTTCCGCATACATTCCTCGAGCTGCTCCCTCTCCGAAAAGGTCAGATCTGTCAGGCAGACCACGTCTCCGAATTCGGTTTTTTCATACAAAGCCTTAAGCGCCTTTGAATCCAGCCAGGTCGTCAGGGGCGAGGTAAAGCAGTCTCCGTCTCTCAGATAACGAAAATTCAGACTTCCAAAAAAACCCATAAGGTCGTGGCGGTACTCCGGAAAGCTGACGTGGAGCGGAATGTCCTTTAGCTTGCGAATCTCCTCCAGAGAGGCTTGCAGCAGGGCCTTTCCGATTCCCTGACGCCGAAGGAGCGCCGGAACATAAAGATAGTCCAGAGATAGAACGTCGCCGCAGGCAGAAAAAACGGCTGCCCCCGCAGGGCTTTGGTCAACCACTGCTCCGGTAAAGAGACAACCCTCGGATAGAAGGCGATAGGAGAGCAGGGGCTGAAAGAGATTGTAGTTGTCTTTTGTTATGCTTGTAAAATCCATATGCATATTATACGATTAAAAATAACACAAGTTCAAGACAGACCATCGGAAGTTCGGTTGAAAATCCAAAAAAAACCTTTATAATAGAAGCTAAGTGCTTGTTCGAAAGGTGAAAATCGTGAGAATAGCGGTGTTTGCTTCCCACGGCGGGAGCGACCTCCAGGCCATAATGGATGGCTGCAGGGAAAAAAAGATCCGCGGCGAGGTCGTGGTGGTCATAAGCAATAACGGAGATTCGCTTGCCCTGAAACGGGCGGAAAAAGAGGGAATCGACCGTTTCCATATAAGCGAGGAGACAGAAGGCGGGAAGGAGGCCCTGACCGAAAGACTTCTGTCTGTTCTTGATGCCTATCGGCCGGATATGATCTTTCTGGCCGGTTATATGAAACTCCTGGATCCGAGGATTCTGGAGCGGTACAGGGACCGCGTCTTTAATATCCACCCGGCGCTGCTTCCGAAATACGGCGGGAGGGGCATGTACGATATGAAGGTTCATACGGCCGTTCTGGAAGCGGGGGAGAAGGAAACCGGGGTAACGATCCATCGCGTGAATGCCGTATATGACAGCGGCGAAATCATTGCGCAGGCCAAGGTTCCTGTTTTGCCCGGGGATACGCCGGAAAGCCTCAGAGAACGTGTGCTTGAACGGGAGCACTTATTTTTGGTGGAAATCTTGTCGGAAATCGCGGACGGAAAAATCCGTCTGGGAGAAACAGCCTTATGATCTATTCCTTCCATTTTCACGCTGAAACGAATATAATGTGCATCCTCCTTCTTGCAATGATGCTCTTTTTTGTTCTCAGGAGCTCAGAAAAGAAGGAAAATCGGATTCTCCTGGCCAATACGGTTCTCGGTATGATCCTGACCTGCATCAGCAGCATCTTCCATTGCTATAGCATGAACCGGACGACCAGCCTCGGGGCGGAGGGAATCTATCTTTTTTATATTCTTTACTGCATCTCGCAGATGAGCGTCGGCTGCTTTTGGTTCCTTTACTCGGAGTCCCTGCTTGAAACAAAAATGGTCTCGTCGCGGAAAAACCGGATCGGGATGAGCATCCCCTTTGCGGCATTTTCCGTTCTGATCGCCTTAACACCCGTGACCGGATGGTTCATCAGCGTCCAGAAAAATGCGACGGGCTTTGCGGTAACGCGCGGAGCTGCCGATGGTCTCAGCTTCGGGGTCATGTTCGTCTATGTTATCATCACCGCCTTTCATGCATGGATCCGTGCGGCCCGTGAGGAAAGGGCGATGGAAAAAAAGACCTACTTCGTGACGGGAACCTTTCCCCTGTCCTTTTTGATCCTCGGCGCCTTCCAGGTGTTTCATCCGAACGCACCGTCTCTGTGCTATGGCTTTGTGATCTGTATTCTGCTGACCTATATTACAAATCAGGACAACAAGATCTCCACGGATCCGCTGACCAAGCTGAACAATCGTAACCAGTTGAACAAATACATGCTTTCGGAGATGCGGAATCCCGAGATCAAGGAGCATCTTTATCTGATGATCTTTGATATTGATAAGTTCAAGCAGATCAATGACAAGTTCGGTCATGTAGAGGGGGACCGGGCGCTTGTTAAAATGACGGATATCCTGAAAAAGGCCGTAAAACACTCAAATTACCGGAATTTTATAGCCCGTTTCGGCGGAGACGAGTTTATTATCGTGACTGAAGCCTGGGATGAGCTGCAGCGGATCGTGAAAAGAATCCGGGAGCTGGAGGATGAGACAAACGCATCCGGAGAGTATCCGTACGAGCTTTCCATCAGCATGGGTTATGCCAAATATGAGATCAACATGACCGGTATCCAGCAGTGGATCGATACTGCGGACGAGATGCTTTATAAGGAAAAGAAGGTAAAGGAGCGCGAACGGAAGATCAGTATGCGCTGAGAAAACAGGGATTTGTAAAGCTTTAATAGAGAAACGCAGAGGGTGGGATTCGAACCCACGCACCGGAGACCGGCCTATAGCATTTCGAGTGCCACCTCTTGGACCACTTGAGTACCTCTGCTTATAAACAACTGTTATTGCCCGGAGGAGGCTGCCGGATGGATGTGCAGCGTCTCTGACCGATAACAGAACTTCTTTAGTATATAGGAAAAGGAAAGTATTTTCAAGTGACTTCCCATAATATTATGTTATAATCATGTTGTAGCGCTGCTGCTTGCGGGTTGTGGGCTGTAAGTACAGCGGATTTACCAATCAGACTGAAAGAGAGGGAGAAAGCGTATGAAAAGAATCGGAATGCTGACCAGCGGGGGAGACTGCCAGGCACTGAACGCCGCCATGAGAGGTGTGGTGAAGGGACTGAGCGAAAATCTGGATGAGCTGGAAATCTATGGATTTTTCAATGGTTATCACGGGCTGATCTACGGAAACTACAGACTTCTGACCGGCAGAGACTTTTCCGGTATCCTGACCATGGGCGGGACGATCCTCGGAACGAGCCGCCAGCCCTTCAAGCTCATGCGTGAGCCGGATGAAAACGGACTGGACAAGGTTGAGGCGATGAAGCATAACTATTATAAGCTGAATCTGGACGGCCTTGTGATCCTGGGCGGGAACGGAACGCAGAAAACCGCCAACCTTCTTCGGGAGGAAGGACTGAACGTGATCCATCTTCCGAAGACCATCGATAACGATATCTGGGGAACCGATGTAACCTTCGGCTTCCAGAGTGCCATTGATATCGCGACAGAGGCTATCGACCGGATTCATACGACCGCCGCATCCCACCATCGGGTGTTTATCGTGGAGGTTATGGGGCATAAGGTAGGCTGGCTTACGCTGAATGCCGGTATGGCCAGCGGCGCCGATATTATCCTGATCCCCGAGATCCCGTATGATATTGACAAGATCATTAAGGGCATAGAAAAACGTAATAAGATCGGAAAGGGCTTTACAATTATCGCCGCTGCTGAAGGCGCGATCAGCAAAAAGGACGCCAAGCTCTCCAAGAAGGAATATAAGGAAAAGATGAAAAACTACAAATATCCTTCTGTCTCCTACGAAATCGCGGAAGCGATCCAGAAGAAGACCGGGGCTGAGGTCCGCGTAGTGGTGCCCGGCCATGCCCAGCGAGGCGGCGATCCCGATCCCTATGATCGCGTATTATGTACCAGACTCGGCGCTGCGGCGGCCATGTCTATTCTGGATAACGAATGGGGCGTTATGATCGGTATGGTGAATCGCGGAACCAAGAGAATTCCTTTGGAGGAATCTGCCGGAAAGCTTAAGGCCGTGGATCCCGACGGAACGATCATTAAAGAAGCAAAATGTGTCGGAATCAGCTTCGGTGACTGATGTATACAGCGCTTTATCGTAAGTTTCGTCCTGCCCTGTTTTCAGACGTAAAGGGGCAGGATGCCATAGTCACAACCTTAAAAAACCAGATCAAAGCCGATCGGATCGGTCATGCTTACCTGTTCTGCGGGACCCGCGGGACAGGTAAGACTTCTGTTGCAAAGATTTTTGCACGGGCGGTAAACTGTGAGAATCCGAAGGACGGTGAGCCCTGCGGAGAATGTGCGGTCTGCCGAGCGATAACGGAGGGAAACGCTCTCAATGTGATCGAAATGGACGCCGCCAGCAATAACGGTGTGGAAACGATCCGACAGATCCGGGAGGAGGTAGGGTATTCTCCCGCGGAGGGCAGATTTACCGTTTATATTGTTGACGAGGTGCATATGCTCTCGGAATCTGCGTTTAATGCTTTGCTGAAAACGCTGGAGGAGCCGCCCTCTGATGTGATCTTTATTCTGGCGACCACAGAGGTCCGGAAGATCCCGGATACGATCCTTTCCCGCTGTCAGAGATACGATTTTCGCCGTATCCCTGTGGCAACCATTGCATCGCGGCTGAAGGAGCTCCTGGATAAGGAGGGAATCCGCGCGGAGGAAAAGGCGGTAAACTACATCGCAAGGATGGCAGACGGCTCGATGCGGGACGGAATCTCTCTTTTGGATCAGGCGATTGCGTTTTATCTGGGGGAGGAGCTGACCTATGACCGGGTACTCAGCGCGCTCGGAGCTTCGGATTCAGAGCTTTTTGCCGGTCTTTATGAGGCGGTTCTGAAGGAGGATGTTTATGGTGCATTAAAGCTGGTTGACGGGGTGGTCCTTCATGGCTCGGATCTTTCGTTGTTCGTAAATGATTTCTGCTTATACCTGAGAAACCTTCTGCTTGTGAAGAGCGTTGGTGATCCCGAGGGAATCGTGGATCTTTCCTCGGAGGCCATGGCTGTTCTGAAGACACAGGCCGAAGCCTCCTCCGTAAACTCTCTGATGCGCTGTATCCGGATCTGCTCGGAGCTTTCCTCTTCGCTGCGGTATTCCGCACAAAAACGGATACTGACGGAGGTAGCGTTGATCCGTCTTATCAAAAGTGAGACGGAAACGGATACGGCTTCTCTTCTGGAACGGGTGGAGAAGCTGGAGAAAAAGCTGGAGGAGGGTGTTCCTGTGCGTGTAACGGAGCCGGCACCGGCTTATGCGCCGCGAAGCGCACCGGTGGAGAAGAAAATCTCCCCGGAAAAAAAGAAGGAGCTTTTGCCGGCCATACCGGACGACATCCGGGCTCTGATCCTGGATTGGGGGGAGCTGGTGGATTCTCTGGCTGCGGGCTATCCCGTACGAAACGGCTTTGCCGGTGCCAGGCTTTCCCTTTCGAATCAAAATAAACTGAGGATCCTGATCGATGATGAGATCCGCTACGGCCTGTGTACAACGCCGGAAGCCCTCGAGCTGGTGGAAAAGGCGTGCGAGGAGAGAGCGGGCCGGAGGGTGGAGCTGGAGGTCGTGCCCGGAAACCGGGACGGCGGCAGGGAGGAACCGGATCTTCGGGAGCTGTTGTCGGAAATGATTAATATGGAAATAGAAGAGGAGTGAAAAAATGTCCAGAAGAGGCGGATTTCCGGGAGGAATGCCCGGGAACATGAACAATCTTATGAAACAGGCGCAGCGCATGCAGCGTCAGATGGAGGAAGCCAGCAAGGAGCTGGAGGATAAGGAAGTGACAGCTTCCTCCGGCGGCGGAGTCGTGGAGGTAACGGTTTCCGGAAAAAAGGAAGTGACAAAGGTTAAGATTGATCCGGAAGCAGTGGATCCAGAGGATGTTGAGATGCTTCAGGATATGATCATGGCGGCCACAAACGAAGCGCTCCGTAAAATGGAAGAGCTTTCCCAGAGCAAAATGTCCGAATTTACCGGGGGACTGAACGGGTTATTGTAAGCGGGGGCCGGTATGGAGTATTACAGCGGAGAGATCCGGGAACTGATCCAGCAGTTGAACGCGCTTCCGGGCATCGGCGCCAAGTCCGCTCAGCGGCTGGCTTTTCATATCCTGAATCTGCCGGAGGAAAATGTAAAAAAGCTTTCGGATACGATTCTGAACGCCAGAACCCATGTGCGTTACTGCAGGGAATGCTTTACGCTGACGGATAAGGAGCTGTGCCCGATCTGCTCCAATCCCGCCAGAGACAAAAAAACGATCATGGTGGTGGAGGATACCAGAGATCTGGCCGCTTATGAAAAAACCCGGAAATATGAAGGAGTTTACCATGTTCTGCATGGCGCCATTTCTCCGATGCTCGGAATCGGGCCGGAGGATATCCGGCTCAAGGAGCTGATGAAGAGACTGGCGGGGGATGTGGAGGAGGTCATTATTGCCACAAACTCCAGCCTGGAGGGAGAAACGACGGCCATGTATCTGAGCAAGCTCATCAAGCCGACAGGAATTAAGGTTACCCGTATTGCCAGCGGAGTTCCGGTGGGCGGGGACCTGGAATACATTGACGAGGTTACTCTGCTCCGTGCTCTGGAGGGACGCACGGAGCTGTAGTGTTATGCAGGAAAATACGGATCGAGAAGCGGAACAACTGAAAAACGAAATCCATGCCAGGATCCACAGACACAGAAGATGGGTGTTTGTTCGGACCCTTCTTTTGATTGTGCTCATACTCGGCGCACTGTATTTTCTATATCATACCTTTACCTACAGAGAATACCGCGATTTTGTGGAGAAGAGCGTCGAGGACCGATCGGATACGCCGGCCACAAAATTCGTACATTTTTCCGACGGAATACTGAAATACAGTAATGACGGAGCCTTCTTTACCTCTTCCGAGAATGAGCTGGTCTGGAATCAGACCTTTGAAATGGAAAATCCGATCGTGGATATTCGGGACGGTTATGTGGCGATCGGCGATGTGGGTGGAACGGAGCTTTACCTTATAGATAAAGAAGGAAACCGGGGTCATCTTTCGACCACGATCCCGATCTATGCGTTTTCTATCGCATCACAGGGCACGACGGCTGTTTTGCTGTCGGGAGATAATGAATACTATTTACGGATTTATGATGCCGACGCAAAGGAACTGGCCAGCGGAGAGCTGTTTGTCCGAAACAGCGGCTACCCTGTCTCTCTGTCGATCTCTCCCGGAGGAAAAAAGCTGGCTCTGGCATCGATCGTTCCCACAGGACGTGAGGTCAGTACAACCCTGACCTTTTATAACTTCGGATCCGTAGGTCAGAACGAAGAGGACAATATCGTCGGAACCTATCAGTATGAGCGGCTGGTGGTGCCGGAGATTTCGTTTCTGACGGAGGAGCTTCTCGCAGCCTTCGGAGATGACAGGGTTCTTCTGTTTACCGGGGCTCAGAAGCCGACTCCTTCGGAGGAAATTCCGGTTGAGGAGGAAATCCGAAGCGTGTTTTACGAGAAAAACCACTTTGGACTGATCGTAAACAGCAATGATGAGGAAAACTCCAGGCATATGGCAGTTTATGACCGCCGGGGACGACTGGTTATGGAAAAGAATTTTACCATGGACTATGACACGGTGGAATTTCTGCCGAACGGGGAGATCCTGGTACGGAATGACTATGAATGCGCGCTTTTCAATCTTCAGGGGGTGGAAAGATTCCGCTATACCTTTGACGAGAAGCTTCTGGCCGTTCTGCCGGAGCAATTGGGAATATATTATACTTTCCTGATGGAGGGCTCCACAAAAAAGGTGAGACTTAAATGAATGTTTTACTGATCATCGTCGTATTACTTATGGTTTTTTTGGCGATCCTCGGCTTCAAGCGGGGGCTTTTTCCTTTCGGCATCATTCACGTACCGGTGATTTACGGGATCAACAAGATCCTGGGTTTTCTGATGGGCCTTCTGGAGGCAGCTCTGATTGTCTGGATCTTTTTTGCCGTAATCGCGCATACTCAGGATACAAACTTCTCTGCAGGGCTCATGCCCCTGATTGAGAAAAGTGTGCTCCTTTCTTATATGTATCATCATAATCTCATCCTTCTCTTCATCGCTCTTTTCATAAAGTAAGAGGCCGCAGAAATGTTCATATTTTTTTCTTAAAAAATGCCTTGACAGCGCGATTTTAAGATGATAAACTACTGTTCAGTCACCCGCCCCAAGAAAGTTTTTTCAAAAAAAGAAAAAAATGGTTGACAAGCAAAAAAGCGGGTGCTATTATATCAGAGTTGCTGATGAAACAGCACAAACGGTCTTTGATAACTGAACAATGAGACAACGTCGAAAAGCATATGAATTAAAAAACGCATCAATACCTTTGATGTAACCTAACAGTAAACTTTTCGGAAACAAACGTCTGGGTTTGTTCTGAAGAAGGATACGAACTTAATAAAGCGTGCGAACGCTTTACATTTAACATGAGAGTTTGATCCTGGCTCAG
>JAFSXC010000033.1 GCA_017450105.1 Lachnospiraceae bacterium | reverse complement strand
GCGGGGCCCTATGCGCGCCATCCGGGCGCGCATTTCCTGGGGTTGGGCGATTTCAAGTCTCGCTAGGCGTCTTCCGAAACAGTCAGAAGATGCTCTCACACCCCTCACGGCAACTACGTTGAGGAAATGGGCGCACATTAGATGCTCTCATATCCATCGCGACAACTCCGTATGGAAAAATTAAGCGATTTTCATTAACAATAACCAAAAAGTTTAAACGAAGTGAAACAATTTGCCGATAAATATGATATAATGTCTCTTAACTAAAGTAGGAGGAGTCTGCTTTTCTTTAGCGGACCAATGGCGGAATGGATGTTTTACTGGCCGGCGGAGCCGGATTTCTCATGGACTCCATGGTGGATAAGCTGAACAAGGAAGGGCACCGGGTTTTTATTCTGTCCGGGAACAGTTTTGCAAAAAACAAACAGACACGAGCTTTTGAACAGTATAATTTCCCGTATGACAGTCCGGTCCTGCAGGAGGTCATCGAGAGTATGAATCCGGACGCCGCGATCTTTTTCGGGGCGCAGGATACGAATTATTCCAACAACATGGGTCAGGGCGAGGTCGTGAGCTACACGACGGGACTGATCAATCTTCTGATGTCTCTTTCCACACTACATAAGCGTATGCGTTTCCTGTATCTTTCCCATGAGCAGATCTTCCAGACCACACATGATGTGGCGATTACGGAGATGGAGGAGGGAAATCCGAGCGGGCAGTGGGAGAATGCGGTCCGGCAGGGGGAGATGACGACGTTGAATTACCGGGAGTCTACCCAGATCGATCCGATGGTGCTGCGGCTTGACCATTTATACGGGACTCCGAAAACAAAGGAAGACCTGACGGAGCCCTTCCGTACCATGTGCTACGACGGGATCTATACGGATAAGATTACCGCCAACGACAACAACCGCTTTTCTCTGCTCTATGTCCGGGACGCGGTGGAATATATCTATACCTGTCTTGTGACGGAAACTCATGAGCAGAGTCTCTATAACCTTTCCTCGGGAACGGTCTTTATCGAGAGCGAGGTGGCGAGCATGGTGGCTGCCGGGCTCTCCAGCGAGCGGATCAAGGTCAACGTGGAAACGAGGACCCTCGGCGTTCCGTTTTATGTATCGCTTTCGCCGCTGCGCTACCGGACCGAGTTCGGCGGAAGGGTGTTTGATAAGCCGGAGAAGAGCATTGCCGAGCTCGCGGCTTATGTCCGGAAATATCAGAAGCGGTTCTTTGAACAGACCGCGGAGGTTAAGGAGTCGGCAGGGAGCAAGCTCTGGTCCCGGCTGAAGCTCCTTTTGAGCGTGGCGATCCCGTATCTTGAGACCGCCGTCATGTTCATTCCCTTTTTTATGCTGAATAACCGTGCCGTCGGAAGCAGGTACTTTGCAAACCTGGACTTCTTCCTTCTGTACGTCCTGTTGTTTGCCATTATCTTCGGACAGCAGCAGGCCACCTTCGCCGCGATCCTGGCCACGGCGGGCTATATTTACCGCCAGACCTACGAACGGAGCGGGTTTGAGGTCCTGCTGGATTACAATACCTATGTCTGGATCGCCCAGATCTTTATTCTGGGACTGGTCGTCGGGTATATGAAGGACCGACTAAAATCGATACGGGGGGAAAACCAGATCGAGCAGGAATACCTGAATACCCGAATAGACGATATTTCCGAGATCAATACGACGAACGTTCATATCAAAAACATCCTGGAGACCCAGCTCATCAACCAGAACGATTCCTTCGGAAAGGTCTATGAGATCACCTCGGAGCTGGATCAGTACGCACCGGAGGATGTGCTGTTCTACGCGGCCGAGGTCGTGGCGAAGCTGATCCACAGCGCGGACGTTGCAATCTACCAGGTCAGTAACCGGAGCTTTGCCCGGCTTTTTGCGGCGACCAGCGCCCAGGCAAGGTCGCTCGGGGCGTCGCTCGAATACCAGAAGCTGACCGATATGTATGCCGAGATCAAGGAGGAGCGGGTCTATATCAACAAGACCATGGACAAGCAATACCCATTGATGGCGGACGCCCTCTTTTCTGAGGGAGAAATGCAGCTTATCATCATGGTCTGGGGTATCCCCTGGGACAGCATGAATATGTCTCAGGCCAATATGCTTAGGATCACGGGGTTCTTGATCCAGAACTCGGTGCTCAGGGCCAACCGCTATATGGCGGCGCTGGAGAGCCAGCGGTATCTCGGGGATACGAAGGTGCTGGAGACCGAGGCCTTTACCGGACTCTTACGCGCTTATATGAACGCCCGGAACCGGAACCTGACGGAGTTCGTTCTGCTTCGCGTGGATCTGGGCTCAAAGAAATGGGACGAGGCCTCCTATGAGATCGTGAAGGCCCTTCGAAATTCCGACTATATGGGACAGCTTTCCGACGGCAACTTTTACGTCCTGCTTTCCAATACCAGCCGGGACAACGCGAGCTTTGTTATAAACCGGTTTGAAAAGATGGGATTTCCTGCGGAGGTCCAGGGCAACATGGAGGTATGATGACAGGTACGGAGCTCGGGATCGTGATCGTGCTGATCATCAATTTCATAATCGCGCTTATCTACCTCCTTTACGGCCTTCTGATCAAGGGAAAGCGGCATAACACGGATGGAAAATTCGACCGGAGGAAATATGTGATCTCCTTCATTGTGATCCTGATCTGCCCGGTGGCGGGGCCGATCTTCCTTTTCTTATCCATCGTGCTTTACAAGATCTTCTTCCGGCGGGAGGTGGATCTGGCGGACGTGGTCTTCAGCAAGGACAAGGTGGAGTCGATGAGCCGCGGCGATGATGAAAGAGAGCGGAACTTCGTGCCGCTGGAGGAGGCGCTTGCGATCTCTGACAAGCAGAGCCTTCGGACTTTGATGCTGAACATCTTAAGAGGGGATGTGTCCGAGTCGCTTCGGTCCATTTCCTATGCGCTGAACAGCTCCGATACAGAGGCGGCCCACTATGCGGCCTCGGTGCTTCGGGACGAGCTGAACGATTTCCGGTCCAACGTACAGAAGATGTACGACGAGATGAAGGAGAATCCGGAGAATACGCTGGAGAATGCGCTGGCGCTGCTTCGCTATATGAACGCTTATCTGAGTCAGCGGGTCTTTACGGAGATGGAGCAGGTAACCTATGTCCAGCAGATGGCCGAGGTGGCCGCGACGATCGTTACGCTGAACGAGGATGAGATGCTGCCGGAGTACTATGAGTGGCTGACGAGCCGGTTCCTGGAGATCGGGGATTACGAGGGGTGCGAATACTGGGCAAAGCTCTGTTACCTCCAGTATCCGAACGAACTGATCTCTTATACGAGCCAGCTCAAGATGTATTTCGAGATGGGAGAGCGGCAGAGGTTCTTCTCCGTTATGCAGGAGCTGAAGTCCTCGTCGGTCGTTATCGATAAAGAGACGCTGGAGCTGATCCGGACGTTCTCATAAACGGTTTTTTTAGCATCGGCGGGCCGCGCCGGTACGACCCGGATCCGGTTTGGGTGCAGACCGGACATAACGGACGGAATAATACACAGAAAGGAGAGCAGGCATACACATGTCCATGAACCAATATACGCTGCAGCAGCTTATCATGCAGTTCGCCGCCTATGGGCTCATGGTCCTTGTTCTTCCCGGACTGCTCTTTCGAAAGAGGCTGGCGCGGTATTCCCTTTCTGCCAGATTTATGATCTACGGTCTGATCGGGAATTTTTACCTGATGAACCTTGTGTTCATTTTGCAGCTTCTGCATATCTGCAACCCGTTTACGATGTGGCTTGTGACGATTCTGTTTGTGATCGGGATCAGTCTGAAAAACGGGGAAAAAAAGCTTTCGGTGCTGCTGGATGGCTGGATGGAGTACTGGCGAAGGTTCCTTACCGGCGTGATCGGGAGAAAAACCGTGTGGTTTCGGATCGGGACCTTTTTCAAGGGGATCCTGATCGGGATATTGCGGTGGATGAAGAAATATTTTCTTCCGCATATTGTGGAGTGGGTGGTCCTGGGCGTGTTCCTGGTCTTTATGCTCTATATCCGCGGCACCACCTACTTTACGACCTACGGCTACTACGCTTCGGACCTGATGGTGCATAATTACTGGATCAACGGGCTCTCGGAGGGGAAGCTTTTCATCGCGGGGATCTATCCCTACGGGTACCACTGCGTGCTTTATTCTATGCATGCGATGTTCGGGATCAAAACGGTGGATATGATGCGTGTGTTCGGGATGGTCCAGTACACGTTTCTGTATCTGAATGTGTTTGCCTTTTTGCGTACCCTCGGGAAGACCCGGTTTGCGCCCTTCCTCGGACTGGCCTGCTTATGCGGATGGAATGTCTGGAACCATTTTACCTATGCCCGTTATCTGTCGCCTCTGCCCCAGGAATACGGTGTGCTGTTCATCTTCCCGGCGCTTGCCTTTGCGATCCTTTTCTTCCGTCAGCGCTCGCTTGAGCTGAAGGAGGCAAAGAAAAAGAAGGAGGAAGCGGAGGCGGGAGGGGAGGAGTCTCCGAAAAGAAAGTCCAGCCTTCTTCCGGTCCGAAGAAAAAGGACGGATGCGAAGATGCCGGTTATGCGTATGCCGAAGGGGGAAGCGCCGGAGAAGGTGTTTCTCGGAACCGAAGGGCTGTTTTTCTTCTGCAACCGTGAGGAGTATCCGTCTTTTCTTACGAAGAAGCAGGGAGTGATCCTTCCGGCAGAGGCTTATCTCGAGGATGGGACCGTGAAGCCGGAATTTGACGGGGACAGTCCCGAGAAGGAGGACTATCCGGCTCCGGAGACGGCGGACGATTATCCTTTGACGGAGAAACCGGAAACGGACGACTATCCGTTGACCGAAGGAGAAGAGGATTACCCGTCCTATTATGCGGATGGGGAGGATGACTATCCGGTCGTATATCCGGAGGAGGATTATC
>JAFSXC010000032.1 GCA_017450105.1 Lachnospiraceae bacterium | reverse complement strand
TTCGGAATCGCTTCCCACCGGTCCAGCACCTTTTTCTGGTATCCGATCAATGCGATACAGGAAAGGAGCAGCATCATACAATAGGCCAGCGCAGAGACCTCGAGAGACACAAGGAACGAGCTTCGGGTATTCGAATAGGGAGAGAGCGTAATAATGTAGGAATTGTCCAGGATACTGCTGCCCTCATAATAACGGTCGTCCCTTACAAACAGAAGCTCACTGTTCCCGGCGCTTAAATTCTCCGCCGGGATCCCCAGCTCGGTAATATCCTGGCCCACAAACCCGAGACCCGTGGTATTTGTAATGGCAAGCGATTCCGCATCCACGGTCATTGCATATTCCGGGATACCCACGGTCAGATTCGAAAGCATGGCATCCATATCGAGCGACTTTACCATCTGATCCCTGGTGGCCGGGTCCAGAGCGATCTCCACGAACCCGTCGCACAGATCCTCCTGGTTTCTGGTACTGACTCCGATATGCTGAAGATACTCGCCCTGCTCGTCCACCTGGGGCCTTTGGATCACGGAATCCACCCCATCCAGGAGCGGTCGGAACTCGTAGGAAGCCTTTTTCTCATCCCGGCTCACCCGCAGATGATCATAGGGGGAATTGGTAACCACCACATTCCCGTTCTGATCAAAGGCATAGACATATTTTACGCCGAGAAGCTCGGCCAGCTCCTGCATATCCTTCCGCGTCATATTCTCTCTGCCGAATTCCTTAACCGTCCGGGCCGCCAGACGGCACTGCATCAGATATTCCCTGTCCAGCCAGTCTTCGATCTTTGAGCGTTTGTCCAGATAAGCAGAGATGATCTCGGTTCCTGCCTCGCTGTAGGAATGTGCGTTATTCAGCCCGTTCGTCATCGAAAGAAGCGCCTGAAGGTACCAGGAAAACAGAAACAGGAATAAAAAGGCCAAAGCCCCGTAGGATAAAAGCCTCCGGCCGAATTTCCGCAGGCTCTCCTCATGGCGGAAGATAACCAGCGTCATATATTTATAGAACAGCCACAGTACAAGGATACAGACAGCCGGTCCGAACAGCATGCGAAGACCCACGTCCGACAGGATTTCCTTCAGCGGGATGCCGAGTACGATATAGGTATCCCGATAGGGAATTTTGCAGCCGTACATAAGCAGGTTCTGCACGGAATCGAGGTCGGCGGCCTTTGTCGGGAAGATGAGCCCGGGATTTACAGAGAGGTCCTCTTCCTTTGTATTCTCGGTAATCTCCGAAAGCTGGATCTCTCCCCCGCCGAAGGAACCCAGTTCTACGCCTTCGTATTTTTTCTCCGGATGAGAAAGGATCCTTCCGTCGCTTTGGGAGACCACCTCGGCACACCCTACCTCCCCGATACGCAGATTCTTCATCCTCTCCATCCAGGAAAGTGTGGACAGAAAGACCTTCCAGGAATCCGCTGTCAAAGCCTCCTCCGTCCTGTCATCCGTCATAACGCCGAAGCTCTCCAGCTTCTGCCTCCTGACCTCAAAGGTTGCCAGAGCCGTCTGCATGGAGGCCTCGTCCTTTTCAAATTCCGGAAGCACCTTCGAAAGCTGGATCGCCGCCCGCGCGATCTGGGGCTTGATCGATTCCGTCGTTTCCTTCAAAAAAATGGAGAAGGAAAGAAAAAGGATACCGAGAGATCCGAGGATCAGGATGATCCGAAGCAGCATCCGCTTTCTTCGCAGCATCCATACAAAGCTCTTTTCTTCCTGTGAACTGTAAGTCTTCTTCTCCTTAAGTCTCATTCCTCATGCCCTTTCCAAAAGCAGACAGGGGGCAACGCGATCCCCTGTTTTGTCCGATAGAAACAGGTAAGACAGAGAACCCTTCCCTGTCTTACCATGCAAAGCATTTTCGCTTATTTAATCTTAAAGGTCACCACCTGCGTTCCCTTGTAGGGACTCTCCTCATTTCCCCTCAGAAGCATGGTCATCTTCCCGGGCTCTTCGTTATTAAAATATTCCACCCTCAGGTCCTCATCCAGAAGCGTCCCTTCATAGGAGGCAGCGGAATTTACATACCCCTTCGGCAGGATGATCGTATAGTCCTTTCCGAGTCTCGGCTCCACCGGTCCGTCGCCGAGCTTCAGCGTCTTTTTCTTCTTTTTGATCTTCAGCTTCTCAACGACGTTCTTCTTCTGTACATAAATATTCAGCTCGGCGGTTCCGCTGTAATTCGGGCTGTTGCTCTCAATGACCGCATAGTAATGGCCCTCATTTTTCACGGCTTTGACCTCGTTCCACTGCTGATCCCGGTAGGTTACCTTGAACTCCTTTGTGTTCGACCTCATGACCTTTCCGAGCTCATCCCAAAGAAGCAGCGGCATCGGCGTTTTCGCTTTGCCGTCATACTTTACGCCCACATCCAGTCCAAAAACCTGGCTGCCCAGTCTGGCAGGATGGATAGTAAATTCTCCCACCGCATCGGGTCTGCCCTTGTACTCACCCTTCAGGACTGCCGTAACGGTCGCCTTTCCCGCGTTCACGTTATTTTTGTAGGAAAGGGTATAATCCTCATCCCTCGTAAGCAAAATGATCCCGTCGAATACAGCAGCGTCCTGGACGTTCTCCATACCCGAATAAGTACAATTATAGAGAGCTCCGATCCAGGGCTTTGATAAATATCCCTGCTCCGCGAATTCCTTCAGCGTCATCCTCCCGTTCAGCGCCTCGGAAATATCCGCCATGACCATATCTGCCGCTTTTCCGTAAGTCTCATACAAGGCATCCTTAACCGCCTTGGCCGCGCCGGGCTGTATCGTAACCTCACAGCTCGCTTCCGCCATCCCGAAGCTCGCCGTCACCGTCGCTTTTCCTTCCTTCCGGCCGTAAAGATACCCGTTGTTATCCACATGTACAACCGTCTCATCCGAGCTTTCAAACGCCGGCCAGGTATTATAATACTCCCCGTCCCAGGTACATTCATAATCCAGATAATAGCCTTCCCCGACGTCCAGCGTAACCTGGTCCCTGCTCAAGGTCAGATTCTGAACGTAATAGGTCTCACTCAGCCGGTCGGTCACCGGATACCCCAGCTCGTCCAAAGCCACCGCCTTCAGGGAGGTGGTTCCATCGATCGAAATCGGCCCGTCATAAACCATGGATTCCGGGCCGGGTTCCTCCCGGTTCAAGGTATAATAGATCGTCGAACCCGCCGGAGCGCCCGAGAGCGTAACCGTAACGCCATCCTTATAATTTCCTCCCTCCGGAGAGGCCTTCAGCTCTCCCAGTCCCTCTACAAGGCTCGTGAT
>JAFSXC010000031.1 GCA_017450105.1 Lachnospiraceae bacterium | reverse complement strand
TCATTCATACGGTCTCCTTTGTACTGACCTTCATGAACGCTGATAAAGCGTTTCCCGCGCGAAAAATCATTTTATTATAGCATATTATCCCCAACGGAAAAAGACTCTCTGTAAAAAAACAACGCATTCGCCGACTCACTCCACAACCGTAATAATGTCCGAAAGCAAATAATGAAAGGTAGGATAAGAGGTAGTCTCGTTCTCAATATACCCGTTCTGCAGATTCAGGGTATCCGAGGGATTCTCGGGATCCACTCCCACGTAGCTCCCGCGGAAAACAAAGTCATCCTCTCCGTCCCGGAACCGCTCCACCACCTCCGATAAGGCCTCCTGCGTCCCCGGCGCAACTGCCTGTTCATTCAGATCGGTGAGCTCCACCCACCCTTTTTCAAAGCCCGCAAAGGCATCCGTCCCCACGATCTTCGCCGAAACCAGAGACTCGATCTCCTGCTCCTTCATGACCGCATCCACCACCTGCAGCACATAAGGCTCCCAGCAGATCCTTGAGGTCACCAGCGAAGCCGCCGGAGCAACCTCGGACATGGTCTGATTATAGCCGACGAAATAAACCGGCCGGTTCACAAAGGCCTCCTCGCAGGCGATCGCCGGGCCGATGGTATCGGTGTGCTGGGAAATGACAACACAGCCGTCCTCGATCATCTTCTGGGCCGAGCGTTTTTCCTGTGGGTAGCTGCTCCAGGTATTTGTATAGCTGACCTCCATAACCGCTGTCGGCACAACCGAGCGGACGCCGAGCAGAAAGGCCGTGTAGCCGGAGATCACCTCCGAGGTGGAAAAGGCCGCGACGAAGCCGACCTTTGCCTGGTCCTCCGTAATAACCCCGTCCTGAATAAGCTGCCTGATCTTGTAGCCCGCCGCGATCCCGCTCACATACCGGCCCTGGTAGGCTTCCCCCTTAAAGGTATGGTAGTTCGAAGGAAGCTGCCCCACCAGACCGGTCATATCCCGGTAGGAGGTCTGGCAGAACTGTATGCCCGGATACTCCGGCGCCAGCTCCACCACCTTTTCACTGTAGCCGTTGAAAAAGATTATGTCGCATTGCTGGTCGGCAAGGTTCCGCAGAGGCGCCTCGATTTCCTCATCGATCACATTGCTGCTGGTCAGGATCTCCACGCGGTCTCCGTATTCCTTTTCCAGCGCGTCCTTCGCCAGAGAGAAGTTATAGGTATAGGGCGTGCTCTCATCGTTGTCATAGATGAAGCCGACCTTCACATGCTCCTTTCCTCTGGACAGGTTCAGGTATTTGAAGAGTCCGAGGAAGGCTGCGAACAGAGCCAGACAGGTTATTGCTGTCACAATATATACCCGTTTCATGCCTTCTCTCCTTTCTCCCCGTCATCCGTTTTTTGGGCTTCGTCTTTTTTCTGCATTTCGGCGGCCTGGATCCGCTTGTCCTCCTCGACACGGCGCTTCAGCTCCTCCGAGGCCTCCTGCTCGGCATGATCGATCTCGGCCCGCTTCTGCGCATAGAGCTCGTCCAGATCGATGATGCCCTTGTCGACAAGACGGAGGAAGGCGTCCAGCGCATCCGGGTCAAACTGGGTTCCGCGTCCGCGCTTCATCTCGTTCATGACATAGTCCGTATCCATGTGGTGGCGGTAGACCCGGTTACTGGTCATCGCGTCAAACGTATCCGCAACGCTGATGATCCGACCGAACAGCGGGATCTCTGTTCCCTTTAAGCCGTCCGGATAGCCCTTGCCGTCATAGCGCTCGTGGTGGTAACGGGTTCCGTCCACCACGTTTTCCACGAGTGTAAAATCCTTCAGGATCTCCGCACCGCGGGTCACATGGGACCGCATCTGGGCGAATTCCTCATCCGTCAGCCGCCCGACCTTGTTCAGCACACTGTCGGGGATTCCGATCTTTCCGATGTCATGAAGCTGCGCCGCCTTTTTCAGATTGGACAGCTTTTTCTTCTCCTCCCACCAGCGGAAGCAGTGCATCTCCTTTGCGACCATGACCGAGTACTCGGCCACACGCATGGAGTGCTGGTGCGTACGTACGTCCTTGGCATCGACGGCGTTCGCGATAGCCATAACCGTCTCGTTTGCCATATTCAGCTTGGTCTGCTGCTGGTTCAACTGTCTCTGCACTACGAGCCAGGTAAACCAGATCAGGATCGCGGAGAGGATGAGAAGCATATAGGCCAGAAAGCCCCTCTGCTCATAGAACTCACCGACCTTGATAAGATCGAATTTCCGCTCCTCCAGAACATGTTCTCCTGCGCTGTCAAAGATCGCCAGATGGAAGACGTAATTTCCCGCCGGAAGGTTGGAGTAGATCAGATTGTTCAGATTGTTCTGGGGCAGGATCGTCCATTGGGTATCAAAGCCCTCCAGATAATAGCCGACATTGGGCTCCTGGATCGTATAGTTCAAGATCTCCGGTCCCAGCTCGATCCGGTCCACGCCCTGTCCGACCGTGATCAGACCCGTGCGGTCCAGAGGCTGCAGCGCCCCGTCCAGCCGGACAGAGGCAAGCTGCATCCGGTAGGAGCGGACGTCGCTGTTGTACTTTTCCACGTCGATGATATACACACCGGTATCGCAGGGAAGAAACAGCTCGTTCTTACCGTTGTAGTAGTTCCAGGAGTTCGCGGTCAGGGAGGTTCCGAGGCCCCGCCGCGCGTCCAGAAGCTCCCAGGCGATATCGCCGCCCCCGACCAGCTCGTCCCGCTCCACGACATAGATTCCGGCGCTGGACATAACAAAGAGCGTATCCTCGTCCTTTACCCAGATATCGTAATTGTTAAAATACGGGAAGTTGTCAAGGACCCTGATGGTTCCGTCCGGATCCAGATAACATAAGCTGTTGCTGGTAACCAGAAAAACGCCGTCGGATTTCGGATCCCGGACCGTACGCAGGATCACCCCGCTGCTCAGACCATCCTCGCGGGTAAGGATCTTTTCCACCTCCCCGTCCTTTAACACGGCAAGTCCGTCTCCGTCCGTACCGGCCAGGATCGTTCCGTCATCCCGCTCCGTCAGCGTCAGGATCATGGAGTTGATCAGACCGTCCTCATTACTGATCGTCCGCACCACCTTGTGGTCCCGAATGTAGCTGATCCCGGAATCCCCGGCCGCCAGGATCGTTCCGTCGGAGAGGCCCGTCACCATCCGGGCGCGGTTCCCGAAGCTCCCGTTGTCCGCGTTATAATCCCAGCTCTTCCCGTCTGCGGAAAACTCCTTCAGACCGTTACCATAGGTACAGACCCATAAATGTCCTTCCTCATCCACGTACATGCACCGGATACGAACATCCTTAAGCGCCTCGGTCATATCGTTTTCCAGCCGGCGCTTGCAGGACCTGTCCACCACATCCAGCCCGTTATCGGTACCGATATAATAACAGTCCTTCCAGTAAACGATCGTATTGACCACCTGACGGTCCATGCCGATCGACCCGTAGACGTCCTTGAAGGGGGACTTGGCAAGCCGAAGGAGGCCGAGACGCGAGGAGGTAAACCATAAATTTCCCTGGTAATCGTAGAGCATATTGTCGATGGAGTTATTGAACTCGTTTGTGTTGATGCGGTGGTACCCTTCCGCATCCACGTAGGACACGCCGCTGTCGGTGGATATGAACAGGGTTCCGTCCTCCAGATAGTTCAGATTGTTGATGCAGGCAACATCATCGCAGGTCATGACATTCGTCTGCTTTAGATCATCTGCGGACACATCAAAGGAGATGACATGATTCGTGGAGGTCCCGACCATCAGGGTCCCGTCCGGCGCAAAGGCACAGCAGTTAAAGACCTCCTCTGTACTCTCCGAGGTCAGCATGGTCAGGACTTTTCCGTTTTTCAGAAGGTACAGACGGCCGTCGGAGGTAATCGCCGCCACACGGTCCTCTTCATCCGCGGTAATGCTGTCGGTATAGTTCACCTCGTCCAGCGTATTCAAGGTCTGGAGCCCGTTATTCATCACCATCGTGATCAGACTTCCGGTCGTCCCGATATAATAAAGCCCGTCGGAGGCGCTGGTAATACAGCGCACGGAATTGGAGGGGAGTCCTGTGGACTGGTCCAGCACATTTACGACCTTCTCCCGGATCATAATGGACAAGCCGTTGTCGTTGGTCCCGATCCAGAGCCGCCCTTCCTCATCCACATACAGGCAGTTCACGTTCTTAACCGATTCATAATCATCCACCCACCGGAATTCCCGGCCGTTATAGCGGTACAGCCCCGCGTAGGTTCCGATCCACAGAACCCCGTCGTTGGTCTGGGCGATATCATTGGCCTCGCCGCAGGGCAGGCCGTTGTTGCTGCTGTAAACGCTCTGGACATAGTCGTTGTAATCCGTTGTAATCGAAGAGGAGTCCGCCTTTCCCACGGCCGGGGACAACAGGGAAAAAAGAAATACAAAGCATAAAAGAGCAGCCGTTTTCGCCGCACTGCTCTTCTTTTTCGCCTTATCCTCCGGGACAGAGGCGTGATGGCGGCGGTTTCGGACGATCAGATACACAACGGCGATCGTCAGCACCTTGTCGGCGAACTCGATCGCGAGCTGTCCCATGATACAGCAAAGAACATAGGGCCAGTTCCTGTTCATGAGGAAGCTGATAATGCCGTCGCCCCATTTATTTCCCGTATAGCCGCTGGCCATCACAAAGTTTACCGAAACGGATACGACAAGAGCCACAAGCATAACAAGAGAAGCGGCCTTCATAAAACCGTAGAACCGTTTGAACCAATGCTTTTTCGCAGCAACACCTACAATGATTCCCAAAAGGACGCTGGTGATCGCATAAGCCGCCGAAGCAGGGCTAACCATCGCATAGGCCAGATTCCCGGTCAGTCCCACCATCGCTCCGCAGATCGGCCCGCCGATATAAGCACAGAGAGCCGTCCCGAAGGAGTCTGCCCAAAGCGGCAGCTCCAGTCCGACCGCAAGGAGCTTTCCTCCCAGATTCAGACAAAGGCATAAGGCAATAAATAAAACGATCTTCCAGCTTTTCCAATTTTTCATTGTTTTAAGCCTCCACTGACTTAAATAGACAAAAATAATTATATCACAACGGAAGCGGCTAGCCTACGACAAATTGAGTTTCTCATCGCCTTTATTGCGTGCCACGGCACATGGTTATCCTCTTCGACAAATGCATCTTCATCTCCGTATTCGTTTCAGCCTCGCTCAAAAAGCGAATCCTTCAAGCGTCCGATTGGAAAAATAAAACCCGCTGTTTATGCGGGTTTTAAGCGTGGAGCCGACCGCATTCTTGTCGAACACCGACGCCTGATTGATTTTTAAATCTTTAACGCTTTCCTTCGCATATTCTTCTGATGCAAGAAAGGCATCCAAACTAACTTCAACATGATTATCAGAATAAAACATGTCTACAATTAATTCATCCTCGAAAACATAGATCTTGTCAATAAAATATTCGAAAATCATTCGCCTGGTGTCATCATCTTCGAAATCCGCTTTGGCGTACATCTCGAAGTAACGCTTTATCCCATAATCATTATTCGCCAGAGCGAGCTTTGCTTTCTCTGTCTCTATTGCATCTTCTAACGCTTCCTGCTTAGTCTCCAGTTCGGACAATGACTTCTGTAACGTCTTCGAAACCAATCCTTGTTTAATGGCATCAACTATATTCTTAATCTCTTTTTCCGTCTGGGAAAGCTCTGCTTGCAAAGATTTCAAGTAGGTATCATCGGAATGCATTTTCCTTGCGTATT
>JAFSXC010000030.1 GCA_017450105.1 Lachnospiraceae bacterium | reverse complement strand
GATAACCCTCAAAAAAGTACTTTACACCCCCCTCCGCTCATCGTATGTCATCCTGTAATTTTATTCCATCTTGCGCTTCTCCTTGAGGTCCTTCAGGAGAAGATAGGTCTTCCGGTAGTTCTTCTCCCGCCCGCGGGAGAGGATCAGGGCGATGTCTTCCCGGACGGCCGGATCCGAAAACAGCTCACAGACATAGGGCGCGTAGCGGGTTCCGCTGCCCTTTTCAAGCTCATCCATAAATTCCTCAAGCGTTTTCCCCCGGCTGTAGGAGCGTCCTACGGTATCGGTGGCGGCATCCAGACAGTCCGCAACGGCCACGACATCGATCACAGGCTTTTCCGGAAGATCCTTTCTTTCCGGAAGTGCAGGATAGCCCCCGGTCCCGTCGTAGTAAATGTGGTGCATCAGAGCGATATTCTGATAGGGACGGGTCGATGCGTGGTTCTTCAGGAGATAAGCGCCTGCTTCGGGATGGCGGCGGATCAGGGAAAACTCCTCTTCGAGAAGGCGCCTTCCGTAAATGAGGATCGTGTCGATCATCATGATCTTGCCCACATCATGACAGATTCCCGCGTGATAGGCAAAGGAAAGCAGAGAGGTCCGTTCCCTTCCCTCCGGCATCGCGGAGAACAGTGCGCTCTCCCGATTCCAGAGATGCCGGCACAGACACCTGCTCAGCTCAGCCACCATGACGGAGTGGACATAGGTGGGAGGATGCAGCGCGGCCAGGCAGTTTAAGCACATTTCCTCAAAGGAAACGGCGCCCGGTACCTCGATAACATGGTAAAACACGGTGGATATGTATTCCAGCATATAGGAAAGCGATCCGTTTTCCGGCATGTGGAAGGCATAGTTGATGACATCGTTATAAATCGTCTCCAGACGGAGAATATCCTCTTCGGTAATCGTCTCCCGGTTCAGGGAGAGAAGGTATTCCGCAGGAATGTTCAGATTCAGGGTCATTCCGGAGAGCTCATAATTTTCCACCTTCCGCCGGTTGTACAGCAGAAACAGTCTTCGGATATAGTCCTCCTTAGGCGTCGCCCCGCTTTCGTAGCGCGCCCGGAGCAGAAGCATTTCCATTTCCTCGGGATCGGTTAAGGACCGGCAGTAGTCATCGGCCCGGTAGAGAGCGTCCATTTCCTCGATCCGCCGGCAGAGCCGGTCCAGAATATCTGCGGGAAGGTTCCTGGCATTATGGTTCTCCACCATCAGCGCCATATAGTTCAGAGTCCGGAATACATGATTCTTCCAGTTGTAGCCGGGAAAGCTCCTGCGGTAGAAGGGATCATTTGCCAGGGACAGGATCCACTCCAGCTTTTCATAGTTTTCGGCGGCTTCCGCCTCCGTAAGCCGGGCTCCTTCATAAAGAACCCATAAATAACGCGCGTTGATGAGGACCAGATCCTTTGTGTCATCGTCCGGCAGCTTCTGGAAAAGCTCCGGAGAAAGATAGGACAGAAGCTTCTCCCCCGCGGCAAAGCCCCTTTTCCGGTAAGTATCCGCGATCTCGGCACAGCCGTAGATGCGGTTGGTCATGTTCATCATGGTATAGCAGGCCATGATCTCACGGTCGAGCTGCAGGATCAGAAGCTTGTCGGAATGCATACGGTCTGCGCGGACCAGAAGCTCCTTTGAGAGCACGGAAAGGATGGCGGGATCCAGATTGTCCAGACTGTAGGCGTCGAGCAGAGAATCCCCGAAGTCTCCGAAGGCCTCCATCTCCACCTCCGTAAGCTCCTTCTCGCTTTCAATATAGGGGAAGAAGCAGGCGTTCAGGATCTCCCGGTTTTCCCGGGCGATGTCGCCTATCCGTACGAAGCTGTTGCGAAGGTGTTCGCTGTATGCCGCGGCGTTATCGATATCTTGAAGTGTGGGAGCGGAAAGCGTACGGATCAGGGCGGTATTTTTTACATACTCCTCCAGGGTAGGAACGGAAAGCCGGTCCTGGAGCGCCTCGGCGCTGTTCAGATAAAAAAAGGCCTTGAAATAGATCCTCTTTCTTCCTTCCCCCGTCAGCGCGGAGATCGTTTTCTGCAGAACCTCGCTTTTTTCGATGCAGGAAACAATTTCGGGATTATAGCGTGTCCCGCTTTCTGCCTTAAGCTCGGCAAGAACGGTGGAAAAATCCTTTCCGTCGGCATAGTTTCGCCCGAGCCGGTCCGTGGCCGCGTCGATGCTGTCGCAGATTGTGATCAGGTCGATGATGTTTTTATAGGGAGAATGGGAATTGTCCTGATCGTCGGGATAGCCGGCAGTCTGGTCAAACCATTTGTGATGGCCCTCCATTACATCATAATAGGGGGCAAATTCGGGGTCGTTCTGAAGAAAGACCCTGCCCTTCCTGGGATGCAGGCGGATATAGGAAAACTCCAGCTCGGTAAGAGCGCGGTTCTGCAGGTTCACAACGCCGGCGGTCTGGCACTTCCCGATATCGTGAAGCCGCGCGGCCCGCTTCAGATAGTTCATGATCGCTTCGTCCGAGGAATAGCCCATGGCTCGAAGCCTGCTGAAATAGGCGGGTCTTTTGACAAGAAGCTCCGTACCGATCTTTTCCACGAGCTGCTCCACCATAAGGCAGTGGATATAGGTTATGGGCTGGCGCATCAGGATCAGACGGGTCAGCATGGATTCCTTCTCCCCGATCCCGTCCATCAGCGGCAGCATTTTCTGAAACAGCAGCGCAAGCGTATCGTCCAGATACGAGGGCATCTGGTGGGAAGGGATCCTGGAGAGCAGGATCAGAAACTGCGACATAAATTCCGAAGCCCGCCTCTTTTTCTCGTTCGGAGGCATCGAGGAGGTTTTGATGATCTCGATCGCGGTCATGACGAGATCCTCGATGTAGCCGCAGGCCTCGATGGTGGCCTCCATATCATCAAAGACAAGGGTTTTCCCGGAGATCGAGAGGATACGGTCCATGAGATGCCCCAGCATCGTTTCGACACTGATCCTGCCCCGGAACAGGGACAGGATATCCAGGATCAGATCCTTTCGGGAGCCCTCCTCCATTTCCTTCCAAAGGGAGGAGAGGACATCGATATATTCTGTTCGGAGCTTTTCCTCTGCCGTCAGAAACCGGAGAAAGCCGGTAATCATCACTTCGTTCAGAAGATCGATCTCGGAAAGAATGGTCTCGTTGTTCCGGTCCACAGCCTGTACCGCTTTGCTTTCAAAGAAATTCATGGCATCCCGGTAATAGCCGAGAATATCCTTACGGTATTCCGGGATAAGATCCGGAAGAGGACCGATCAGATTATAATAGGTAATGAAGATCCCCTGTCTGGCACGGAGGGGGAGCTTCGGATATTCCTCTTTATAGGACAGCACCCGCCTGTATTTGTCCCGGGTACGGTTCAGCCTGTCCTCCTGATTCATGCGGATGAAAAACTCCATCTCCTCCAGGGCACAGTGGTTCAGAACATGGATGAGGCGGGGAGTGTTTTCCCGCTCTTCATAGAAGGGGATCAGCGCCTCGTAGATCTCGATCATGAGACCGGGATCCCGCAGCTCCGCTTCCTTAAGCATAACGGTAGCGGAGAACAGCGCCTCGGCAATTTCTTCGGTCAGGGGCTCCTTCAGGAGCAGACGGATGCTTCCGGCGATCCGTTCGTTTTCCTTGAAAATGGTCCGAATGGTTTCAGAGCGCGATACAAGGTTGTCCGCCCAGGCCTCAAAATCCTTTGTCTTATAAAGGAGGTCATTGTATTCATAAAACCTCCTCAGATTTTCCCGGTATTTGGTTCCGAATTCCTGTAGAATCTTTGTGCTGTCCATAAATCTATCATATCATAAATTCAGCGAATGCACTTTTCTTTTTTACGAAAAATGTTGAAAGTACAGCAGGGGGAGCTATGATAGAAACGAAGGCTTAAAGGAGGGTAAAAATGAAGCTGCTTCATACTTCGGACTGGCATCTCGGTATGACCCTGCGGGGAGGCATGACCTATGCAGAGGACCAGCGTTTTGTTCTGGATCAATTATGCCGGATTGCACAGGAGGAAAAAGCGGACGGGATCCTTCTGGCGGGAGATGTCTTTGACAAAAGCATAGCGTCCCAGGAGGCGATCCTTCTATATGATGAATACATGACCAGGCTCTGCAAACAGGCGCGGATCCCGGTCTATCTGATCGCAGGAAATCATGACGGGGCGGACAGGATCTCCCAGTGCAGAGAGCTGCTGGAATCGAGCGGGCTCTACATCGCCGGCGCACTGACGGAGGAGGTGTCGGTGTATACGCTTGGAGATGTGGATATCTTTCTTTTGCCGTGGATCTCGACAGACAAGGTAAGGACTCTGTTCCCCGACCGGGCGGAAGAAATCCATACCATGGAGGACGCCTGCCGGGTTGTTCTGGACCGGTACCGCGAGCGCTTTGTGAACGGAAGGAAGAAGATCCTGGTTTCCCATGCGTTTATTGTAAACGCCGAGACCTCTGTCAGTGACCGGGCGGCCGAGGTGGGGAAGGCGGCCATGGTAAGTGCCGGGGTGTTTGCGGGCTTTGACTATGTCGCGCTCGGCCATCTCCATGGCCCCCAGGATATAACGGAGAAGATCCGCTACAGCGGTTCCCCCATGGCGTATTCCTTCGGACGGGAGGAAAAACAGGAAAAGAGCGTGACGCTTCTGGATACGGATACGATGGAAAAGAAGGTGATCCCATTGCCGCAGCTGCACAGACGGACTACGCTGACGGGCACCTTTGAGGAACTGATGGAAGCGGATTTTGACGAGGAGATCAAAAGCGGCTATGTGCGGCTGGAGGTGACCGACAGCTATGTGGGAATGGATACGATGGCAGCCTTCCGGGAAAGGTATGATAAGCTTCTCGAGGTGACCGGGAAGGGACTGGAAAAGGAGGACGCAAGGATCACGATGACGATCGAGGAGCTTGTTGAGGCGGACACCACGCCCGAGGCTGTGTTTTCCCGGTACTGCCGGGATGTTCTGAAGGAGGAGCCGGACGCCCACCGGGCCGGGCTTTTCGAAGCGGCGTTGAAAGAATACGAAAAGGAGGTCGAAGGATGAAACCGTTGAAGGTGGAATTTCAGGCCTTTGGCCCCTATGCCTCCGATGAGGTCGTGGACTTTGAAGCACTTTCGTCAAAGGGGCTGTTTCTGATCTGCGGGAAGACCGGAATCGGAAAGACGATGATCCTGGACGCGATCACCTTTGCGCTGTACGGAAAAAGCAGCGGCCACGGACGGGATGATCTCGAGGCCATGCGTTGTACTAACGCAGCCTATGACCAGGCGACCTTTGTCCGCTTTACCTTTGAAAACCAGGGTTCCTGCTATTGTTTTGAACGCCGGCTTGAGCGCAAAAGGAAGAATCTTTCGGCTTCCTATAACCTGATGAAGCGGGAGGACGGTGCGTGGAGGGTCATGCTCGAAAACGCGAAGGAGAAGGCGCTGAACGATCAGGCGGTTGAGATCATCGGGCTGGACTATGAGCAGTTTCGGCAGGTGATCGTTTTGCCTCAGGGTCAGTTTGAAAAGCTTCTGACGGCCAATTCCGAGGAGAAGGAGAAGATCCTGACGACGATATTCGGAGAGGAGAAATGGCAGAGGATCGCAGAGCTCTTTTATCTGGAGACGGAGGAACGGAAAAACAGGTATAAGGGCCTGCGGGAGAGGATTCAAAACAGCCTGATGGAGGAGCAGTGCAGCTCCCTCACGGAGCTTTCGGAGCTGATCGAGAGAAAGCGGAAGGACATGGAAGCGCTGGAGGAGGAATATCGTAAGGCCGATCCCGACCGGACGATCCGGAAACAGCAGGAGCTGCTGGCTCTTTCGAGCCGGTTTTCAGATCTGAAAAAGGCAGGGGAAAGGGTCAGGGAGCTGAAGAGCCGGAGAGAGGAAAGAGCGCTTTGGGAGGAGCAGGCAAAAGCTGCGAAGCGGTCGGAACGGGTTCGGCCGCTTCTGGACAGCGTTCTGGAGGCCGGCCGCGTTCTGAAAAACAGAGAGGCTTATGCAGAGAACGAAAAAAAGAACGAAGAGTATAAGCAAAGGGCCGTAGAGGAGGCAGCGAAGAAGCTGCTTCTGCATCTGGAAAAGGAAAAGGAGACCGAGGAGAAAAGGACCCGGATGCTGCGATACGAGGAGAAGAGAAGGGACTATCAGAGCATCGCTTCGGCCGAAAGGGAATGGGAGGAGAAGAAAAGGGAAGCCGCAGCGGCTGAAAGCTCGGAGCGCGTTTCTGCAAAGGAATGTGAACGTCTCCAGGCCGATATCCTTTTGCTCCGGGAGGAATACGGGAAAAAAATGCACAGGCAGGATGAGCTTCTGAACGCCTATCTTTCCGGGATCACCGGGGAGCTGGCCGCAGAGCTTAAGGAAGGAGAGCCCTGCCCCGTCTGCGGCAGCACCGACCATCCGAAAAAGGCAGAGAGCGCAAAGAACAGCGTGACCAGGGCCATGGTGGACAGGGCCAAGGAGGAGACGGATCGTCAATACACAAAGCTACGGGAAGCCACGGCGGAGCTTGAAGGGAAAAAGGCCGAGGCCGGAAAGCTGCATAATGCGTATGAACGGGCCATTGCGATGGCTTCGGCAGCCGGGAGCCGGGTGGAGGAAAAGAAACAGAGCCTCGTGGATGGGATCGATTCCCTGAAGGCACTTGAGGCGGAGATCAAAAGGCTGCAGGAGGAGCTTCATCAGTTCGCCCGGACAAAGGAGGCGTTGGAAAAGGAAGAGAAAACGGCAAAGGAGGAGCTTGCGAAGGCGAAGGCCAGGATCGAGACCTCGGAAAAGGAGAAGGAGGATGCGAATAAGGCTTACCGGTCCGCCCTTCTTCTGCTGAAGCAGGGTCTGAAGGAGCAGGGCTTTGCCGATGAGGAGGAGGCGAAGAAAAGCCTTCTTCCCCATGAGGAGCTTCTGGCCCTGAATGCCCGGATCGCTTCCTTTGACGCCGCGCTGGAAACCGAGAAAAAACGCCTGCAGGAGCTGAAAAAAGAGCTTTCTGACAGGGAGGAGCCGGAGGAGGAAGCTTGCCGGGAGCTTCTGGACCGTGCGATGGAGGAAAAAAGCTCGTTCGGCGAAAAAAGAGGGAGCCTCGGAACGGAGCTGCAAAGGCTGGAGGGAAAATTCGAGGCGCTGTCAAGGGAAGGCGACGGGATGGAGGAAAGGATTCGAAGGGCGGAGGAGGATTTTGCCTTCGCAAAGGGCCTGAGAGGAGACTCCGGAGTCGGCCTCCAAAGGTATGTGCTCGGGATCCTGTTCTCCCATGTGGTGGCAGCAGCAAATAAGATGCTGGAAATGGTCCACGGCGGCAGATACCGGCTGTTCCGCTCGGACGACAAGGCGCAGGGAACGAACAAACGGGGACTGGAGCTGAAGGTCTATGACAAATACAGCATGGAGCATGAAGGCCGCTTTGTAAGCACACTCTCCGGCGGAGAGAAGTTCCTGGTCTCTCTGGCGCTTTCCATCGGTATGTCGACGGTTGCGCAGCACAGCGGGATCCGGATCGAGGCGCTTTTCATCGACGAGGGCTTCGGCTCTTTAGACGAGGCCTCCATCGACGACGCGATGAGCGTATTAAAAAGCGTTCAGGAGGCAAACGGTCTGGTCGGGATCATCTCTCATGTGCAGCTCCTTCGTGACCAGATCGCGAATAAACTCAGCATTGTGGAGACAGAAAACGGCAGCCATATCGTTCAGACGATCGGGTAATGCTCTATTCCTTCATTATATAAAGGAGGCCGAAGGTCCCGGCGCCGCAGTTTACGCCGATGGCCGCGGAGGCCTTCTGGAAGATGATCTGGCCGAAGGCCTCCTTCGACTCGATCTGCTCCCGGATCCAGGCAAGATCCTCCTGGGTCAGGCCGACATAGGTAACAAAGAGGGTCCGATGGTCAATGGCAGAGGGGTTTCGGAGCGCGGCACGGATATACCGCTTCCATGCCTGCTGCCGGGAGCCCAGGTAGATCCGGCCCACGCCGAGCTTCCCGTTTTTCATGGCAAGAACAGGCCGGATCATCAGCGCCTTCGTAATATCCGCGATCTTCTGACTGATCTGCCTTGCGCGGGCCAGAAAATCCAGGTTGTCCACAACGAAGCTGGTGCGGATCCGGGACTTCAGATCCTCCATGGCCTGTACGATCTCCTCGGCGCTCTTTCCTTCTTCTGCCATGCGTGCGGCCTCCAGAGCCATCAGACCCTGACCGCTGGACAGATGCAGGGAATCCACGACCGATACGTTGTCAAAGGCCTGCGAGGCTTCGATGGCAGTGGGACAGCCGCTGTGCGTCATATGGCTGGAGATGGAGATGTGTACGATGTTGTTGGCGCGGGTCATCTGCTCGGCAAAGAAGGCTTCGTGTGTATTTACATCCGGCGCCAGGGTATGGATCTCGTTTGCGTTCTTCAGCATATAGGCAAGCAGTCCCTGCTGCTCGATCTCCACACCGTCACGAAAGACCCCGTCCTCGGTAACGACCATGTGGGGAAGTACACCGATACGATAACGGTCGGTCAGGGCCTTCGGCAGATCGGCCACGCTTTCGGTGGTGATGGCCACCTGCGCTTTTTTCGTAAGCGTACTGTTCCAGGAGAGGCTCTCCTCGAGCAGCTCCTCGTTGGAGCTGGTGAGCCGGACCAGGTCGCGCGGAAGCTGCCGCCGCATCTCGTCCTCGAGCGACTCCCCGCTGATGGGCTTGACGAGATAGCCGTCAAAGCCTTCTCTTGCATACAGCGCGGCGGATTCCCCTCCGGTGTTGGCGGTCAGGGCGATGATCCGCGCTTCCTTGCTAAGACCGCCGACCTGCCCGCGGATTTTATGCATACATTCGATGCCGTCCATCTCCGGCATCATGTGGTCCATCAGGATTACGTCAAAGCGCGTTTCCAGCGTTTTTTCCAAAGCCTTCCTGCCGCTTTCGGCGGTATCGAGCTGAATCTTTGTATCGCGCAGAAGCTTCGTGACGACCAGAAGATTGGCCGCCGTATCGTCCACCGCGAGCACCCTGGCCCCGGGGGCCTCAAAGCTCTGATGGTAGTTTACGCTGCGGTTTAAGTCATGCCGCTTTTCCATATCCAGAACACCAATGTTTGTGTCGCTCCCGATCTGCTGCGGGATTTCGATCATAAAGGTGGAGCCCTTCGTATAGACGCTGTTGACGGTGATCTTACCGCCCATCAGATCCACAAACTGCTTTACGATGGACAGACCCAGTCCCGTACCCTCGATATAGCGGTTCTTCTCCTCATCCACACGCTTGAAGGCCGTGAAAAGATAGGGGATGTTTTCCTTCTTGATCCCCATACCGGTATCGCTGACACTGTAGATGACGTTGACTCCGCTGTTGCCGGTCCGCGTGCATTGGATCGACAGGGTGACGGAGCCCTCGCTGGTGTATTTGATGGCATTGTTCAATACATTGACCACGACCTGCTTGATCCGGACCTCGTCTCCGATCAGCTCCTCGGGAAGATCCGGGGCAACGCTGATGTGGAAGGCAAGATTCTTTTCCTTCGCCTTCAGCCAGAGCATCCCGACGATGTCCGAAAGCATATCTCCGGTATGGTAGGGGGTTTTTGTGAGCTGCATCTGACCGGATTCGAACTTGGACATATCCAGGATATCGTTGATGATGTTCAGGAGCATCTTGCTGGCGGCCTGGATATTCGCCGCGTTTTCGTTGATCTCCGGGGAAACGTTTTCCCGCAGCGTCATCTCGTTCAGTCCGATGATGGTGTTGATGGGTGTCCGGATCTCGTGGCTCATGCTGGAAAAGAACCGGTTCTGGGACTCGTTCAGCTCCTCGATCTTCTTGGCCTGCTCCCGGGCCTGCTCGTTTTCGTTCTGGAAGAGCTTGTTCTGGAACAGGACCATGATATAGATCATGAAGCCGACCAGAAGCACGGAAATGGCGGAATCGATGAACCACATGGACCGGGAATGGGGGGCAATCAGATCCGGATAGAAGTACGCCACGAAGTACTCCGCAACAGCAAGAGCGGAGATCAGGATCAGCATGATCGTACGGACTGCGCCGGTCAGGATCAGTCCCACATAGAGGTAGGAGAAGGCAAACCAGAGAATGGCGCCTCCCTCCAGGCCGCCGCCGAAAAAGAATACGACAGGCAGTACGATAAAGACAATCGCAAAGGCGATCAGAACGGATCCGATTTTGACCTTGTTCATACGAATGGAAAGCAGAACAATGGCCGGGCCTGCGACACAGACGATGCCGAGCACCAGGGTCTCGATGAAATTTTCACCGGTGATCAGATCTCCGAGAAAGGCAAAGAAAACCGCAAGCTCCGCCACGGAGGTCAACAGGATGAAGAGACGCTCCTGAAAATCCTGCTCCCGGTTGGTGATCTTTTGAAAGAAGCGTTTGATCGAACTCATGTTACACCTCCCCCTGGGGCGAGAACTCCAGCACTTCCTCATCGCCCGTTATTCCGTCATCCGGCGAAAATTCCATAACATCCTCCTCATCGCTGCCATCCGGCGTATACAGCTTCAGGATTCCGTCGGTCAGCTTTTCGTATTCCGCCATGACCACGGCGTGATTCTCCCGGATGTAGGCCATCCTTCCTTCCTTGGCCGCGGATTCCAGCTCCTGAGCCTCCTCCGAAAGGGCAAGGGCGCCGATCATTCGCGAGGTGCTCTTTAGGGCATGGACAATAATGGCATAGTCGTTGAGCTCTCCGGCCTCAAAAAAGCCTGCGGCATGCTCCCGCTTTTCCTTTGCATCCCGGGCAAACTGCAGAAGCAGGGTACGATAGAAATCGTTGTCGTTCTGGCAGTAATGCAGGCCCTTTTCCGTATCGACACCGAGGCCGCTGAGAGGCTCGAAGGGAGAAGCGACCTCTTCCTTTTCGGCTTTTTTGCCGGAGGGGGCGGCGAATGGCTCTGCGCTCCTGACCTCCTCGGCCTCCGCCTCTCTGACATCGTCGGTTTCCATTACGATCAGGGAATCCGGCAGCACCTTCCGCAGCGCCCTCTCCAGCTCAATGAGCTCGATCGGCTTGCTGACAAAGGCATCAAAGCCCTCCGCCAGGAACATTTCCCGGGCGGTACTGACGGCGTTGGCGGTAAGGGCAACGATCGGAACCTCGTTTCTGCCTCTTGCCCTATCGGTACGGATATGCTTCATCGCCTCCACGCCGTCCATGCCGGGCATCATATGGTCCATGAAGATAATATCGTAGTCGTTGGCCGCACACAGATCGATGGCTTCCCAACCGGATTTCGCAGTCGTAACCACCATTCCGTAGCGGCTGAAGATCCCGGTGGATACGGTCAGGTTCATGGGCTCGTCATCCACCACCAGCGCACGGACACCCGGACAGGTGAGCCGTCCTTCGTCGACCTCCACATCCCCTACGTCCATATTCAGGAAGGTGATCACGGGGAAGCAGTAGAAGGGCTTTCGCAAAATGCGGATATGCGAACCGACGGGAAGGGTAAAATCCTGATCTGCCACGACCACCACAAGCACCTCATGGGACAGGCGCTCCAGAAAAGCAACGTCCTGATGATACTCCTCTTCTCCGACGAAAAGATGTGTGAGACGGACATTTTCGAGAAGCTTTTTCAGAGTCTCCACGGTTTCCACGCGGTGCATCTTGACATGGAGGCCGGCAACGATGCTGCGGAGCATATCGTTGTAGTACTCGCGAACCTGGGCGTTTTTGTATTTGTCGAAATGGAGAAGACCGCCGAGACACAGCCTTTCCTTGTCACGCACGGACATACATTCGCTGGTATTCACCACCCGGTGCGGAATACTGACGCGGACCCGGGTACCCTTCTCGGGCACGGATTCGACCGTTATGAATCCGTTCAGGGCGCTGACAAAGCCGGCCACGATGGACATACCAAGCCCTAACCCGCTGGTGGATCTGGTCCTTCCCGAATTGGCCTGGTAGAACCGTTCAAAGACCCGCTCCAGCTCTGCCTCGGTCATACCGATACCGGTATCCGAGACCTCGATCAGGAGATTGATGCCGTAGGGCTGCTTTACAGAGCTGATATGTACATAGACACCGCCCTCCGACGTATACTTCAGGCTGTTGCTGATGAGATGCCAGAGGATCTTTTTGAATTTGTATACATCGGTATGCATGACGGAGGGGAGAGTGGATTCGACATTGATGATCAGCTCCAGCTCCTTTGGTTTCACGGGCGTAAGCTGGTTTACCAGGTCGTTCAGAACGGAGGAGAGCATATAATCCTCGGAATTGACCGCAAGGGAGTCCATGTCGATCTCGGAATAGTCCAGAATATCGCTGATCTGCTCGGCCACCCGCTTTCCGGCGGCCTCGACGGCTTCGAGGTCCGTACGGATCGAGGGATCCGCTTCCTTTTCCAGGCAGACGCCTGTGAGACCGATGACTGCGTTGATCGGAGTCCGGATTTCATGAGAGACATTGGCCAGAAAGTCGCTCGCGCTTTTGTTGACGCTCTCCAGAGTATGGATCTTTTTGCGATATTCCGCTTCCATTTGACGGATGGCGTTGATCAGCCGCACGGCAATGATCGCGGTAATCAGAACGAGAATGAGATGCCAGATGATGCGGATGACGTCGCTCAGGTCCACAGCGGGTCCGCCTGTTATAAAACCGGAATCGATCAGATGGTAGAACATGCCGGCATAGCCTACAAGCAGGCAGGCGGCTGTAAGAAGCTTCTCCTGTGTGATGGAGAGCAGAGTCAGGATCACCAGAACCACGGGCGTACAGTCGAAAAGAGTGGTTACATTGGCGCAGTAATAGAACATTTCCATCATGAGGATCAGGGCATAGATACTGAGCCTCATCCGTTCGGAAAGACGGTGGGTAATATGCAGAACAAAGGAGCTCACAATGGAAAACAGCAGAAGCGGGATCGTCCATTTTTCCCAGTCCAGAAGGATGTTCAAAAACACAAGAACCAAAGAAAAAATCGCGATGGTGACGATGAGCAGAATATGCGACATCACCCGGATATCATTTTCCCTCCTGTTTTCCATGCTGCCCTATTCCTCCCTCATTTTATACTCTTTATCCTCATCGATCATGGCCAGCATGATGTCGGCAAATGCGGGATCAAACTGCTCGCCCCGGCCTTTTTCAATTTCCTCCCGGATCTTTGCCTGTGGCAGAATGCTTCGATAGCTCCGGCGGCTGCTCATCGCATCATAGGCATCGGCAACGGCGATGATCCGCGCTTCCTCCGGAATATCCGTCCCGATCAGTCCGTCCGGATAGCCGCCTCCGGCATAGCGCTCGTGGTGCCACCTTGCTCCGTTGGCCAGCGCAGGCATCTCGGAAATGCTTTTCAGGATCCTTGCGCCCATGACCGGGTGGTTTTTGATCATTTCGTATTCGTCGTTATTCAGCTTCGCGGGCTTGTTTATGACAGCGTCCGGCACGCCGATCTTTCCCACGTCATGGAGCAGACCCATCATATAGATCCGTTCCTGCTGCTCCGGGCTGTAGCCGAAGCGTTTTGCGATTTCTGTGGCGTATTTGGCGACGCGGGCGGAGTGGCCGTTGGTGTAGGTATCTTTGGCGTCGATCGCGTCCGCGAGAGATTGGACAACGTGGATGAACAGCTTTTTATTCTCTTCGGTCTTGATCTTGACCTCGTCGCCGAGCCCGCGCTGCAGACGGATGAGCTCGGTGGTATGGCGGACGCGCAGCTTCAGGACATCGGGAACAAACGGTTTTTTGATAAAGTCCATGGCGCCGAGAGACAGGCCCTTTGTTTCCGTTTCCTCGCTCTCGTCGGCCGTCAGGTAGATCACGGGGGTCTCATAATCACGGCCGGCGCTTCGTTCCCATTTCCGCAGGGATTCCAGCGTCTGGAAGCCGTCCATTTCCGGCATCATAATGTCCAGAAGGATCAGATCCGGAGTACCGTTTTCCGCGACATAATCCAAAAGCGCCTGCCCCGATTTCAAGGCGGTAACGCGCATGTTTGCTTTGCTCAGAATGTGTCCGGCCATCTTCAGGTTGGTAATATCGTCATCTACGACGATGATCCAGTCTGCCATCTTGACCTCCGTAAAAAATCCCGATAAATAGGCTTAAGGAAACGCCGCTTAATTTGGCGTTTCCTTAAACATTATATGCGCATATGGAGCATATTTCCACAGTTTTTCACTTTTTCCTGCTTACTCGTTTTCCAGAAACAGCTCCCGGATCGCCTGGTCCGGGTAAGGCCCGAGCTTTTCAATGTTTTCTTCAAAGATCATCCCGCCGGCCATAAAGGAATGGCCTCCGCCGGAGCCGAGTCCCGCCAGGGCGGCAGCCACGAGCTTCCCCGCGTCCTTATCGGGATTCTCCGACCGTACCGAGAACTTGATCCCGCTTTCCCGTCTTGCGTATACAACGGCCACCTCCACCTCGTCCAGGGACAGGATAAAATCGCAGATCACGGCGATCTGTGCGTCCGGGCAGGCGAAGGGAATGCCGGCAAAGCCTGTGCGGTGGTAGACGAAGATATTTTCGATGGCGGCGCCGTAGGCCCTCAGGTCATTAAACTCCAGGCTGTTGGAGGTAAGAGCCCTCAGAATCTGCGCATCGGAATACGGAAACAGGTAGGCAAACATCCGGATATCCATTTCCGTTACGCCTCGGGTAAAGTGGAGGGTATCCATTTTCAGCCCGTACAAAAGAGCCGTGGCGCGCAGGCAGTCCGGCGTAAGGCCAAGCACCTGATAGTATTCCGCGATGAGGGTGGAGCAGCTCCCGGTTTTCCGCACATCCAGATAGCGGTAGCCTTCATCCGTCACCAGGGGATGGTGGTCAATGCACGCGATTTCGTCCCCGGGAAGATCCTTGATGTTCCCGCCGCCCTTCTGGGAGTCCACACAGATTATGGGATCCTCGCTCTTCAAATCCTCCCGGATCTCCTCCTCGGAGCAGATCCGGATCTTACACAGATCCGTCATCTTTTTCGTGTTGACACGGTCGATCTGGCCGACGTAGCACAGGGTGGAGCAAATCCCGTAATGGGAAAGGATCCCGGCCAGCCCGTAGGCGGAGCCGATGGCATCCGGATCCGGGAAGTTATGGGTCTGGATATAGACATTTTTTCCCTTCAGATAATCCAGCATGGCCAGGAACTCATCTTTTTTCATTTTCATGCGTTTTCCTCTCGTTGCTTTATGGGGAGGCTCAGGCCGCTTCCTTCAGGGAATAGGTTTCCACGATCTGGTCATAATCCGAAATCGCTTCGCTTACTCTGCCTTCCAGATCTTCGGCGCGGTACAGCCCGTCGGCGTTCTGACTCAGATCCTTCAGATCAATATGAAAGACAGCGGGAGCGTTATCGAGGTCCAGAATACGCAGACTGCGAAGCTGCTCTACGGTCTGATAAACCAGATCGACCGACCAGAATTCCTGACCGCTTGCATCCCGAAGCTTTGAGAACAGGAGCTTGACGCCGATGGGAGTCTTTTTCTCGATCGCGCCGGGAAGCGCATAATCCTCTGCCTCCAGAGCCGCAAGGACGCTTCCGATATTGGAATCGTGGCCGCACAGGAAGGTAAACTCTCTTCCCTCCGCCTTCATTTCCGCTTCAATCTCCTGCAGCAGGGGATGCGCCACGTTTTTCGAAACCAGCTCGGTTGTGAACAGCACATCTACGTAAATATCCTTCACCTCGGAGATATCCTTCCAGTCCTGCGTGGTCAGCTTATGGCCGAAGCCTGCGACGATGGGATCCGCTTCCTCGTAATATTGAAGCACCAGCGCGTCGCTGGCAGAAAGCGCGGTTTTCAGGGAACCGGACATGGCGGGCTCCGCCTGCTCCTTTAAGGTAAAGGCCTCGTCATCGACGTTAAAATCGGAAACCTCTCCGCTTTGATAAGCAGGAGAATCCTTCAGGTCGATCACATCGGAAAGCAGGGTAAAGTCCTCGGCCAGCGCTTCCTTTTCGCCGGCATACAGGTCTTCCATCTGCTGGATCGCAGCTTCCTCATAATCATCGGTAAGGAAGGTGATCTGCGGAGTAAAAACGGGATCCATCGTATCGTATTCGGCATGGGTCTCGATCGCAGTCTGCGCGGTCGGAAGCAGACCCGAGGAGAAGAATCTGGCCGTCGCGATCGTACGCTGTTTGGCATTGGCATAGAAACGGACCTCTCCCTCTTCGGGGTGGTTATTCTCCGGGAACAGGCCTTCCTTTTCCAGCCACTTCCGGAAATACTGTCCCATGGAGGTTTCCAGAAGGGCGCCTCTTAAGGATAGCTGGCTGGAGGGCGAGGACCAGGAAAACCAGGTATGGGGAGTCATCTTGCCGAGAAGGGAATCGCCGCTGCTTAAGGGAGAACGGATATTATGGCGGCTTAAGACCACCACCTGCTCAAGGGTGTAGCCATCGTGCGACAGAGAGGAAAATGACTCCTCCTCTACCGTGACGGTCCAGGCATATTTCACCTTGGCGGTTTTCGCAAAAACCTTGGCCGTTCCGGGAGAAACCGCGTACAGAAAACCGTCCTGATCCACATCGACGATTTCCGGATTCTCGGATTTCCACGATTTTACCTTCTTGTTGTCCGGTACGGTCAGCCTGTCCGTAATTCCCGTGGTTAACGTGAGCTCGCTGACTGCCCTGGTCTTTGCCTGGACCACAGCGGGGGCAGGCCCGATCTGCGCAGGAATACCTCCGATGCCAAAGAGTATGGTCAGAGCGATCAGAAATGCTGCTTTTTCCTTCATGTCTTGTCCTCCTGTTTCATTTTTGGTTGTACATCTACATAGTATCATGTGACGAAAGGAAATGCCAGACCAGACAGTAGTTGTGCTGGCGGACGGCTGCTGATATAATATAATTCAGGGAAACGCTGATTTATGCGTTTTCCGCGCGAAAATCGCGGGCGCCTGCGCCCTTCCTCTGCGATTTTCTGCGCATCTACGCGGAGTTTTCTAAGAAAACGAAAAGGAGAGATTGCTATGAGAAAAAAAGGTTTATGCGCAGCTTTGTCCCTTACGCTTGTTATGGCAATGGTCCCTGCAGTCCCGCAGACCATGTGGGCGGGAACCCTGCCGGTCATGCCCTTTGAGCTGGCGGCTCCGAAGACGGTAACGCTGTCGAGGGTGAGTCCCGAAGCAGGGCCGACGGATGGAGAGGCCACAACCCTGGATGTGGTGTATTCCATGGAACCGGATATGATGGAATATCTGGGAAAGGAGTACGAGGAAAGGGAAGCCATTGACGGAGAATACGGGTATGGCAGGATCGAGCTCGTCAAGGCGCAGGTCGACTGGGCGGTGGATGACCCGAAGGACTGGCATTCCAATGAATACTGGGAAAATGATGGCTATGATGCGGATTATAATAATCATACCGGAGGCTGGGATGTGCTGGAGGCGGGTGCCGACCCGCAGGCGACAAATGATTGCTGGATTTTGCGCGGACTCGGAGACCCGGAGTCTGAGGACAACCGCGACTGGAACGGAGATGAGTACTATCCCGGCATGAAGTCGCTTTTGAAAAGCGGCCAGTATGAAATCGTGACGAATGAGTATGGGGAAAAGCTGGTCTATGTGGACTGGACGAAGCATACCGCTTATATCCGTGTCCGCTATGCCGTCATGACGAGAACGGACGAAGCCGATACCTGGTACGTCGGACCCTGGTCCGAAACCGCATCCTTTGGCAAAGATGCCACACAGGAGACCTTCGACATAACGAAGATTACGGCTCCCGAGATTTCCGATGTTACGCCCGCAGAGGAGGACTTTAACGAAAGCTCCACCTTCGACTATGAGCTGACTCTGCCGGAGGAGCTTGTCCACCAGAAGACCCTTCTGGAGGGAGAGGGCGGATTTTTAAGACTTTCCGCGGAGGCCTGCATCAAGGGCGTGGAGAAATGGACTCAGGTTCAGGGAGAAGGAGACGTTGGCATTAAGTCCGGGAAGATGAATACCACCGTGGCCCAGCTCGCGGATCCCGCGTACGGTGCGCAGGATGGAGAAAATACGATCCTGCTCCGTTTCCGCTATTACATTAATTACAACGGAGAGGAATCCTACAGCGCATACTCCGATACCTTTGAGGTGACGGGAAATATCCATCTGAGCGATGACCCGGTCCCGCCTGCGCCCGGCCCCGAACCGCAGCTGGAGGAGCCCGCTGCTCCGGGGAATGACGGCGATGCTGTGGATGACTATATTACAGAACAGGTGGATACCGATGATGATCTGAAGGGAACCTCCTTCGGGATCCTGCAGGCAAGAGCCGAAAAGGTGTCCAAAAAGAGCGTCACACTTCAGTGGACACAGCCGAAGGGTGCAGTAAAATACATCGTATACGGTAATAAATGCGGAAAAGAGAATAAATACGTCAGGCTCGAAGAGCTGGACAGCACAAAGAGCAGCTTTGTCTTCAGCCAGATCAACGGAGCAAAGGTAAAAAAGAATACCTATTACAAATTTATCGTGGTTGCTTTGGATGCATCCAATAAGGTGATCGGAACCAGCAAGACCGTGCATGCGGTGACGCCGACCAAATTTACCAATCCGAAGGCCGTCAAGGTGGACAAGGCCGTACAATCCGGCCCTGCAACGATCGCGGCGGGTGACATTCTGGAGCTGAAGGGGAAGCCGGTCAAGGCGAATAAGAAGCTGAAATGGAAGATCCACAGGAATGTGGCTTATGAGTCGACGGACGAGAGCGTGGCGACCGTCCAGGAAAACGGAATCGTCACGGGTGTGAAGAAGGGAACCTGTACCGTCTATGCTTATGCGCAGAATGGTGTTTTTGCAAGGATCGATATTACCGTAGAGTGATTACCGAAAAGCGCCTTCCCTTATCGGAAGGCGTATTTTCCCTCAAAGAGCGTGAACTGTGATATTATAAATTAGATAAGCAGAAAAACGCTCAGGAGAGGAGCAGGACAAAATGGTGGCTGCCGAAACCAAACAGGTCCTGGACTATCTGTTGGATTCCCTGATGTATCAGATAACCGGGGATGAGATTTTTGATGAAATCGTATATTGGACCTCCTTTTATTTTGAGATCATAGCGGCAGTCGGCGCTTTTTTAGTCATTGTGTGCAATAAGCCGGTGCGTAAACGCCTGCGGACGCAGGACCGGCTGATCTTCTGGGAGTGTGTCCTGGTCATCATTGTGAACTGTCTGCAGCTATCGATGGTGCCCTTGTCCTATGTAGAGGACTGGAGAGGGGATGTCGGTTTTTTTATCGCCTGGACCCTGAATGAGGTTTTGTATCTCCTGATCGTTTTACAATGGCTGGTCTGTGTGGATTACAGTCTATACCACAGTAAGGACCATCTGCGAATGCATTACCGGAAGGCCGCGATCCCGATCGTGGTTGTCGCGATTATGGAGGTTATCCATAATGCTGTCTATTTTTACGGGATATACGGGGATGAAAAAGCGCTTGAATGGACAAACATCGGACAGCAGGTGCTTTACCTCCTTAAGCTTGCGATCGAAGCAGGCTACATCGTTACAGCGATCTACCTGGTGAAAAGACACTCGAAGGAGAGAAAGGAACCACGGTTTATCCGGATCGGGGCCTTTATTATCCCGTTTTTGTTCGGAGTGCTTTTCCGGTTCTACGATGCGTCCTTTGCGGGGATCGGCGTGATCCTTACCTATGTGCCGATGAGACGGCGGGACAAGCTGATTGATTTCGGGACCGGCCTGTACAAAAAAGAGTATCTGGACCATGTCTGCAAATTCTGGGATAAAAAGGGCTACAAGGGAGGAAGCGCCCTGCTGATAAACGCGAGAGGAAACGGGGCTTCGATGGCCCAAATTCTCAGTAATATCGATATTCCGGACTGCTTTATTATTCAAATGGGGGATGAAAGGTTCCTGATGATCACGGGCTTCCTCCGCGATTCCGCCTTTACGATGGCAGAGCAGATGATCAAGGAGGCGGCCATGGAGGAGGAGCCGGCATTTGAACCGAAGATCCTGAAGCTCCGCCGGAGCGAAGAGCAGACCATGACCGAATTCGCAGTAAAGATCAAGCAGGCAGCAGACGCCTGAACCGTATCTCGAAAAAAGGGGAAACGCTGGTTTGTCAGCGTTTCCTTTTCTGTTTCAGCCAGGTTTTCGCTCTTAACCTGGCGTTTTTCCGGATGTTCAGAAAGAAGAACGAATAATCGCAGCCATGGTAGCTGGCCGGGCCGAACACCGGCTCAAGATGCCTGCACCCCGGAAGGGCAGTGATCGCAAACCTTTTCAAGCGGGGCTCCTTTACGATAACGGTTCCCCGCTCCGTATCCAATACCGCGTCGGCCTTCGCATTAAGCCGGAACAGGCCGGGAAACAGAAGATGTGGAAAGTAGGAGCCAAGATTCATATCCGCAGGTGCCGGCGTTTCGTCCGTCTGCCAGTTCAGGGGATTGATGGAAATCGCTCCGGGAGAGACGACCAGGGAGCTTTTTCCCTTGTTTTCGGGGCCCTCCGTATTCCACGAAACCACCACGCCAAGGTCGTCTGCGGCCTGCGCCGCTTTTACATGGGGGTTTTCCTCCAGATATGGCTTTGTAAGGGAATCTCCGATGCAATACGCAGCGATCATGTTGGCATAGTAATCCGGGTGCTCCTTCATATATTCGGATAAGACCATATAGGTAAGCCTTGACCCCTGGGAGTGCCCGGCCAGAAAATAGGGCCTGCCCTGGTTCAGATGCTCAAAATAGAAATCCAGAGCGGCATAGACATCCGTCCTCGGCTCGGCCCATTCTGCCTGATCCACCTCTTCGAAGCTCATTTCCGACAGCTTCAGGGCGTTCACCTGCCTCCAGAACGGGGCAAAGATATTGGTAAACGGCAAAAACGCCGTTGCCTGCTGGGAAAAATTCCGCCGGGCTCCCTTTAACATACTTTTGTTGTCGATCTCACAGATCACTCCGGCTTTCTTATCTCTGCAGCTCGAGGGATAAAGATAGAGAAGATCCACGGCCTTGTCCGGATACTCCGGGCGCGCCAGCCAGTATTTTAACTCTGAATAGTCCGGTGCTTCTCCGATAAATGGTTTCATATCAATTCCTCCTCTTACATGGTTTCCGATTTCTTATCTGTTTTCTGTTTCCCAGATCAGTTCTCCGAGAGTCCGGTACAAATTGTGGATCATGACGGGCGTGCAATAATTTAGTAAGAAAAGGAGGGACAAATCTTTGAATGTTATGACAGGACGGATTCATTTATGGTCTCTTGACCCATAACGGAGATATACTCTTTTTTGATTGTATACCTCATGAATATATATGATTTCAGTGCCAGAATCGACCTCATATACAATGGAATAGCCTTTGTAATACAATTCCCTGACCCTTGAATCCTTTGCCCAAGAGACTGGAGTGCCTTTTTCACAGGTCTCGGGATCGCATAATGAATCACCCAGATCAATGAGTTGATTTACAAAGTCGACCGCTCTGTCATAATCATCTAATGCTATAAAAGATTCAATTTCATCCAAATCCTGTAGGGCAGGCATTGTCCATGTTACCTTCATAGGGCAGCCTGCCTTTTTGCTCTTTTTTCCCGAAAATAGTCTCTTACTTCGTCGGTAGAGAGAGTACCGTATTCTTCAATAGACTCCCGGCTCTGTTTCAACCTAAATCTATGATAGAGGCTGTCAATTATCTCTGACTCATCCAAGCTGTCAGGCATGGAGTTGATTTCATCAAAAATCGCTGCTTTCGCTGTACTCATAAATTATCCTCCCATACTTTTCCTGTATCATAACACAAATCTGGCCTAAATAGAATATATCATCTGGTTCTAAAGGATTATGAGCAAAATTCTGCATACATTCATGCTGCTCTAGGACAGCCTATGAGATATACGTAAATCCCTGAGTTGAAATAATACATTATTTTTCCGAAGAGTGAAATATACATGTGAATATTTCCATGGAAAAAGCCAATGGTAATTTTCATAAATGGCAAATAGAATGATAAAGAAAGAGGGGGTGATCGTATTTGCGGAGAAAAACAGATATATACAAAAATATATGAAGATCTTGGAAATATTCTATCTAATCCTGAAGACATCAGGAAAATCTATGCAGAATATGCCGGAACCACTGTTACATTTCCAAAGAAGTTATACTCTCAGGAATACGCGGAAGACTATATAACCGAGCATTATCAAATTGATCATCCGGGGAAAATTGCGAAATACCTGGGAATGACAGAACGACGTGTCAGGCAGATCATGCAGAAAATCAGGCTTAAAGGACAAAATCTACAATAAAACTGAACAGTGAAAGAAGCTAAAAGAAGAATGCAAGGGAGGGAGATATATGTTATGCCGGAAATGCGGGAAAGAAATAGATGAAAACGACGCGTTCTGTGTCTATTGCGGAGCATCGGTAAAGCGGAACAGTTCACAGGAATCTACTCAATCTCAACCACATGAGGGACAGGTTCCCCTGTTATGAAGTGACCTTTGTCAAGGGGTAAATTTTAAAACGTCAATGAAAAAGCGCTTAAGGAAGCGAAGGAGAAATTCGAAGAGCAGGAAAAGCAGTGGATCTCTTTATACCGGGAGCTTCTGACGAAAGAGATTACCGAATGGAAGAAGAAGGAGGAAAATCCTCCTGCCGTTGATCCCATCAATTTCACCGGCGTCATGGTGGAACAGATCAGGGACAATAAGCTTGCTACGGTGGGGTATCTCGGCGGTTTTTCGAAGATCAAACGCTATACTTCAAAAAACATGGAACTCGATATGACAGAAGAAGAGCTGAAAAAACTGGAAAAGCAGGCTGCAGGCTGATTCGTACAAAATACAAGGCCGCCGGAGAAACCCGGCGGCCCTTCCTATTCCCTATCGCTCCACCGTTTCTCTGACATCCTCCCGCAGGGGATCCTCGATCAGGATGCACGCCAGGAGACGTCCGCTCTTCGCGTAATAAAGATGGGAATACTCGGGTGGAAGCGTATCGAAAAGCTCTTTTTTATGTGAAATCCGTGGACCGGTGACGCCGGCGTTCCCCCTATTCCGTCATCCGGTAGCCGACTCCGGCTTCGGTGAATATGAACTCCGGGCGAGCCGGGTTTTTCTCGATTTTTCTACGGATATTTGCCATATTGACCCGCAGAATCTTATTGTCATCCTTCATATGAGGGCCCCAGATTTCCTTCAGAATGTAATCATAGGTCAGAACTCTTCCCGAGAACCGGGCCAGAAGCGCCACAATCCGGTATTCATTCTGTGTGAGCTTCACGTCCGTTCCTTCGACAAAAACCCGATGCTTTTTATAGCTGACCACAAGCCTTCCGTTCAGAAGGGTCACCTCATCCGAAACCACGGAGGGTGTCCCTGCCGGCTTGTAGTGCCGCAGCGCGGTGCGGATGCGGGCAAGAAGCTCCGGTGCGCTGAAGGGCTTCACCATATAATCGTCCGCCCCAAGATCCAGCGCCCGAACCTTATCCTGCTCATGGCCCCTCGCGGAAAGCACGATAATCGGCATCTGAGAATACGATCTTACGTATTCGATTACGCTCATCCCATCCGCGTCCGGCAGACCCAGATCCAGCAGAACCACATCGGGGCACTGGGACGAGACGATGCTTTTCGCCTCGCTTGCCCGTGACGCGCTGTAAACCTCGTAATGATTTGCCTTCAGCACCGTTACGAGAAGGTTCACGATGCTTTTGTCATCCTCCACAATGAGAATCCGGTCTTTAATTTCCATACTCCGAAAGAGGGATCGTAAAGATCACCCCGGCACCTCCTGTTTTTCTGTTTTCCGCGAATAGAATCCCCCCATGCGCCCTGACAATCGACCGGCAAACGGAAAGCCCGATCCGCATTCCGGACCTCGCATGCCGATCCGTCTTCAAAAACGGCAGAGTCCCGTCAAACAGATGCGGCAGCACCTCCTCGGGGAAGCCGCATCCATCATCAAAGACTCCGACTTCGATCTCCTTTTCCAAAACCTTCACGGAGATCCGGATTTCCGTAAGCCCCTCTCCATGATACACGCAGTTGTCCATCAGGTTCAAAAGCACCTGCTCAATCAAAATCGGGTCCACGGAAATAAGCAGGGGCTTGTCCGGGATATCTATGGAAATCTTTACATCCCCATGGTTTTTTTCAAATCTTGAAACCGCGCTTCCGATCACTTCCTCCAGCAGCTCATCCGTCCTTTTTATCGCCCCGCCATCTCCGTCAATTCTGGTAACGGAAAGGAGATTCTCCACCATTCGATTCAGCCATTCCGCCTCCTGTCTGATATCCGACAAAAGCATGGTTTTCTCTTCCTCCCGAAGATCGGCATTCTGTTCCAGCAGAACAGAGGAATCTCCTATGATTGAGGTCAGTGGTGTACGGATGTCATGGGACAGGGCGCGAAGCAGATTGGAACGGGTCTTCTCCCTTTCGATCTCGATCCGAATCTGCTCCTGCTTTTTGATCCGGGTAGTCAGGGTGCTAACGCTGATGGAGACCGTAAGCATCACTATAAAGGTCAGAGGATAGCCGGTAAGCGTAAAATTCAGCCGGAAATAAGGGTAGGTGAACGCGTAGTTCACCGCAAACACCGCAACAATCGAGGCACCCACACCCCAGAGATACCCTTCGGTAAATCCGGAAATACAAAGCACCGCCATGACAAAGATCAGCGGCACATGGGTGTCCGTGCTCACAAACTGCTGCAGCAGAAAGCAAACTGCGGCTGCGATGCCGAGAATTCCGGCCGTAACAAAGAAGCTCTTTTTCACTTTCTCCGCCTCCCACCTCTATTGTACACAAAATTGACGGATTATTAACAGAGTGTCCGTCGGTCTTAGCGCTTTCTTAACAGAGGGTTGGATTAGAATGGGAACAGAAAAAACAGGAGGAAAAAAGAATTGCTGATCGGTACAAGAGTCTTTGACGTAATCGGTGTGATCATTCTGATCGCTGCCATCATCTTTTCCATTTATATGGATAAAGGAGGAAAGTAATGCGAACTTTTTTTCATTTCTATCTTACAGCCACAAATACCATATCCGCCCCATAAAGGCAAATCATAAAAATTCCTTCCGTCCTGCTGATCCTTTTCTTTGTAACGGAAAACAGAAGGGTTATGAGACTGACCGCAATCAGAATGAGCATATCATAGAAGGATGCCGCGTTTACGGCAACCGGATGGATCGCGGCGGACAAGCCAAGAATAAACATCATATTAAAGAGATTGGAGCCAATGACATTTCCGACCGCAAGAGCGGTCTCTCCCTTTTTCGCCGCCACAATCGAGGTTACAAGCTCCGGAAGAGAGGTCCCGACAGCAACGATCGTCAGTCCGATCAAAGTCTCCGAAAGTCCTGCGGCGCGGGCAATCTCCTTCGCACCATATACCACCGCCTGCCCTCCGCCGATAATAAGCACCAGCCCGATTACAATCAGGACGACGCATAAGGCAGCACTTTTTCCCGTTTCTTCTCTCTCCTTTTCCGGATGCTTTCTGGCCTGCCGGATCAAAAGAAACAGATAGATAAAAAAGAGGACGAGTAAAAGGATGCCTTCCCATCTGCTCACGATTCCGGCCGTATCCTTCATTTCCTTTCGGAAGATATTTGAGGACAGAGCATCCGCGAAACAGCTCAAGACAAGAACGGCCGCCGTCACGATAATCGAAACCGGAAAATCCCGTTTCAGAACAACGCGGTCCACCGGCACCGGGTAAATCACGGCGCAGACCCCAAGCACCATCAGAAGATTGAAGATGTTCGAACCCACCACATTCGACAGCGCGATCTCGTTCGACCCCTGAATTGCCGCGGAGGTGCTGACCGCCAGTTCCGGCGCGCTCGTTCCGAAGGCTACGATGGTAAGTCCGATGATGATTCCCGGAACTCTGAAATGTCTGGCCAGTCCGGAGCTGCCGTCCACAAACAAATCCGCTCCCTTTACCAGACCCACGAATCCTGCTGTCAGGAGGATGATATACAGGGCGATCATTCGGTTATCCGGATCCCGTACCGGATCCGCCGGTAAATCTTCCAGACGATCACCACCGGTATGGATCCCGTTAGAAATACAACCGGCAGTAATCCAAAAACAATAAGAAAAATCATCAATAAGATTTGTACAAACATCTTTGCTACCTCCTGAAATCAAATCAAAGAATAGCAGAGTGTTTCTGCAATATCTACGGATTTTCCTCATAATTAGCGCGGTTTTAACAAAGAAGCGCCTTTTCTTAGCTGCTTCTTAGCGAGCCGCCGCAGGCCCCGGAAGAGTCCCACCCGGCAGAATGTCCCTGACACACAGGGATTCCGCTATATTCGCGCAGTGTTCCGATACACGGCGGCAGATCGTCAGATAATCCGATAAATAAACGCTGCTTTCCGCCCGAACCTTTCGTTCTCTCAGCATGCGAAGGTTTTTCTTTTTGATTCTCTTGATCTGGGTCACCAGATTCGCCGCTTCCACCAAAAGGTCATTCGCCGTTTCCTGCTCCTGGTTCTCATAGGTTTTCGTCAGGGACAGAAGAATCTCTCCCAGTTTTCTGTTGATGGGCTCCAGGATCTCTTTTACCCTCTCATGATCCGAAGCCTCGTTTTTATGCATTTTTCTGACCGCCCCGGACAGAGCCAGAAAATAATCGCTGATTCTTTCCATATCCCCGAGATTATGGATCATATCGGCGATCATCGAGCTCTCTTTGGAGGAAACATCCTCTTCCGACAGACGGACCAGGAAGCGGTTGCAGACTGCCACCATTTCGTCCACCTCCTCTTCCGACTGATTCAGCTGTTCCCGGAGATTCGAATCGCTGTCTTTCTGCAAATCCATTGCCATACAAAAGCTGCTGCCTGCTTTTTCGAGAATGACGCAGGTCTTCCTTCTGCATTCCGCGGCCGCAAAAGCCGGCGACAGAAGCAGTCTGTCATCCAGAAACGCCTTCCCGGCACCATCCTCCTTTATGATCCTTTCCGCGATGCGAACCAGAATTTTGGAAAACGGCAAAAGGATCAATGTCGTGGCAACATTGAAAATGGAGTGGAACAGCGCGATCGCGAAGGGTGTGATCATTTCGTCCAAAAGCGCCAGCCGAAATCCCCATTTGCACAGGAAATAGATTCCAAGACCTATCAGTGTTCCGATCACATTAAAGCCCACATGGATCACCGAAACCCGTTTCGCGTTTTTGCTTACGCCGATCGAAGAAATAAGGGCCGTAACACAGGTCCCGATGTTCTGGCCCATAATAATGGGAATGGCTACGCCATAGGAAACCTGACCGGTCAGACTTAAGGACTGCAAAACGCCAACGGAAGCGGCCGATGACTGTATGACCCCTGTAAAAAGCATTCCGATCAAAACCCCAAGCAGCGGATTTGAAAACGCGGTTAAAAGACTCGCAAACTCCGGCATTTCGGCAAGAGGCGCCAGGGAATTCGACATCATTTCCATCCCCTGCATCAGCACAGCAAAGCCAACCAGCACAAAGCCGAGCTCCCGCAGCTTCTTTTTCTTCGCCGCCATCAGCAGAATCACTCCGCACAGCGCCAGGATCGGCGAGAAATGTTCCGGCTTCATCAGAGACAAGATCACATTATCCGTTTTTACGCCGCTCAGACTCAAAATCCACGCAGTGAGGGTCGTGCCGATGTTCGATCCCATGATAACGCCCACTGTCTGGGAAAGCGTCATGATACCGGAATTTACGAGTCCGACCAGCATAACCGTCAAAGCCGACGAGGACTGCATCGCTATCGTAATAACCGCTCCTAAAAACAGCCCCTTCAAGGGGTGGTCTGTCATTTTCTGCAGCACTTTTTCAAGCCTGTCGCCCGCTACGTTTTTCAGTCCGGAGGAAAGAACCGTCATTCCAAAAAGGAAGAAAGCCAGTC
>JAFSXC010000029.1 GCA_017450105.1 Lachnospiraceae bacterium | reverse complement strand
CACCTCACTTGCGCTGAGAACTACTTCTTCCACACCGGCCGCCATGCTTTCCTCGCGGTCATATCGACAATAACGTTTATGACCGGGGAGAGGTTGCAATCGTTTCTGCAGATTCGGTCGGTTTTGATACAGAATCGACAACTGGCATGACCTCCATGATCAGATCGGGCTGATGCTTTTTCAGATATTTTTCCATGGCCGGCTTTCCGGTCACACAAACGCATTTATAAATTCCCTCCAGCCTCTCTTTTTCCGCACGAAGTCCCACCGGATCCGTGCCCCACAGCAGGATCGTCGGCAGATCCTTCGTTTCCTCCGGCCGGACGAGCAACTTCTCCTTCGGAAGATGTTTCTTCAGTACCTGCTCCAGATGGTCGTATTTTACGGGCTTGCTGATATAATCGGAAAAGCCCATGGTCAGGTAATTCTCCTTCGCACCGACGATGGCATCCGCCGTCAGCGCGATGACCGGCGTTTTGTCTGACAAATCCCGTTTCATCAGCTCCTTTAAGGTCTGCTCCCCGTTCATTTCCGGCATCATCTGATCCAGAAGGATGCAGTCATAGCTTTGCTTTTCAGCCATTTCGATACAATGCATCCCGGAGTCTGCAAGATCGACCTTTACCTTCGTATCTCTTAAAAGGCCCTCCATCACCTCCAGATTCATTTCATTATCATCCACCACCAGAACCCTGGCATCCGGCGCATAGAGCGTCGTCTCTTCGGCCTCCATTTCATTCATATGCTCATTGATCGCTCTGCCGAAATCTCCGATCGGATCAGCCCAGGAAATACTCTGGGGCACATAGATCTGAAACTCGCTGCCCTTTCCGTAAACGGAATCCACTTCGATCCGGCCGCCCATAAGCTCCACGAGGCGCCAGGTGATATGGAGGCCAAGCCCGGTCCCCTCCACCTTGTAATTTTTCTGTTCATCCAGCCTTTGAAAACTCCGGAACAGCTTTTCCCTGTCCTCCTCCCGGATCCCGATCCCGGTATCCCTGACCCGGATCACTAACGTAAGCGTCTCGTCTTTTCTGTCCTCTCCGCTCACCCGGATCGATATCTTTCCTTCCTCCGTATACTTGATCGCATTGTTGATGATATTCAGCATGACCTGCCGGATCCGGATCTCGTCTCCGTAAAGACCGGACGGAAGATCTTCTGCGACACTCACTTCATACTCCAGATTTTTCTGCGCCGCCCTGCTTTTTGTGATATTGATCACATCATTCAGGACCGAAGCGAGACCGTATTCGATCGGAACGATCTCAAACTCCCCGGCCTGGATCTTGCTCAGATCCAGAATATCGTTGATCAGGGACAGCAGCGTATTTCCCGCGCTTTTGATGTCCAGCGCATAACGCTTGATCCGGGCATCCCTGGTATCCCGGATGATCATTTCATCCATGCCGAGGATCCCGTTTAAGGGCGTTCTTATCTCATGGGACATATTCGCGAGAAAATCGTCCTTTGCCTTGCTGGCAAGCCTGGCCTCACTGGCATCGATCCGGATCCCGATCAGCTGTTTGATCGTATGGATGATTGCGCAGATCAGAAATCCGAAAAGACCAATGGCCATGAAAAGGCCTGAGAAAACGCCGTTATGGGCAAACTGAAAAATCAGGATCTGCACAATGGCCGTGATCCCGAGAAAAATGAAGCCCGCCGCAACAAAACGATAAGGCCAGAGCAGATGCCTTCTCGCATCCAGGATGATCGTGATGCTGATCGAAACGATACTGAAAAGAGCGCAAAGTGCGGCAAGCGGGAAGGTTTGCGTGAGCGTACGGATCCCTGTGACAAAAAGCGTGATACAAACAATAAAATCCACGATCTCGATGACCGCAGAGATGATGATGATCCGGGAATGCCGGCCTTTTTGCATGGAATTGATAAAGATCAGAAACGGAAGCGGCATGATGATGACCATCAAAAACGGTATATCCGACATGACCGAGATATTTCTGGTGAAAAGCTGGCGGAACACCGAATTGGACAGAACCCACAAGGCTCCGATGATTGTGCCGAGGGAGAGATGCTGCATTTCCAGATACTGCTTATGAATGATCCGGTAAACCGTGGAAGCCACGAAGCTGATGATGCCGAGAATAAGAATCGCAAGGCCGACAAGGAGCTCCGCTCCGTAATAAGAGAAAAGCTGCGCGAGGATCCCGAACCGTGTTCCGATATAGACCTCATACACCATGCCGGAATTATAGGAATACTCGACCGTTATTTTTTTCCCGGCATCTCCGGGATAAATGGGCACGCAGACATAGCATTCCGCCGAACGGTCTCCGAGAAGCGGATAATCCTCCACCACATACTCGGTCCGAAGCTCCCCTCCCACAAAGATCCTCATATCCATCCCACGGAAGCAAAGGACCGAAGCATCCCGGTCAAGCTCCTGCGGGAGCGTTGTTTCCAGCACAATATCCGAATCGGCGGTTCCGGGAACCGAAAACGGCACCCTTGTACCGTCCTCTAAGACCTGAGACCACGAATCGCCGGGCAACACATCGCAAAGCATCCCGTTTTTCGGGACGTTGGCAGGCATAAAAGCTTCTCCGAGGATAATATAGGATATGGTAACGATGAGAATGACCGACAGGGCGATGCGAATATATTTCATTTCTTCAATATATCAACAAAACGCCGCTTCTCACAACCTGCCTTGCGGATTCGGTCGTTTTTGATGTAAAAGTGGTCAAGATTCAGACGCCAAAAGGGGCTGTCGCACTAATTTGCGACGGTCTCTTCCTTTGAAAAGGAAAAAATCCGGCCTAAGAGCCGGATTTTTCTTATGAATCACTATTTCCTTATTTTACCGAAAAACACGGAAGCTCCCGAGATAGCGAAACTGAAAGGCGCTTCCTCCGGTCAGCTTCTTATAGTCCTCGTAGCTGCTGTCAGCGCACTCGATCAGATAACGGTACTGCCCGAGCTCTGTTTTCGCCGGACGATCATGCAAAGAGACCAGCGTCATGCCCTGCTTTCGCAGCTCCTCCATGAGCTTCGGCAGCTTACTGGCCGGGCCGGACGCGATAAAGGCCAGCCGTTCCGTCTCTGCCGCGGATGGCTCCGCCAGAGACAGAACATAGAACCGGGTTTTATTGTTATCGTTGTTCTGGATATCCGCCGCAAGTATTTTCAGCCCGTATACCTCCGCGCAGCCGGCCGAAGCGATGGCGGCATGGGACGGATCCTGATCCTCAGAAACCATCCTGGCCCCTTCCGCGGTGCTGGACACTTCCGTAACCCCGGCATTCGGCAGATTCTTCTCCAGCCAGTCTTTGCCCTGCGCCAGCCCCTGTTTATGAGAATATACCTGCTTCACCTCATCCAGAGACGCGTCGGGAAGCCCCAGCAGATTCTGGCGGATCAAAAGCTCCACCTCTCCCACAACAGAAACATTCGTAAAGGAAATCAGCGTATCCTCATAATCCGCAACGGCTCCGCCGATGGTATTCTCCTGCGGGATCACGGCATATTCCGTTTTGCCGTCAGAAAGCGCCTGTACCGCCTCATTCACCGTTTTAAACGGCGTAAAGGTTCCCTGCTGTCCAAAGACGATTTCACACGCCTCCTGGGTATAGGTTCCTTCCGGACCCAGATAGGCCACCGTTCCGGAAAGCTTTGGCGCCTCCTCAGGCACCGCCTCCGTTTTTGCATAGCCGCAGCCACAGAGCCAAAGCAAAAGCATCAGCAGAAGCATGATTTTCAACCCGGATGCAAATCCCTTTTTTCGTGTTCCAATGAAATTCATATTCCACTCCTTTTTGAAATAGCTTATGCCGGACCCGCCTTCTCAGGGGGAGCGTAACGGTTCAGCACTTTGTCCCATACAGTTACAACAAATCACTCATGCATGACGTAGTCCTTATCGTCGTCTATCATCTGAAGAAACAGGTCCGCGATCTTCGGATCAAACTGGCTTCCCCTGCAGCGTTCGATCTCCGAGCGAACCTCCTGCTGAGGCCGGATCCTGGAATAGGCGCGGTTGGAGGTCATGGCGTCATAAGCATCCGCCACCGCTATGATTCTTGCCTCCTCCGGAATGTCAAGCCCCGAAAGACCATCCGGATATCCCCTGGGATGGCCTTGCCTCTTCGCTCTTTTTCAAATAAGATAGGTTTTCCATACTCAATTTACTTCTGGTCCAGAATCCCGGCGGCCTCCTTCATCAGCTCAATAATCGGAAGATGCTGGGGGCATACGCTCTCACACTGCCCGCAGCCAATACAGTCGGAGGCTCTGCCGTTTCTCTGCACCAGTCCGGCGTAAAAATTCTTGGACCGCCAATCATCCGGATAGCGGCGAAGGGTATTGATCGTCCGGAACACATCCGGAATCAGAATCTGCTGCGGGCAGCCGTCACAACAGTATTTGCAGGCCGTACAGCCGATCTGCGGGATGGAAAGCACCTCCTCCGTCACCTCATTGATCACCTGAAATTCCTCGTCTGTCAGAGGCTCAAAGGAACGGAAGGTATTCAGATTATCCTCCATCTGCTCCTCATTCGACATGCCGGACAGAATCGTCATAATCCCGGGAAGGGAACCCACAAACCGGAGGGCCCAGGAGGCCACGGATTTTTCCGGTCTGGCTTTTTTAAACTTCGCTTCCGCCTCCGGCGACATATTGGCCAGCATTCCGCCCCGCACCGGCTCCATCACAATGATCGGAAGCTTCCGGTCGCGCAGAATTTCATAAAGCCGCTGTGACCGGACCACCGGATTCGTCCGGTCCAGATAATTCAGCTGGATCTGAACAAATTCCACCTCCGGATGCTTATCCAACACCTCTTCCAAAAGCTCCGGGCTGCCGTGGAAGGAAAAGCCGAAATGCCGGATCCTCCCCTCTTCCTTTTTCTTCAGTCCCCATTGAAAGCAATCGTATTTTTCATAGGTTTCGTAATTATTTCCCTCTTCAATGGAATGCAGCAGATAGAAGTCAAAATAGTCCACCCCGGTTTTTTCCAGCTGGTCCTGAAAGATCCGCTCCACGTCCTCTTCCTTTTTGATCTCCCATGCGGGAAGCTTGGTGGCCAGCATGAAGCTTTCTCTTTTATGCCGCTTCACAAGCGCTTCCCGGGCCGCTATTTCGGATTTCCCGCCATGATAGATATAAGCGGTGTCAAAATAATTGAAGCCGGCCTCAAGATAACGGTCCACCATCCGGGAGACCTGCTCCAGATCGATGGCGCCCTCCTTTTCCGGCAGCCTCATCAGCCCGAATCCCAGCTTCGGCATCTTTTCCATTTCGATCGACATAGATAATACCTCCTTCCTTGCTAAACGTAAACAGCGTTCCCTTCGTAAACCGTATTGCGACCAAACGCCTAAGATGCCAAAAGGGAAAACGTCGGTTTTTCACATCACTTTATATCGTAGACAAATACCTCGTGTATTTCCTCCGTGTATCCGTCGTAAAAGCCGGAGGGCATACCGGCGATGATCCTTGCCCCGCGGTTATACAGTAAAAGAAATTCCTTGTTTTTTTTGTCAAAGGACAAGCCCTCGATCTCTCCCTGCTGCGTCACGTCATCGAATGTTTTTTCCAGAACCACCCTGCCGTTTTCCCCGCTTTTGTCGATCACGATCCGGTACATATGATCCGGCTGGTCCTTATCCGCGTCGCCGTCATCCGCGGTCACAAATAAGTCTCCATTATTGTAAGCGACGCCCTGAAGCCATTTCGGAGCGGGATCCATCTTCAGCTTCCCCTTATAATCTCCGGTATCCAGATCATATTTATATAGATAATTACTGGACTCATCCTCGGCCCAGGAGGACATATATACATTGCGTCCGTCCGGATCCACGGCAATTCCGCTGCATTCGATCTGCCCGGTATCCGAGCGGAACGGGAACACCCTCTTCAGCTCCAGCGTATCTCCGTCATAGACCGCGACCTGAATATTTTTGCTTTTTCCATCCATGAAGTATTCGACTCCAAGGTAAAGCTCATTTTCATAGACGTCAATGTCTCCGATGTGATTTACCTCCAGGTCGTACCCCTTGAAGGGGTCTGTGTTTTCGTACACCACATTCCAGCTCTTATCATATTTTGTCAGTGTGGTCGAACCGCTCACCCAGTAGTAATCTCCCTCCACGCAGACTCCCTGCCTGCCGCGAACCTGGTGTGAGTCCTTCAGGACATACTGGTTTTGCGATCCGGAAGCACCCTTGCAGCCGGCCAAAAGCAGAGCGCCCATAACCAATACGGGGAAAAGACTCCTTCTCTTCATTTTCGTTTTTCCTCCTATCATTCCTTGACGAATGTTACTTCCTTATTTTATCATAAACTGTATCATTCGTCATCAGCAAGGTCGCAAGGAGACATTATGTTCGGAAAAGTCAAGATCACCTCAAATTTCTGGTCCAGATACCGATCTCTGGTACGAAAGGAAATGATTCCCTATCAGTGGAACGTTCTGAACGACACCGCGGGGATAAAAATTGAGAAGGAACGGCTGAACGATGAGGATATTCCAAGCGAACAAAGTCACGCGCTTGAAAATTTCCGGATCGCCGCCGGTCGTACCACAGGGACACACTATGGCTGGCCCTTTCAGGACAGTGATGTATACAAGTGGCTGGAGGCGGTGGCCTATTCTCTTCGGGAAAAAAATGACCCGGAACTTACGAAGCGGGCGCTGGAGGTGATCGATCTGATCGCCGAGGCTCAGGAGGAAGACGGCTATCTGGACACCTTCTACTCCATCCTTGGAATCGAATACCGGTACCAAAGTCTCGCCGGCAGCCATGAGCTTTATTGCATGGGACATTTCATCGAAGCCGCGGTCGCCTTTTACGAAGCCGTCGGAAATGAAAAGGTGCTTCAGGCGGCCCGAAAGGCAGCCGATCAAATTGACTTAAGCTTCGGGCCGGAGGACGGGAAAATACACGGCTATGACGGTCATGAGGAAATCGAGATCGGCCTGCTTCGGCTGTATCACACAACAAAAGAGCCCCGTTATCTTGCGCTCGCGAAATATTTCCTTCTGGAACGGGGAAAGCATCCGGATTTCTTCCGGGAGCAGGCCGCCGTATACAAGGGTCCCGCCGCCTTAAGCGGCATTGAAAAAGCGGCTGACTCCTATTTTCAGAATCATATGCCGGTATCGGAGCAGAAAACGGCGGAGGGGCATGCTGTGCGGGTGGTCTATCTGTGTACGGCCCTGGCCGATTTGGCCGCGACCACCGGAGACCGGGAAATTTACGAAATCTGCAGGCGCTTTTGGAGCAATATTACCGAAAAGAGAATGTACATTACCGGGGGGATCGGCTCCACGGCCCGCGGAGAAGCCTTTACCCTGGATTATGATCTTCCGAATGATACCATGTATTGTGAAACCTGCGCCGCCATCGGCCTTATGTTCTTTGCCAGACAGATGTTAAGGATCGAGCCAAGGGCGGAGTACGCCGAGGTGATGGAACGCTCTCTTTACAATGCCGCGCTTGCGGGGATGGCTCTGGACGGGAAGCATTTCTTCTATGTAAATCCCCTGCAGGTAAATCCCGCCAGCTCTCTTCTGGATCCCGGGAAGAGTCATGTCAAGCCGCTGCGTCCCAGCTGGCTCGGCTGTGCCTGCTGCCCGCCCAACCTGGCGAGGATGATCGCTTCGCTGGATGATTATATTTACACGGTCCGGGAGGATTTGATCCTGGTGAATCAATATCTGGCCTCAGAGGCGGAGCTGGAATGGAAAAACGGAAAGGTGTTTATCAAGCAGGTCACGGATTTCCCCTGGGAGGAATCGGACCGTATCGAGATTACAAACCATTCCGACTCTACCGTACGCGTCGGCATCCGTATTCCGTCCTGGTCGGATCACGTCGCCTTGAAAATCAACGGTATAAACGCAGATATCCGAGCCGTCCAGGGCTATCACATTCTGGAGCTTGCAGCCGGGGAAAGCATAGAAGCCCTGCTGAGCTTCCCCATGACGGCAGTGCGAAACTACAGTACGCCGCTGGTCGCGGAAGACCTCGGAAAGACCGCGGTTTCCAGAGGGCCGTTTCTCTATTGTCTGGAGGGAGCGGATAACGGGGATCACCTTTGGACGCTCCGGCTGCCGGAGGATTCCGACCTGGAATACAGCTATCATCCGGAGCTTTTGAACGGAACCGGGGTAATCCGGGCGAAAGGGAAAAGGGCGATTTCCTCCGGCAGTACCTCCCTCTACTCTGCGCGCAGGTCAGAGGAAGCCGAAGCGGCGCTCACCTTTATCCCCTACTACGCCTGGGCTAACCGCGGTGAGAACGAAATGATGGTGTGGATCAGGGAGTAGCGGCTGTGATGCCCTCCTCCCGTAAGTACT
>JAFSXC010000028.1 GCA_017450105.1 Lachnospiraceae bacterium | reverse complement strand
TTGAGTCAGACCTATTATAATTCCATGTTTCACTATTGCCGGCTGTCTTTCTTGAAGACGCATGGAATTGATTTTTATGAGCCGTTTTATGGAGATTGTGGGGGCATGACGGAGGCTCTCTGCCGAGCGGAAAAGATTCTCTCCTATGACAAGGTCGTATATCTTCTGACCATGAATACATCGCAAACACATGGCAAATACACATGGAATTTTTACAGGATCATTTCCGGTCAATGGAAAGCATTCAAAGAGGTCTTTGAAAGGGAAAACTATCGGGGTGAGCAGAATATCCGTTATGTAGCGGAAAAGATCTTCGATAATCTGGTTGGTCATATTGATATCCTGATGAATAATGGGACCTGCAGGGACAAATGCATGAATCCCATTTCCGTTACGTATGAACAAAGAATGCTTCAGGTAAAGGAGATGCTTCAGGACCCATATATTGCTGACTTATTCAACTATTTAGGACAGAATAGATTGAAGGCTGCTCTTGAATCAAGAATCTAAGGAAACACTGATCAGTATTTCCTTGGATTGTCCGCAGGATGCGCACGGATTTTCAGCGGAAACTGGCACTTCGTGCCGAAAATCCGGCGCGGGAAATGCTTTAATCAGCGTTATCTAAAGAGATGTTGATTCCTGAGAGTTTTCTTGACAAACCATCAAAAACTATGCGGGAAAGAAGAAAACGATTATGAGAGCGGGCAAGATGAAAACTGCTGAGGAATATATCAGAGAATCGGCTGCCCTTGAAGCCGCCGGACAGCTTGGGGATGCTCTGTTGCTGGCAAAAAAAGGATTCCGGGAGTATCCGGACAATTATGAAATGGCTTTTATGATAGCGAACGATCAGCTTCAGTTTGGCCACAGGGAGGAAGCTTATCTATACTACCTGCTTTCCGCTACGCTTTGCTTGCAGGAGCCTGAAGACCTGGCTGTCATTACGGAAACGGCTTCAAACGCTGGTTTTGGAGGGTTAAATGCGTCGGTTACAAGAGAGCTGCTTTTCTCTTTGATAGAAGACAGACTAAAAATGCGCATTTTTCAAAGTACTTACAGATTTGTTTCCACACTGATTTTCTCAGATGACCCTTTTCTGTTTCGGGAGGTAAATGATACTAAACTTCGTTATTACCATATGCTTCTGGAAATCACGGACTGTGAGCAAAACCGTGGGCTTACGGAGACTACGGCTGACCGTATGAAGGACATGGCCGTATTTTGTGAGGCGGTTACGGAATTAAAATTCGCGATTCGGCGGATCTGGTTTCGTGTCGGCGCATTGGAGTTGTTTTCATCGGTCTGCCAAAAGCGGAAGCTATCTCCGGAATTTGTAGTGATTTGTATCAAATGCTCTGTCACGAAGGAGTATACGGCAGCAGTACTTGATAAAGCAGCTTCCTTCTTTGAAGAGCTGTTCAGCAAAGAGGAAGCGGATGTGATCCGTCTGTATGCTGCTTGGGTTCGCGAGCAATGGGAAAGCTCGGAGCTTCCGAAAGAGAAGAGGGTGAATACAGAAAAGGTCAATAATGTATCCCTGGTTGCTTTGGATGCACAATCATCGGACGAAGGAGAGCCCCCTGACGGCTTTGATCCTGAAAATTCCGTCGCCTGGATATTTTGCGCTACGAAACAGAATTATGTGGATGAGGTGCTGGTATATTTGAGAAACCAGCTTCTTCCGCCCGGTTTTTCCGGTATTGCATGCGTTGTCTGGAATGCCGGGAGTATGACTTCGGGATATAATCTCGCCATGCAAACGATCCCTGCCCGATACAGGATCTATATACATCAGGACACCTTTATTTTTGATCCTTGTTACACGAAAAACCTGATTCATGCGCTTATTTCGTCGGAATACAGTTTGGTCGGACTGGCCGGCAGCGAATATATGCCGGATACAGGTCGATGGTGGGATGCTTCGAAGGAGGCCCTTCATACATGTCTGCTGCAGGATTGGGTCATGTATGTACAGGATTCTGTAACGGAAAAGGGAATAGAAAAGATGCTTGCAATGGACGCCCTGGATGGAGTCCTGCTGGCAACCAAAGAGAGTGTTCCTTTTCGAAACGACCTTTTTACGGATTTCCATTTTTATGATGTTTCGGCCTGCAGAGAATACAGAAAGAAAGGATTATCTGTCGGCTTTTTGCAGCTCGGCCGGGCCGGTGTGCTCCACGAGGTTAGTGCTGACCGAGGGAGTTCCTCAGAGCTTCGCTATGAGGAGGAACGACAGAAGTTTTTGTCAGAGTATAAATAATCGGGACTTCTGAGATGCCAGAGAGGTAACAGGAGAGGGATCATTCTACACGAAGGAACACTGACCGAAAAATTAAACTGGACGAATCCCCCCGAAAGTAGTATAAAGGAGAACATGGACGAGAATGAAAGAAGACGACGCCGGCGGGAGATACAGACTGCGCGGCGGGCGGTAATTGTTGTACTTATAACTATGATAACCATGATCGCGGTTGTGGTGGTGTCCACGATCGTGATCTCGGCGAGACAGGCGAGGCTTGGCCGCGAGATGGAGCGGATTTCGGACCGGCTGAGTGCGTTGGAGGAGAAGCAGATCAACACCTACCAGACCGAGCCTCCGGTGCCGGAGCCGATCGTTGTCGAGCCGGAAACGGAAGAGGAGACGGAGATTGTAATACCGAGCGAAACGGAGACGGAGGTTACGGAGGAAACGGAGGAGACCGAAACAGAGAACGAGGATTTTTCGCCGGATTCCATTAATTACCTGGCGATCGGCAACAGCATTACCCGCCACCAGATGAGTGATTATTGGTGGGGAGACTGGGGTATGGCTGCGTCTTCGGAGGATAAGGACTACTTCCATCTGGTGAAGCAGAAGCTGAAGGAAAAGCACGGAAAGGTGACGGCGCGTGCTTATAATTTCTATGCCTGGGAGCCTCAGGGGACGGACCGGGCGGAGGCGCTGACGCTGCTTGAAAACTATCTTTCCGAGGACCTGAACTATGTCAGTATCCAGCTTGGAGAGAACGTGTCCGATACGGCGACTTTTGAGGCGGATTTCGATGAAATGATCCGGTTTATTCAGGCGCGTGCGCCCAAGGCCATGATCGTGATCATCGGGAATTTCTGGACGAACAATACGGTGGATGAGCTGAAAATGCGGGTGGCCATCAAATACAGCCTTCCCTGCATTGACCTCGCGGAGATCCGGGATAACCCGGCTTACCAGTGCGGCATGGGCACAACCGTATACGATGCCTCCGGGTTCCCGCACCAGATCGCGCATGAAGGAGCCGCAAAGCATCCGAACGATGCGGCGATGGCCTATATCGCGGATAAGGTCTTTACCGCGATGGAAACCTTTGACCCGGTAGCGATGAATGCGGCTGCGCCGGCTGCATAGGAAGTGGTCCCATGACAAAAAAGGAACGGATCGGGAAAATATTAGAACGGCTGGATGAGGCTTACGGAACAGAGCCCATCTGCTATTTATCGCATGAAGAGCCTTACCAGCTCCTTTTTGCGACGATTTTATCCGCGCAATGCACGGATGCCCGGGTGAATCTTGTGACGAAGGACCTGTTCCGGAAATACCCCGATCTCCATGCATTTGCGAATGCCGAGCTGCCGGAGCTGGAAAAGGATATCCACTCTACGGGCTTTTACCACAACAAGGCAAAGAATATCATCGCCTGCGCCCGGATGCTCGAAACCGAGTTCGGCGGCGTCGTCCCGGACGAGATCGAGAAGCTGACCGCTCTCCCCGGCGTTGGGCGAAAAACCGCGAATGTGATCCTCGGAAACGTCTATCATAAGCCGGGAATCGTTGTGGATACCCATGTAAAACGGATCTCCGGGAAGCTCGGATTGACAAAAAAAACGGATCCCGTGGAGGTGGAGTTTGACCTGATGAAGGTCCTCCCGAAGGACCACTGGATCCTCTGGAACATGCATATCATTACTCTCGGCCGCACCCTCTGTACGGCCCGCTCGCCGAAATGCGCTGAGTGCTTCCTAAGCGATCTCTGCCCGGCCTGCGCTATCCGATAAAGCCTTTATAACCGCGTCCTTTGCATAGCCCTGCAGATTCGCCTCTGCCATACTCTTCAGGCCCTGCAGCTTACGATCGGCCCCTTCCTCCCGGTACCAGGCCGCCAGAAGCTCATAGTTTTCCATCAGCTCCGTAGGCAGAGCTATCCCCCTCTCCAGGACCTTTTCGGCGTCCTGCCGCGTACCCTTTTCGTTCAAAAGCTTCCCGTAGCTTAAAAGAGCACTCTCCAGAGCGGCGAAATTATCTCCGTACACCGTAAGCTCCTCAAGATTCTGAGGCCCGTATTTCAGCTTCAGATCCGTATTGGAGAGTCTGTTCAGATTCAGCATTCTTTTTTCGCAGAGAGAGGTGAGCTCCTCATAGGCCGAGGAAAGCTCCGGATCCTCCGGAAAGGCGGGAAGAGTCTCGCAAGGGAAGGAATAGTAGCTTAAGAGGGAAAGATCCGCCCTTCTTGTGTTGTTTGCTTCGTTTTCTCTGTTCCAGAAGGCCTCCGTACGGGCCTTCTCGTCACGGGTGGCCTTGGTCCTTAGGATGGTGGTCACGACGATGAAGATCATAAATGCGGTAAGAAACGGAAACATGGATACCTCCTGACATGGTTACAATATACTAAAAATGCGTATAAAGCGTCAACGATATTCGTGATTTTATGCCTTGAAAAACCCTTGCCGGATGCTAAAATAAAAATGAGGTGAGAGAAGAATGAGTAAAAGAAGAATTGCGCTGTCGGCGCTCGTGGTTTTATTTGTGTTTTCATTGCTCCTGATTCCCCGTACAAAGGCGAAAGCGGGAGCTCTGTCCTTTACCGGGCTGACCCGGACGGGAGCTTCCTCCTTTGACGAGATCGCGCCCAATGTTACGATCGGCGGGGTGAACGTCGGCGGAATGAATAAGAAGGACGCGGAAAATGCGGTCCGGGACCGGGTGAGGGAGCTTCAGGAAAGAACCTTCGTCCTGAAGGCCGGAGAAAAGTCCATCAGCGCCTGCGCGCTGGATTTCGGACTGAGCTGGAAGAATACCCAGGTTGTATCGGATGCGCTTCTGGTCGGAAAATCCGGGAATCTCCTGACTCGGTACAAAAATAAAAAGGACCTGGAACAGAGCGGAAAAGCCTATGACCTTCTGCTGACCGTGGATGATACGGAAACAGCGGCGTTTTTAAATGCGAACGCGGGAGACTTGGCGGTGAAGGCGGAAAATGCCGGACTGATCCGGACCGGAGACGGCTTTGAGGTGACCGGAGGCCTTCCGGGACAGATCCTGGATGTCCAGGGTTCGACCGAGGCTATCCGTAAGTATGTCGAGAAGAAGTGGGACGGCTCGGACGCGGAGATCGAGCTTGCCACAACGGAAACGCCCCCCGAGGGAACCAGGGAACAGCTCCTTCTCGTGAAGGATGTTCTGGGGAGCTTTCATACGGATTACAGCAGCAGCTCCTCGGAGCGTGCCTTCAATGTGGAGCATGCCTGCGGCTTTATCAACGGCTCCGTGGTTTACCCCGGAGAGGAATTTTCGGTATATGATACCATCGGCCCCACCGATGAGACCAACGGCTATAAGCTGGCGGGGGCCTATGAAAACGGCCAGACGGTACAGGCCTACGGCGGCGGGGTCTGCCAGGTATCCTCGACGCTCTATAACGCCGTTCTGAACGCGGAGCTTGAGGTGGTGAAACGGTCGCCCCATTCCATGACCGTGGCCTATGTGGAGCCGGCCAGGGATGCCGCAATTGCGGGCGATTATAAAAACTTTATTTTCCGGAATACAACGGATGCCCCGATCTATATCGAGGGGTGGACCGAGGGAAGACAACTGAACTTTACGATCTTCGGTCATGAGACCAGGCCCGCTAACCGGACCATCTCCTTCGAATCGGTGACTACAGCGGATATCCCCTCGCCGATTACCTGTACTCCTGCTGCGGAGCCCATCGGCTATGTGGCGACGATCTCCGGCGGCCATGCCGGAAAAGAGGCGGAGCTCTGGAAGATAATCTATGAGGATGGCGTGGAGGTTGACCGGGTTCTGGTAAATCAGAGCAGCTATCGGAGCACCCCCAAGACGGTGGCCATCGGAACCCACACAGAGAATCCGGAGGCGGCTGCTGCCATGGGTGCGGCCTTCGCTACCGGTAATTACGATACGATCATGGCGGCTGTGAACCAGTACCGCGGAGCGCCTGCCGCTCCGGCGGGGCCCTCTCCGGAGGAGCTTGCGGCCCAGCAGGCCGCGGCGGAAGCAGCGATGGCGGCTGAAATGGCGGCCGCGGCGGGCCAGTAATGGAGAGGCTGTCTATCGGTAAGCTCCCCGAACGGCTGTTAAAGGAGCTGGTGCTTTCGGGAATCGGGAAAAGACGGCCGGAGGTACTTCTCGGAGCGGCGGTCGGTGAGGATTGCGCGGCGCTGATGCTGGAGGAGGGAGAAGCCTTTGTTTTGTCCACAGACCCGATTACGGCCTGTGAAAAGGAGATCGGCTCCCTGGCGATCCAGGTTACCCTGAATGATCTGGCTACGACGGGCTGCGAACCGCTGGGTGTGCTGCTTACGGTGCTCCTTCCGCCCGGGACCGGGAGTATGGAGCTGGGAAAGCTGATGGAGGACGCCGAGAGGACCTGCGCCGAGAATCAGGTGGAGATCCTGGGAGGGCATACCGAAGTAAGCGATGCCGTGAACCGCATTCTGGTAAATGTATGCGGAGTCGGCAAGGTGAAGCGGGAAGAACTCATCCGGGGAACGGAGATCAGAGGACAAAAGGACCTTGTGGCCACAAAGTGGATCGGTCTGGAAGGAACGGTCCTGATGGCCAGGGAAAAGGGAACGGAGCTTGAAGAACGGTTTTCGAAGGAAGCGGTTTCAGAGGCCTTGCACCTGAGCCGCTTCCTGTCTGTTTTGCCGGAAGCCCGGATCGCTGCGAAAAACGGGGCGCTTGCGATGCATGATGTGACAGAAGGCGGGATCCTCGGAGCTCTGTGGGAGCTGGCAGAGGCCGGAAACTGCGGGATTACGGCGGAGCTTTCGGCGATTCCTCTGAGGGAAGATACCCGAAAATTCTGTGACTGCTTCGGCCTGGACCCCTACCGCCTGATCAGCAGCGGCTGTATGCTGATCGCGGCCCCGGATGGCCGGGCCCTGACGGAAAGCTTGAGGGCTGCCCATATCCCGGCGGCCTTGATCGGGAAAACGACGGATACAAAGGAACGGCTCCTGATCGTAAACGGGAAGCCGGTTCCCCTGGAACCGCCTGCGGCGGATGAGATTTATAAAATAGTATAGAAGGAGTGAAGTCCCATGCGCGAAAAAATACTGACCTTTATTGAAAAGAACAGCCGGATTGATCTCTCCGAGCTGGCGATCATTCTCGGAGTCGACGAAGCGGCCGTATTGAACGAGATGGAAGCCATGGAAAAGGAGCGTATCATCTGCGGCTACCATACGATTATCGATTGGGACAAGACCGGGGTGGAAAAGGTTTCGGCCCTGATCGAGGTGCGGGTGACTCCGCAGAGAGGCCAAGGCTTTGACATGGTCGCGAACCGCATCGTAAATTATCCCGAGGTTAATTCCGTATACCTGATCTCCGGCGGGTTCGACCTGATGGTGACCATCGAGGGAAAGACGCTGCGCGAGGTTTCGCAGTTTGTGGCGGAAAAGCTCTCGACGCTGGAGTCCGTTCTTTCCACAAAAACGAATTTTATTCTGAAAAAATATAAGGACCACGGGACCGTGACTGCGGAGCCGGAAAAGGATGAAAGGCAGATTGTCAGCCCATGAGAGAACCCCTGTCGAAAGTAATCACACAAATTGAACCCTCCGGCATCCGGAAATTTTTCGATATCGTAAATGAAATGAAGGACGCGATCTCCCTCGGCGTCGGAGAGCCGGACTTTGATACGCCCTGGTTTATCCGCGATGAGGGAATCTATTCCCTGGAAAAGGGAAGGACGTTTTATACGAGCAATGCGGGTCTTCGCGAGCTGAAGGTGGAGATCTCCCGCTATCTTTCCCGGCGTTTTTTTACGGATTATGATCCTGCGGGCGAGATCATTGTGACCGTTGGCGGGAGTGAGGCGATTGATCTGGCCTTACGGGCGATGCTGGATCCGGGAGATGAGGTCCTGATCCCGCAGCCCAGCTATGTGTCCTATCTGCCCTGTACGATCCTGGCCCAGGGAACGCCGGTTCCGGTTCCTCTTTCCCACGAAAACGAGTTCCGACTCACGGCGGAGGATGTGATAAGTCATTGCACGGACCGGACAAAGATCCTGGTTCTGCCCTTCCCGAATAACCCTACCGGCGCTGTGATGGAAAAGGCAGACCTAGAGGCGGTAGCAAGGGTTGTGGAGGAAAGGGATCTTTTCGTCATCAGCGACGAGATCTACGGAGAGCTTACCTACACCGGGAAAAACCATGTTTCCTTTGCCTCTCTTCCAGGGATGAAGGAGAGGACCATCACGATCAACGGCTTTTCCAAGTCCTATGCGATGACGGGCTGGCGGCTGGGCTATGCCTGCGGGCCGAAAAGGATCCTCTCTCAGATGCTGAAGATCCACCAGTACTGCATCATGTGTGCCCCGACGACGAGCCAGTATGCGGCCGTTGAGGCCCTGAGGCGGGGCGATGAGGAGGTGGCCAAAATGCGGGAGGAGTATAACGGCAGAAGACGCTTTGTACTCCACAGCCTGCGGGAAATGGGACTTCCCGCCTTTGAAGCGCTGGGCGCCTTTTATGTATTCCCGGATATCCGTTCCACCGGACTCTCCTCGGAGCAGTTCGCAAATGAGCTTCTGACCTCCCGGAAGGTGGCGGTCGTGCCCGGGACGGCCTTCGGAGAGAGCGGCGAGGGCTTTGTCCGTATTTCCTATGCCTATTCCCTTGAAAACCTGAAGACGGCGCTGGAACGGATCCGTCTCTTTGTGGAGGAACGAAGAAGCTGATGGATATCGTTACCGCCCGGAACCTTGTATTTGAATATATAAGACGGGATGATGATGGAAACGTAGAGGGGATCGAAAAGGCCCTGGACGATGTTTCTCTGGATATCCCCGAGGGAAGCTTTGTCGGGATTCTGGGAGCCAACGGCTCCGGAAAGAGTACCTTTGCCAAGCATCTGAACGCCCTTCTGGTGCCCGGAGACGGGACCTTATGGGTCGACGGCATGGATACAAACGACAATGACCTTCTGCTTAAGATCCGGCAAACGGCGGGAATGGTCTTCCAGAACCCGGATAATCAGATCATCGCCACGATGGTGGAGGAGGATGTTGCCTTCGGGCCGGAGAACATGGGCGTTCCGCGGGAAGAAATGGAAGAGCGCGTGGAGAAAAGTCTGTCGGCGGTTCATATGAAGGACTTTCGGGAAGCCTCGCCCAACCGTCTTTCCGGCGGCCAGAAGCAGCGGGTGGCCATCGCGGGGGTGCTTGCGATGGAGCCGAAGTGCATCGTTCTTGATGAGCCTACGGCCATGCTGGATCCGATCGGACGGCGGGAGGTTCTGTCGGCTGTCCGCGAGCTGAATGAGAAAAAGGGGATTACCGTGATCCTGATCACCCACTACATGGAGGAGGTGACCAAGGCGGATATCCTTTTTGTTATGCAAAAGGGGAAGCTGGTCATGCAGGGGCCGCCCCGTGAGATCTTTTCCCGGGTGGAGGAGCTGGAGCGCTATGGGCTTACCGTTCCCCAGGTGACTGCGCTTTCCTATGCGCTGAGAAAGGGAGGAATCCGTCTTCCTGAGGGTATTTTGACCCGCGAGGAGCTTGTAGAGGAGCTTCTGAAGACAGGTCGTCTCGGTCTCGGCATGGCTCCGTCTGTGAGAAAAAGGGAGGCTGTGAACAGAAAGGACGCTCCCTTCTGTATCAATTTTCAGAACGTCGAATACCGTTACCAGCCCGGAACCGAAATGGAGGTAGTGGCGCTGGAGAACGTTAATCTCTCCATCCGGGAGGGTGAGTTTGTCGCGATCATCGGTCATACCGGGTCGGGGAAGTCTACCCTGATCCAGCTTATGAACGGTTTGAATAAGCCCACCTCCGGGGAGGTATATTACCAGGGCGTGGACATCTCCTCCAAGGACTATGACCGGCGTACGCTTCGGACGAAGGTCGGGCTGGTGTTCCAGTATCCGGAGTATCAGCTTTTTGAGAGCACGGTCTTTAAGGATGTCTGCTTTGGGCCGAAGAACCAGGGTCTGGACGAAAAGTCTGCCGGAAGAAGAGCCATTGCGGCTCTGCAGGCGGTTAAATTTCCCGAGGAGCATTATTACGACTCTCCCTTTGAGCTTTCCGGCGGACAGAAACGCCGGGTGGCCATAGCCGGCGTTCTTGCGATGGAGCCGGAGGTGCTGATCCTGGATGAACCCACGGCGGGACTGGACCCGAAGGGGCGGGAGGAGATCCTGTCGATGGTGGCGGAGCTCCATGAAAAAAAGAATCAGACGGTGATATTGGTTTCGCACAGTATGGAGGATGTGGCGCGTTACGCGGAGCGTCTGATCGTTATGATGGACGGCGGAATTTTGTATGATGATGTGCCGGGAGAGGTCTTTAAAATGGCCGACGAGCTCGAGCAGCACGGGCTTTCGGCTCCGGAGGTGACCTATGTCTGCCGGGCGCTCTCGGAAAGCTCCGGGCTCGTACTTCCGGAGCTTCCCACTACCGTTGAGGAGGCTGCACAGGCTATTCTGGAAAGGATCAGGCCATGCTGAAGGATATTACCCTCGGACAATATTATCCCACGGACTCCGTGATCCATCGGCTGGATCCCCGGGTAAAGCTTGCGGCGGTGCTCATTTTTCTGATCACGCTGTTCGCGTTTCAGGGACCCGTGGCCATGGGGGTCTGCGCCGCCTTCCTGATCTTTGTGATCGTTTTGACAAGGATTCCCTTTTCCTTCATGATCCGCGGACTCAGGCTGATTCTCGTCATCCTGATCATTACGGCGCTGATGAACCTGTTTTTTACGAACGGGGAGCATATTCTCTGGTCCTACGGTGTTCTGAAGATTTCCATCGAGGGGATCAAGATGGCCTGCCTGATGGTGTTTCGGCTGATTTTTCTGATCCTCGGGACCAGCATTCTTACGCTTACAACCACGCCGAACCAGTTGACGGAGGGAATGGAAAAGGGGCTGCGGTGGCTTTCCTACATCGGGGTTCCGATCCATGAGATCGCGATGATGATGTCGATCGCGCTCCGGTTTATCCCGATCCTGACCGAGGAAACGGATAAGATTATGCGGGCGCAGATGGCCCGTGGAGCCGATTTTGAAACCGGAGGCCTGATCAAACGGGCAAAGGCCATGATTCCGCTTTTGGTGCCGCTTTTTGTATCCGCCTTCCGCCGGGCCAATGATCTGGCGCTGGCGATGGAGGCCAGATGCTACCATGGAGGAAGGGGACGGACGAAGCTGAAGCCTCTGATCTACCAGAAAAGGGATTTCATCAGCTACTTTGTCCTGTTGGGTTATGTAACTGCAGTCATCGCAGCCTCTGTATGGTGGAAATCGCGATGAAGAGGATCTTGCTCTGTATCGCTTACGACGGAACGGAATATGCGGGCTTTCAGCTTCAGAAGAATGCGCTGACCATAGAGGAGGCGGTAAATAAGGCGCTCCTTGCACTGACCGGGGAGAGTCTGGCAATCTCCGGAGCCAGCCGCACGGATGCCGGGGTTCATGCGCTCGGGAACCTGGCGGTTTTTGACACCGAAAGCCGGATCCCGCCGGAGAAATTCTGCTACGCGCTGAACGAACGGCTTCCCGAGGATATTCGGATCCAGTGGTCGAAGGAGGTGGGGAGCGGCTTCCACCCCAGAAAGATGAAAAGTAGAAAAACCTATGAATACCGGATCTTAAACCGCCCGGTGTCAGAGCCCAATATCCGAAGGAATACGCTGCATTACCATTATCCTCTCGATGCGGAGGCGATGAATGAGGCAGCCGCCTGTTTTCTGGGGGAACACGATTTTACCAGCTTTGCCTCGATCCACTCGACAGCAAAGACCCGTGTACGAACGATTTACGAGTCTTTCCTGAAAAAGGAAGGCGAGCTTCTCACCTTTCATGTGAAGGGGAGCGGATTTTTATATAATATGGTACGTATTATGGCGGGGACACTTCTGGAGGTCGGAAGCGGAAAACGGAAGTCTTCGGACATACCGGCTATTCTGGAAGCCAGGGACCGGCAGCTCGCCGGACCGACGGCCCCGGCCCATGCACTGACGCTGATCTCAATCGAGCCGGAAACGCAGGAACCGGGCGTTTCCCTACAATAAAGCGATATTTTGAAAGGAGTATTTGTTTCATGATCAAGGTAGTAAAATTCGGGGGTAGCTCTCTTGCCAGCGCGGAGCAGTTTGCCAAGGCGGGGGAGATCATCCGCTCGGATGAAGACAGGAAATATGTGGTGCCCAGTGCGCCGGGAAAGCGGAACGACAAGGACAGCAAGGTGACGGATATGCTCTATGACTGTTATCGGGCAGCCGGCCGGAATGAGAACATCCGCATTGCCTTCAACCGCATCAAGGAACGGTACAACACCATCATCAACGGCCTGGGCTTAAAGCTCTCGCTGGAGGATGAGTATAAAAAGATCGAGAAAAACATGAAGGACCAGATCGGGGAGGACTATGCCGCCTCCAGAGGGGAATACCTGAACGGAAAGATCATGGCGGCCTACCTTGGCTTCGAATTCATCGATGCGGCAGAGGTGATCTTTTTTGACAAGAACGGTCATTTCCTTCCGGATAAAACGAATCAGGTGTTGAAAAAGAGACTCCACAGTGCGGAAAAGGCTGTAATTCCGGGCTTCTACGGAATGATGCCCGACGGAACGATCAAGACCTTCAGCCGGGGCGGCTCGGATATTACGGGCTCCATCGTGGCCAAGGCGGCCGAGGCCGGAATGTATGAAAACTGGACGGACGTGTCCGGCTGCATGGTGGCCGATCCCAGGATCATCAAAAACCCGAAGCCGATCCAGGTGGTGACCTACCGTGAGCTGCGGGAGCTGTCCTACATGGGAGCCTCCGTTTTGCATGAAAGCGCTATTTTCCCGGTACGGAAGGCCGGGATCCCGATCAATATCCGAAATACGAACGCGCCGGAGGAGCCCGGAACCCTGATCGTGGAGAGTACCTGCCATGTTCCGGAATATACGATCACGGGTATCGCCGGGAAAAAGGGCTTTGTTGCGGTCAATATTGACAAGGACAGGATGAACTCCGAGGTCGGCTTCTGCCGGAAGGCGCTGCAGGCTTTTGAGGATAACAACATTTCAATCGAGCACATGCCCTCCGGGATCGATACCATGACGGTCTTCGTGTCTCAGGAGGAATTCATGAGCAAGGAGCAGCAGATCCTGGCGGAGCTTCACAAGCTCTGCGATCCGGACGTTCTCGATCTGGAAGGGGATCTGGCGCTGATTGCCGTAGTGGGGCGCGGGATGAAGGAGGCCAGAGGCACGGCAGGGAGGCTCTTTTCCGCCCTTGCCCACGCCAGCATCAACGTCAAGATGATCGATCAGGGCAGCTCGGAGCTGAATATCATCATCGGTGTGAAGAACGAGGACTTTGAAAATGCCATTCGGGCGATTTACGATATTTTTGTTGTGACAAGGCTGTAAATGGTATGCTTTGATGAATCCATTCCGCAGCTTTTATGTGAAACTGATCATCGGAATTCTCGGGGTCGTTCTGGCGATCGTTGTGGCCGGAGATGTCGTTTTTTACTTCCTGACGGGCGGAGAGCGTCTGTTCTTATTTGAAGAGGAGAATGAAACGACAGAGGAAGAGGGGGAAGAGGAGCTTCTGCTTGCGGTGGCACAGGAGCCGACAGCGCAGGACAACGCGCATAAGTCCCGGACGGTCAGTGAAGAGGGGAGTGCCGATCTCGCAGCGGCGGCGGAACAGCTTGAGGCGGCCGCGGTAGAAGATTCAGAGAAGGCGGAAACGGGACTTGTCGAAGAGGTACCGGCGTCGGAGCAGGAGAAGTTGACCGAGGGAGAAGAACCGAAGAAGACCGTGGAAGAAGAGCCGGAGGGACTGGTTGAAGCCGGGAACACGCCGGAAACCTTCGCGATTTCGGAGGAGCAGATCCTGAAGCCTGCGGGACTTGCATGGAATATGCGTACGGAATCCGGTGATCCGGTAGGGGAAGGGCTGGCGGAGCTGATCTACGCCGAGGAGCATGAGGTGATCTACCCTCTGATGCCGCTGCCTCCGGAGGACGGACTTCCGGATTATTTTATCAGGATCAACCGGGCGCAAAACTGTGCTACGGTCTATGTACGGGATGAAGCGGGGGAGTACACGATTCCCTACAAGGTGCTTCTTTGTTCCACGGGGAGAAACAACCGGACTCCTCTTGGCACCTTCCCGCTGAAGGAACGGTATCGCTGGAGATGTATGCTGGGCGGCGTCTGGTCGCAGTATGCCACACGCGTCTACCGGGGCGTGATGATCCATTCGGTTCCCTATTATACGAAAAATCCGGGAAATCTTGAGGTTTATCAATACAACCGCCTCGGAGAGCAGGCCTCGGCCGGCTGCATCCGCATGAATGTGCGGGATGCCAAGTGGGTTTATGATCATTGCAAAGAAGGCACTCTGGTGGAGGTTTATGATGATGCGGACGACCCGGGGCCGCTCGGAAAGCCGGAGCCGCTTAGGATCGAGGAAGGGGCAGAGCATCCGGGCTGGGATCCCACAGACCCGGAATACCCGGTAGATGAGGAAGAATAAAAGGACAAAGTTTGAGGGCGTCATCACGATCTTTCCTGATGGCGCCCTCTCAGAATTCTGTGTCCATTGGACCATACCTCTCTTTCTGTTGTTTCCCTCCGAAATCCTCCACTCTCTTTCCGTTCTCCATGAACTCTCTGGAACCGGGACCATATCTGAATATTCTCTCTGATCCTCTGTTCTGTTTTCGTTTTTTTTATACGTTCATGGTCTCTGTTCGTCGGAAGAACCCCTTCGGGAGTACCCTTTAGAACTCGTTACGTTTTCGGTGGTCCGTACCTCCTTTACTTGGATTTTTGGACTGGGCCCGTGTCTTTGGAACCCCTTTTTTTCTCCCTCGTTGATTGTAAGCTCATTATATCCATAATATTTGAGTTTGTCAATAGGAAAAATGAAAAAATTTAGAATTTTTATTACAAAAAATCGGATAAAAATGTTGCATTTCTCTTAATTGTCTATATTATTTAAACAATTCAAACGAATGCTTCGGTTTATCCGGCCTGGGCAGCCATCGCCTCGGTCAGGGCGCGGGAAAGCTGGTCCGGGCAGGAGGTACCCTTCATGCCGCATTGAACACCCTGCAGAAGAGAGGCGATCTCTTCTGCTCTTTTCCCTTCCACTAAAGCGGAAATTCCCTTCAGGTTTCCGTTGCAGCCGCCGGTAAAACGGACATTTTGAACAATTCCGTCCTCCAGATCGAAATCGATTTTGGAGGAGCAGGTTCCTTTGGTTTTATAGGTATGATGCATTTTCTTTTTCCTTTCTTCGTATAAAGCGTCTGATCAGAGTCCCTCGGAGACTTCCAGAATGTATTTTCCGTAATCCGTCTTCAGAAGCGGCTGGGCCAGAGCCACAAGCTGCTCTTTGGTAATAAAGCCGCGTTTATAGGCAATCTCTTCAATACAGGACACGTAAAGCCCCTGCCGCTTCTGAACCGAGGCTACAAATTCTGCGGCCTTCAGAAGCATGTCGTGGTTTCCGGTATCCAGCCAGGCAAAGCCCCGCCCGAGCGTCTCGACCGAAAGCTTACCGCGCTTCAGGTATTCGTTGTTGACAGAGGTAATTTCGATCTCGCCTCTGGCGGAGGGTTTTACGTTTTTCGCGATCTCCACTACGTCGTTATCATAGAAGTAAAGACCGGGAACGGCATAATTACTCTTCGGCTCGGCGGGCTTTTCCTCGATCGATAAGGCATGTCCGTTCTCATCAAATTCCACAACCCCGTATTCCCTGGGATCTCTTACGTAATAGCCGAAGATCGTGGCGCCTCCTTCTTCTGTAACCCGCTCATTCGCCCTTCTCAAAATATGCGAAAAGCTCTGGCCGTAGAAAATATTATCGCCCAGCACCAAAGCGGCAGCGTCGTCTCCGATAAAGCTCTCTCCGATAATGAAGGCTTCGGCGAGGCCTCTCGGCTCCTCCTGCACAGCATAGGAAATACTCATACCGAGCTGGCTTCCGTCCTTCAGCAGATCCTCGAACACCGGAAGATCCCGGGGAGTCGAGATAATCAGGATCTCCCGGATACCTGCGAGCATGAGCGTGGACAGCGGATAATAGATCATGGGCTTGTCGTAAACCGGCATGATCTGCTTGCTGATGGACTTTGTCAGCGGATAAAGCCTTGTACCGGACCCCCCGGCAAGAATAATACCATTCATTTCAACTACCTTCCTTCATACATGGAGTCATAGTATTTCTGATAATCCCCGGAGGTGACGTTTTTCAGCCAATCCTGATTGTCCAGATACCAGCGGATGGTCTTTTTGATACCGTCGGCGAATTTTGTCTCAGGCTCCCAGCCGACCTCGGCCTTGATCTTGTCCGGAGCGATGGCATACCGGCGGTCGTGGCCCTTGCGGTCGGTTACGTATTTGATCAGGTCCTTGCTGACATTCTTCTTCCTGGGATCGTCATCCGGCAGCATTTCCTGCAGGGTATCGATCACGAGATTAACGATCTCGATATTCCGCTTTTCGTTATGGCCGCCGATGTTGTAGGTCTCGAAGAGCTTTCCCTGCTCCTGGACCATGTCGATGCCCTTGGCGTGGTCGTCCACATACAGCCAGTCACGGATATTCATGCCGTCACCATAGACCGGAAGCTCCTTCCCTGCAAGCGCGTTGTTGATCAGCAGGGGGATCAGCTTCTCCGGGAACTGGTACGGACCGTAATTGTTGGAGGTATTGGTAATATTGGCCGGGAATTTATAGGTATCCATATAGGCCTTCACCAGAAGGTCCGACCCCGCCTTGCTGGCGGAATAGGGGCTGTGCGGCTGGTAGGGCGTGGTCTCATAGAAATAGCTCTTCCCGTCATCGGGGAGCGAGCCGTAGACCTCGTCTGTGGAAACATGCAAAAACTTCTTCCCTTCCTTAAAGGACCCGTCGGGGTTTTCCCAGGCTGCCTTCGCCGCGTTCAGCATACAGGCGGTCCCGATCACGTTCGTATGAACGAAGACCTCGGGGTTTTTGATGCTGCGGTCCACGTGGCTTTCTGCCGCGAAATGTACGACACGGTCAATATCGTTTTCGGCAAAGATCTTTTCGATGGCTTCCTTATCTGTAATGTCTGCCTTGATAAAGGTATAGTTCTCCCGGCCTTCCAGGTCCTTCAGATTCTCCAGGTTCCCCGCATAGGTAAGGGCGTCCACATTGATGATCCGGATCTCGTTGTCATACTTCCGGAACATGTAATGGATATAGTTGGAGCCGATGAAGCCGGCACCGCCGGTGACCAGATATGTTCTCATTTAACCTTCCTCCTTAATATACTCTTCAATCGCGTCATGCCAGTCGGCCATCGAATAGTCGCTGGTCAGCCGAAGCATATAATTGTCCAGGATGGAAAAGGCCGGTCGGTCTGCTGACGCCGGGTTCATTTCCTTGTATTGGGCGCTGGTGACGTGGTTTACCTTTGTTTTGATACCGGAAAGACGGAAGATTTCCTCGGTAAAGTCTGCCCAGGAGGTATTTCCCTCGCAGGTGGCATGGAAGAGACCGTAGTTTTCCGTGGACTCAAGGAACCGGATCATCTTAGCCAGCTCCTTCGCGGAGGTAGGGGAGCCGATCTGGTCGCAGACGACGTTCAGCTCGTCGTGGGTCTCGGAAAGGGAACGCATGGTGCGGACAAAATTCTTACCGTCTCCGTAAAGCCAGGCTGTCCGAAGAATAAAGTAACGGTCTGCAAAGTCCTTCACGAAAAGCTCTCCTGCATATTTGGTCCTGCCGTAGGCGCTGATGGGGCCCGGAGAATCAAATTCCGTCAGCATACGGTTTTCATTTCCCGGAAAGACATAGTCCGTACTGATATGGATCAGCTTCGCACCGGTTTCCCTAGCGGCAATCGCAAGATTCCGGGGGCCGATGGCATTTACACGGTAGGCGAAGTCGGGCTCCTTTTCACAGCCGTCGACATTGGTTGCAGCAGCACAGTTTAAGATCACATCGGGCTTCGTTTCCCTGGCCATGGCGAGAACCTCCGCCACGTTTGTGATGTCCAGACGTGTTATGCCATCCTGGTCGATCACGTCGGTCCGGATAAACTCGGCATCAAAACCGTATTCCTTCTGAACCGCACGTCCGAGCTGGCCGTTACAGCCGGTAAGTAATATTTTTTTCATGCTTATCCTCCTTAATATAACGGGATAATTATAGCCCAGAACGGTAGATTATTCAATCTTTTATGATCCGGCCGACTCAGACGCATAAAGTGTTGTCGAATGTGCGCATACGTGATAAAATAGTAAAGATTGTTGCGCCCTGGCGCATCTATGTGAAGAATTGGGAGAAGAAAGAAATGAAAGCTATCGAGAAGCTATTCGGAACACACAGTGAGCACGAGATAAAGCGGATCATGCCCATTGTTAAAAAGATCGTCGCCCTGCGGCCGGAGATGCAGGCCCTGTCCGACGAAGATCTTCGAGGAAAGACCAAGGAGTTTAAAAAACGCCTGGCAGACGGGGCAACCCTGGATGACCTCCTTCCGGAGGCCTTTGCCGCAGTCCGGGAGGCCGCGGTGCGGACGCTTGGGATGGAGCATTACGAGGTGCAGCTCATCGGCGGCATCATCCTGCACCAGGGCCGTATCGCCGAGATGAAGACCGGTGAAGGAAAGACTCTGGTCAGTACGCTGCCTGCCTATCTGAACGCGCTCGAGGGTAAGGGCGTCCAGATCGTGACCGTGAACGATTATCTGGCAAAGCGTGACGCGGAATGGATGGGAAAGGTCCATGAATTCATGGGGCTGACCGTCGGCGTTGTCTTAAACTCGATGGAAAGGGAGGAACGCCAGGCGGCCTACCAGTGCGACATTACCTACATTACCAACAACGAGCTTGGCTTTGATTACCTGAGAGACAATATGGTGATCTATAAGGAGCAGCTTGTACAGCGCGGCCTTCATTACGCGATCATCGACGAGATCGACTCGATCCTGATCGACGAGGCGCGGACGCCTCTGATCATTTCGGGACAGAGCGGGAAATCCACGAAGCTGTATGAGGCCTGCGATATCCTTGCGAACCAGATGAAGCGCGGGGAGGATATGGCTGAGTTTTCCAAGATGGATGCCATTATGGGTGTGCAGCAGGAGGAAACCGGGGACTTTATCGTGAACGAAAAGGATAAGGTCGTGAATCTTACGGCCGAGGGTGTCCATAAGGTGGAGCGGTTCTTCAAGATCGAGAACCTGGCGGACCCGGAGAATCTAGAGATCCAGCACAACATTATCCTTGCTCTGCGGGCCCATAACCTCATGTTCCGGGATCAGGACTACGTGGTCAAGGACGATGAGGTACTGATCGTGGATGAGTTTACCGGCCGTATCATGCCGGGACGTCGTTATTCCGACGGTCTCCATCAGGCCATCGAGGCCAAGGAGCATGTGCGTGTGAAGCGGGAGTCCAAGACCCTGGCTACAATTACCTTCCAGAATTTCTTTAATAAATTCGAAAAGAAGGCGGGCATGACCGGTACCGCGCTTACCGAGGAAAAGGAATTCCGCGATATTTACGGAATGGACGTAATTGAGATTCCGACGAATCGGCCCGTGATCCGCGTGGATCATCAGGACGCGGTTTTCAAGACCAAGAAGGAAAAATACGAGGCCGTCGTGAATGATGTGGTGGCGGCGCATGAAAAGGGCCAGCCGGTTCTGGTGGGTACGATCAATATCGATACCTCGGAGCTGGTCAGCAGCATGTTAAAGAGAAGAGGCATCCCGCACCAGGTCCTGAACGCCAAGTTCCATGATATCGAAGCCGAGATCGTGGCCAATGCCGGTATCCACGGAACCGTGACGATCGCGACGAACATGGCCGGCCGTGGTACCGATATTAAGCTGGACGAGGAGTCCGTTGCCGCCGGCGGTCTGAAGATCGTGGGTACGGAGCGCCATGAATCCAGACGGATTGATAACCAGCTCCGCGGACGGTCCGGCCGTCAGGGAGACCCGGGAGAATCCAAGTTCTACATTTCCCTGGAGGATGATCTGATGCGGCTTTTCGGTTCGGAACGCTTGATCGGGGTCTTTAATTCCCTGGGTGTTCCGGAGGGAGAGGAGATTCAGCACAAGATGCTCTCCAACGCGATCGAGCGAGCCCAGAAGAAGATCGAGGGCAACAACTTCGGAATCCGTAAGAATCTTCTGGAATACGATCAGGTAATGAACGATCAGAGAGAGATCATCTACGGCGAGCGCCTGAAGGTTCTGAACGGGGACAACATGCGTGACTCGATTTACAAGATGATCACGGACCGCGTCGAGGCGGCTGTGGATACCTGCATCTCCTCGGATCTGCCGAAGGATCAATGGGACTTCAATGAATTGAACGAGCTCCTGATCCCCACGATCCCCATCGAACCTGCAGACAGAGCTTTGCTTGAAAGCGTGAAGAATAGCGGTGAATTAAAGCACGAGCTGAAGGAAAGAGCGGTAAAATTATACGAAGAAAAGGAGACGGAATTCCCCGAGCCCGAGCAGTTCAGAGAGATCGAACGCGTGGTTCTTTTGAAGGCCATCGACCGGAAATGGATGGATCATATCGACGATATGGAGCAGCTCCGTCAGGGTATCGGTCTGCAGGCCTATGGCCAGAGAGATCCGCTGGTGGAATATAAGATGGCCGGCTTCGAGATGTTTGATGAGATGACCTCCGCGATCCAGGAGGAGACGGTGCGGGTGCTCTACCATGTCCGGATCGAGCAGAAGGTGGAAAGGGAGCAGGTCGCAAAGGTGACCGGTACCAATAAGGATACTTCAGTGGCAAAGGCTCCGAAGAAGCGGGAGGTAAAAAAGATTTATCCGAACGATCCCTGCCCCTGCGGTTCCGGGAAAAAGTTCAAGCAATGCACCTGCAAGGAGTATCATTCGGCCTGAAAAATGCTTTCGAAGCAGGTAGAAAATCTGAGTAACAGTAATATATTAAATACAAAATTAAATTAATGGAGGATATAATTTATGAAGAATATCCGCAAGGTAACAGAAGATATTGTTTGGATCGGTGCCAGCGATCGAAGACTGGCGCTGTTTGAGAATGCGTTTCCGATCCCGAGAGGCGTTTCGTATAATTCATATTTAATAAATGATGATAAAACGGCCTTGATGGATACAACCGATGCTTCTGTCTCGGAGCAGTTCCTGGAAAACCTGAAAGCGGCTCTGAGCGGAAGGAAGCTGGACTATCTTGTTATCAATCATATGGAGCCGGACCACTGTGCGACTGTCGGTGAAACCCTGCTTCGTTATCCTTCTGTGGAAGTAGTCGGAAACGCAAAAACCTTCCAGATGCTGGAGCAGTTTTTTGACGCTGAGCTTCCGGAGAACAGAAGAGTGGTTGTGAAGGAGGGGGATCAGTTGAGCCTCGGAAAGCATAACCTGACCTTTGTCATGGCTCCGATGGTACATTGGCCGGAAGCCATGTTTTCCTATGATGCAACAGACAAGGCTCTGTTCTCTGCCGACGCCTTCGGAACCTTCGGCGCCCTGAACGGGAATATCTTCGCGGATGAGGTCGAGTTTGAACGGGACTGGCTTCCGGATGCAAGACGGTACTATACCAATATAGTAGGAAAGTACGGAAATAATGTACAGGCGGTCCTGAAGAAGGCGGCCGGAATCGAGATCAGCCTGATTCTTCCCCTGCACGGGCCTGTCTGGAGAAAGGATCTGGCCTGGCTTCTTGACAAGTATCAGAAGTGGAGTACCTATGAAGCGGAGGAAAAGGGTGTGGCGATCCTTTACTCCTCTATGTATGGACATACCGCCTCCTTTGCGGATGCCATGGCCGGAGCTCTTGCGGAGAAGGGAATTCGGAATATTGCTGTTTATGATGTGTCCACAACGGATATTTCGGTTCTGATTGCAGAAATATTCCGCTTCAACACCATAGTATTGGCGTCTGTGTCCTACAATGCAGGGATCCATCCGAAGATGGAAGCACTGCTTTCGGATATGAAGGCTCTGGCGGTGCAGAACAAGAAGGTGGCTGTGGCCGAAAACGGAACCTGGGCTCCCTCGGCACAGAAATGCATCCGTGCAGCGCTGGAGGGGATGAAGAACATGGAGATCATCGAGCCCGCGATTACGATCCGTTCCTCCTTTAAGGAAAACCAGGCTTCAGATTTTGATGCGTTATGTGCAGCCGTTGCAGATGCGGCGAAATAGTAACCCTCCTTCTATAAAGGAACACGAATTTACCTTTTTTTGACATTTTCAATGAGCAACACTTCTTCTACAATATAAGAGGTTGATTTGAGGTTCATCCTGCGTCGGCGGCTATTCGTCCTTGAGTCACAAAAAATAAGGAAACGCCGGTCCGGTGTTTCCTTATACGAATAACCAGGGAGGGTTGATCGATGGCAGAAGAAGACATTTCCAGACGTATTTGCTTTCTTCTTTCGGCTCGTCGGCTTTCGGTGAGGAAACTGGCACAGATAGCAGGACTTCCCCAGACAGACATCTATCCCGTTGTGAACGGGAATCGCAGCCCGCAGATTCGTACACTCAAACGGATCTGCGATGGTCTCGGAATTAGTCTTTCCGAATTCTTTTCCGATAATTTTGGTGATAAGGAAGAGGCTCTTTGGGGCATATCTTCGGAGGAACACAGATTTCTCATGGGATGGAGAAAGCTGGGCCTGCCCGAACGGAAGAGACTCTTTTCTGAAGGAGTCAATGATTGATCGGGTCATTTTCTGCGTGACCCGTTTAAGACGCCGGCTTTCTTCCGCAGGTCTGTTCCTTCCGAACAAGCGGGCCGGCGTCTTTTTATGCTTCTTATGCATAAAAAAGTGTGATATGATGGTCCAAAGATGTCTGTTCGGGACCGCGTCCCTGACAGGCTGAGACATAGAATAAAGTAAGGAAAGGACGAAAGAGATGAGTGAACTCGTGAAACCCCGGACGCTGTCCGGTTTTATGGAGCTCCAGCCCCGGGATCAGGTGCTGTTCGACCGGATCCGTATGACCCTGGAGGAGACCTACAGCTCCTTTGGTTTCTTCCCGCTGGATACGCCGATCCTGGAGCACAGCGATATCCTTCTGGCCAAGGCGGGGGGCGAAACAGAAAAACAGATCTACCGTTTTGAAAAGGGGGATACGGATCTGACCATGCGTTTTGACCTGACAGTACCTCTGGCGAAGTATGTTGCGATGAACGCAAACGAGCTGGCCTTCCCCTTTAAACGCTATCAGATCGGCAAGGTTTACCGTGGAGAACGCGCGCAAAAAGGCCGCTTTAGAGAATTTTATCAGGCTGATATAGACATTATCGGTGATGGAAAGCTGGATATCAGGAACGATGCCGAGATCCCGAGCATAATCTATGAAGGATTGAAAAAGCTGGGGATCAGGGATTTCCAGATCCGCATCAATAACCGAAAGGTTTTGAACGGTCTGTTCTCGGTCCATGGGGTGGCGGACCGCTCGACGGACATTCTGCGTACGGTGGATAAGCTGGAAAAGATCGGGAAGGAGAATGTGGCAGAGTCCCTGGCGGAGCTTGGAATTCCGAAGGCTTCGACGGATGCGCTTCTGCATGTTTTATGTGCAGGGGAAAGCACGGAGGAGATGCTCGCGCTTTTGAAGGAATACCAGGGGAAGGATGAGACTCTGGACCAGGGACTGGCGGAGCTTAGTGAGGTCCTTCGGGAAATGGAGAACTTCGGTGTGGACCCGGCGTACTTCCGTACAGATCTGACGATTGCCAGAGGACTGGATTACTATACCGGTACGGTTTATGAGACGACCATCAAAAAGCATCCGGAGATCGGAAGCATCTGCAGCGGCGGCCGTTATGATAACCTCGCCGAATTTTACACCAGCCGAAAACTCCCCGGTGTGGGGATGTCCATAGGGCTGACGAGGCTGTTTTATATCCTGCAGAGTCAGAATTATCTCAATGCGGAATGTGCAAACGCCGTGGATGTGCTGATCATACCCATGACAAAGGACCTTGCCGAGCCGCTTTCGACCAGTACCTTCCTCCGAAGCAGCGGGATCCGCGCACAGGTCTATTTTGAGGAGAAGAAGTTCAAGCAGAAGATTGCCTATGCCGATAAGCTCGGGATTCCCTGGTGTATGTTCTTGGGAGAGGATGAAATTAAGGAAGGAAAGGTTTCTCTGAAGAAGCTGGCTACCGGAGAGCAGGTGACGGTAACCAGGGAGGAGGCGCTTTCCCTCCTCCTGGCGGAAAAGGAAAGAAGGAACGCCCTCCCTGCGGTTTTGCTTTAAGAAAAGCCGGATTTCCGGGACTCAGATGACCTTCCAGCCGGCTACGACGTATCCGTCCTTCAGGCCCGGCTCGCGAATAACGTAGCTGACGGTCTTGATCTGGAACTGACCTGTCTGGGTCAGACCGTTCAGCTCCCGGAAAACCAGGGTGTCATTCACCTTTAAATCAGGATTTCGGACAATATAGGCTCTCCAGTCATTGTGCATAATCTTGCTGTAAACATCCTTGTCTACGGGTATCTCTGTGCGGCTTTCCCGGGAAACCTCATCCAGAGAAGGGTCCTTCCCGGCCAGAGAACCGGTCCGCTCCTCGTAACGGGAGTCCTGTGCTGTGCTTTTGTGAAAGGTATTGCTCAGCTCTTCGATAAGGGATCTTTTTGTTTTGTCTTCCATACTCTTCTCCTTGTCAGACGGTAAACTTATATCATGATTTATTATAACAGTCTCGTTTCAGTAAGACAATAGGTTGCTGTGATGTGAACAGTACACGCAGAACGGACAGAATAAGACAGAAAAACGGATTTAATTGACAACGGAGGATTCCTATAGTATTATTGATAGGTCGAACAGAAATATCGGTTCTGCTGATATAGCTCAGTCGGTAGAGCGCATCCTTGGTAAGGATGAGGTCACCGGTTCAAATCCGGTTATCAGCTTTTCCATTATAAAGCCCTGAAACCTGCCGGTTTTGGGGATTTTTATTTTAAGGGACAGAAAATGGCGCACAGAAGAAGAAAACGCTCCTCCGAACAGAGGAGGGCGGCAAAAAGAAGATTAGCGGAAAATAAGGAGCTGGCCAGAGACCTTCTTGAAAAATATCCTCTGATGGAGCTTTTGCGGGGAAAGAGGGAAGAGATCGAGGCCTTCCTTATTGCAAAAGGTGAGCTTTCCCTGAAAACGCGGGTGCAGTATGCCCCGAAGACGAGGAGAAGAAGGCATGACAGGGACGTGGACCAGAAGCTCGGGAGGCGGACCATTGAGGCCTTCTGTGTTCAGAGAAAAACCTCCCTCTCGGAAGCCTTTTTCGCAGAGGCCGCGGGATACAAGGAACTCCCGGAATATTTTATGAAGGTCCTGCATTCGCTTCCGGAAACGGAAAGGTATTTTCGTGAAACGGGCAGCTTCAAGGCCGCGGAGCATGTCATGAAGCAGATGGTGGCCTCGGACTGGCCCTTCCGGGAGGAGATCCTGGAGGACCTTTGGGAGCATTTTACTCCCGGAGTCATCATCGAGCTGCTTTCGGAAAACAGGGTGCATCGGAATGTGGCCCTGCTCTATGTCCAGAAGCTGAATCTGCGGGATGAGATGTCCCGGGATTTTCTAAATTCCACGCCGGACAATTATGCGGATCTGTTTCCGGAGACACGAATGCAGAAACGACATTTTGTCCTGCACATCGGTCCGACCAATTCGGGGAAAACGCATGAAGCTCTGGAAACCCTGAAAAGGGCGCCGACAGGGGTGTATCTTGCTCCCTTGCGTCTTCTTGCCTACGAGCAGTTTGAGCGGATGACGGATGACGGGGTCCCCTGCTCGATGATCACGGGGGAGGAGAGGATCCTGATGGAGGGTGCCTCGCACCAGTCCTCGACCATTGAGATGCTTGATAATACTAGGGAATACGATGTGGCTGTGATCGACGAGGGTCAGATGTGCGCCGACGCTCAGCGCGGCGGGGCCTGGACGAACGCTATTCTGGGAGTCCGCGCAGATGTTGTTCATGTCTGTGCAGCGGATAATGCGCTTCCCTGCCTGATCCGGATGATCCGCTCCTGCAGCGATGATTATGAAATAATAAGGCATGAACGGATGACGCCGCTGATTATGGATGACCGGGATTTCGACTTCCCGCGGGATGTGGAGGACGGAGATGCCTTTATCGTGTTCTCGCGGATCGATGTTCACGGCTGCGCGTCGGACCTCCGGGAAAACGGGATCCCCTGCAGCATCATCTACGGCGCGCTTCCCTACGACGTGCGCCATAAGGAGGCGGAAAAATTTGCCACGGGACAGACGAAGGTCCTGGTGGCCACGGATGCTATCGGCATGGGCTTAAATCTCCCGATCCGCCGGATTGTATTCCTCCAATACGCAAAATTCGACGGACGGACAAAACGGAAGCTGAACGGAACCGAGGTAAAGCAGATCGCCGGCCGGGCCGGCCGCTACGGTATCTACGATGTGGGCCTGGTACAAAGCTACGCCGAGAAGGAGCTGATCGCTTCTCTCCTTGTCCGGGAGGAGCCGATGATCCGGAAGGCGGTCATCGAGATCCCGTCGGCGTTTCTGGACAGCAATGCGAGGATCTCGGAGATCCTGGAGGTCTGGAACGAGCTTCCCGCGACAAGGGACTACGAAAAGGGAGATATCGAAGAGAAGATCATGCTGGCCAGAGAGCTGGAGGCGGTGGATGACCAGAAGGACCTGGTCCGGAAATACATCTCCTTCTCGATCGATGCCAAGGACGAAAACGTGCATGACTGCTGGCTTTATTGCTATCGCTGCCAGGCCGCGGGATCGAAGGCCGACCTGGAGGAGCTGATCGATGACGCGGATCCGGACAGGCATCCTGCGAGTGAGGAACGGATGCAGGCGCTCGAAAGCGCTTATCGGATGTATGACTTCCTCTATGCTTATGCACTGGCCTTTGAAAGTGAGGAGGACGCCGAAAGGATTTTGGAGAAAAAGCGCAGGATCTCGGCCCAGCTTCTGGACATTCTGGACGACGGCCGGTTCCAGTCCAAACGGTGCAAGCGCTGCGGGAAGAAGCTGCCGTGGATCTACCCTTATGGGGTGTGTGATTCATGCTACGGGTCGTGAGATTTTTAAGGACTGGACTTTGAGCTGTGTGATATGGTATCCTACCTTGTGGAAACGAGTGAACAGGCAGATTTTTGCATGAAACCGGCTGCATGAGAGAGCAGGCTGCTGTTACGGGAAGCCCTTGGAAAATGAAACGCTGAAGGAGTTCTTTTCCGACGGCAGGCTCCTGCTTTCGGATGAGCCGATGGCGGTGTAGGAAAGATGAGAAAGAAAACCTTTGTAACAAAAGAACAGATTGATGAGATCAAAAAATCCTTCCCGACGCCCTTCCACCTCTATGATGAGAAGGGGATCCGGGAGAACGCGAGGGCGGTGAAGGAGGCCTTTTCCTGGAATCCGGGCTATTGCGAGTATTTCGCGGTAAAGGCCCTGCCGAATCCGTTTATTCTGAATATTTTCAAGGAATACGGCTTCGGCGTGGACTGCGCGAGCTTCGCGGAGCTGGCGGTTTCGAAGCAGCTCGGCTTTGCCCCCGAAAAGATCATGTTCTCCTCCAACGATACGCCGGCGGAGGAATACCGGTATGCGGCAAAGATCGGCGCCGTAATCAATTTTGACGATATTACGCACATTCCTTTTTTTGAGAAGGAGGTGGGGACCTTCCCCGAAACGGTTTCCCTGCGCTATAACCCCGGCGGGGTATACGAGATCAGCAACGGAATTATGGATAACCCCGGGGATTCGAAGTACGGAATGACCAAGGAGCAGCTCTTTGAGGCGGTGCGGATCCTGATGACGAAGGGTGTAAAGCATTTCGGGATCCATTCCTTCCTGGTCAGCAATACCGTAACGAATGACTACTATCCTGCCCTGTCCCGGACCTTGTTTTCTCTGGCCGCAAGCCTCCATAAGGATCTGGGCTGTGATATTTCCTTTATTAATCTTTCCGGCGGTGTCGGAGTGGCCTACCGGCTGGACCAGACGCCGAATGATATCCGGGAGATTGGAGCGGGTGTGAAAAAGGCCTATGACGATATTCTTGTGCCGCAGGGGATGGGAAATGTCGCGATCTATACGGAAATGGGCCGGTTTATGACGGGGCCTTACGGAGCGCTGATTACCACGGCGATCCATAAAAAGCATATCTATAAGGAATATATCGGAGTGGACGCCTGCGCGGTGGACCTGATGCGGCCTGCCATGTATAACGCTTACCACCATATTACGGTTCTCGGAAAGGAAGAGGAGCCGCTGGACCATATGTACGATGTGGTCGGGTCCCTGTGTGAGAACAATGACAAATTTGCGATCGACAGGTCGCTGCCGAAGATCGATATCGGGGATACGCTCTATATTCATGATACCGGTGCCCACGGCTATTCCATGGGCTATAACTACAACGGAAAGCTGAAATCACCTGAGCTTCTGCTGAAGGAGGACGGGTCGGTGCAGTTGATCCGCCGCAGAGAAACCGTCCGGGATTATTTCTCGACCTTTGATTTTTGTGATATTCTGGACGGAATGGATGAAGTATGTTAAAATAACAAAGCGTGTTCGTCCGGGAGCTTTCCCGGACCTGGCCGGTGTGTCGGAATTGGCAGACGAGGCAGACTCAAAATCTGTTGGCGGTAACGTCGTGCGGGTTCAAGTCCCGCCACCGGCATTATAGAATCAATAAATCGAATGACCCGTAAGGGCCATCCGATTTTTTACACCACTCACTACCATGGCTAAGAAAAAGAAGAAGCGCAGATGGATAAAAAGTGACAGTTCCTCTCTTTTGATGCGGGTAATTGCGGCCCAGAAGAAGAACGGAGGAAATACTGTCCTTTATTTTTTTAAGGTCATGGGAGCCTTTTTGGCAGATCTTCTGCACGGGATCTGGATCCTTCTGGAGGGGCCGCTGATCGTTGCGGGGATCCTTCTTCTGGTGGGCTTTATCATCATCTACGCGCGCTACGGCGGGAAATATAAGGAATGTGTGGCCTATGCGGAGGAGGTGGTAAGGGAGAGCGAGCCCTACGATTTCCGAATGGCCGAGACGACTTACCTCTACGACAGCGAAGGAAATCAGCTTGCGAAGCTGTCCGGAGGAGCCGATTCCGTTTATCTGTCCTATGTCGATATCCCGAAGGATGCGATCAACGCGTTTGTTGCGGTGGAGGATCGGACCTTCTGGAAAAACGACGGGGTGGATGTCAAGGGGATCTTCCGCGTGCTCTTCAAATACATCTTTTCCCATGGGGACGATGTGGCGGGGGCCAGCACCATAACCCAGCAGCTCGCAAGGACCACCTACCTGACGCGGGAGGTGTCGATCGAGCGGAAGGTGAAGGAAATGCTGGTGGCCAAGCGCCTTACAAAGAGATATTCCAAGCAGGAGCTGATGGAATATTACATCAATTCCGCGAATTTCGGGAACGCGATCTATGGGCTGGAGGCTGCGGCCCGGTCCTACTTCGGGAAAAGTGCCTCCGAATTATCTCTGGCGGAAACGGCCTATCTTTGCGCGCTGCCCAACCGCCCGACCTATTTTAATCCCTATGAGGATAAGGAACGGGCTGTTCCGAGACAGCAGAAGATCTTAAGGGATATGAAGGAGCAGGGCTATATTACGAGCGTGCAGTATGAAAGAGCGCTTGAGGAGCCGATTCAGATCACACCCCGGAGGACCTCGCTGATCCCGGAGTATAATTTCGAAACGACCTATGCCATAGACTGCGCGATCCGCTACCTGATGCGGCTGGACGGCTTCTCCTTCCGCTATTCCTTTTCCACGGACGAGGAATACCGGGAGTACAGGGAGTCCTTTGACGAGGAATACGAGCTGGAGCGGACAAATCTTTATTCCGGCGGCTACAAGGTGTATACATCTCTGGATTCCGACGCGCAGAAGAGACTGCAGGAGGTTTTGGACAGAGAACTGGAATTTGAGATTGAACGGGACGTGGACGAGGGGATCTTTGCCTTTCAGGGAGCTATGACCGCCATCGACAACAGGAATGGGAGGGTCATCGCCGTTGTGGGCGGAAGGAGCCAGGAGTATTTGTCCGAGACCTATGGGTTGAATCGCGCTTACCAGTCCTACCGCCAGCCCGGGAGCTCGGTGAAGCCGATCGCGGTGTATACGCCTGCCCTGATGGAGGGCTTTACGGAGGACTCAACGCTCACGGACGTGGATGTGAAGGAGGCCGAGGAGGGAAAGCCGGTGCTGGAGCTTCCGGGTCAGGGCTATTCTCTGAAAAATGCCGTGACGAACAGCCGGAATGGCTGCGCTTTGTATGTGTTCGGCCAGCTCACGCCGAAAAAAGGGCTTTCCTATCTTCAGGACATGGAATTTGAACGGATACTGCCTTCCGATTATGTGCTTTCCTCCGCGCTCGGTACGCTGAGCGTTACCACGACCCAGATGGCCGGGGCTTACGCGGCGCTCGGGAACAACGGTACCTTCCGGCAGGTGACCTGCCTTTCCTCGATGCGGGACAAGAACGGGAGAGAGCTGTTCGACGGGACGGAGGAAAAGCAGGTCTATGACGCGGCAGCGGCGGACAAGATGGTTGAGCTGATGGAGAGCGTCATCTCTGAAGGAACAGGAAAAAGCATGGAATGGGAAAGCTTTTCCGAAATGCCGGCGGCCGGGAAAACCGGCACCACAAACGACAACAAGGATGGCTGGTTCTGCGGATTGACGCCTTATTACACGCTGACGGTATGGGTGGGCTTTGACAATCCGAGGAGCATGGAGGGCTTAAGCGGCGGCTCCTATCCCGCGCTGATCTGGCGCGAGGGAATGCTGACGCTGATCCGCGATCTGCCCGTAAAGGAGTTTTCATGACGAAAAAGACCAGGCTGCGGCTGATGGCTTTTCTGGCGCCGCTGCTGATTCTCTTCATAATTTATTTGGTAAAGGGCGTCTATCCCTTCGGGGACCGGTGCATTCTTCATATTGATATGTACCACCAGTATGCCCCGTTTCATGCCGAGCTGATGGAAAAGCTGAAGACCTTCGGCAGCCCGTTTTTTTCCTGGAATATCGGCGTCGGCTCGGATTTCCTTGCGACCTACGCCTATTATCTGTCCAGCCCCCTGAACCTTTTGCTGGGAATTTTCCCGAGAAAAGGCCTGATCGAGGCCATGACCTTTTTTGTCACGATCAAGGCTGCCGTAGCGGGTCTCGCGGAATATCTCTATCTGGAGCACCGGACGGGAAAGGAACACATCTGCCTTCTTGCTCCGTCTCTGTTCTACGCTCTGTCCGGGTTTTTCTGCGCCTATTACTGGGATATCATGTGGCTGGACGCGGTGGCGCTGTTCCCTCTGATTATTCTCGGCCTGGAACGGCTGATGAAGGACGGGAGGTTCGGGCTGTACGCGCTGACGCTTACGATCGCCATCTGGTCCAATTACTATATTTCGATCATGATCTGCATCTTTATCGTGATCTGGTTCTTCCTTACCCTTGCGGAAAACTGCCCGAAAGGAAGACGGCTGAAATGCATAGGAAAGACAGCGCTGGTCTCGCTTCTGTCGGGAGGGATATCGGCTGTTTTGATCCTGCCGGAGATTGCGATCCTCGGGATCAGCGGCTCCGGGAACAACCAGTTCCCGGGTGAGCTTTCCATCTATTATAATCCGCTGGAGGGCCTGGCCAGGGGCTTTTTCGGTCTGCCTGTGACCACCACCGAGGGGAAGCTTCCGAATATTTATTGCGGGGTTTTTGTCATTTTCCTCCTGCTTTTGTATCTTCTGAACCGAAGGATCAGTAAAGGCGCAAAGATAAGGAGAGCCGTTTTGCTGGTCTTCTTCCAGCTCAGCTTCTGCACCAATGTTCTGGAATACATCTGGCACGGCTTTCATTTTCCGGAGGGACTTCCGGCCAGACAGTCTTTCCTCTATATCTTTGTGCTTCTGGCCGTGGCGACGGAGGCCTTCTTCTCCATGGCGGGAAACAGCATCAGGGACATTGTGATCGCCGGCGTCGGAAGCGTGTCGCTGACGGTCATCCTCTGGTTTGTCGTCCCCGGGGACAGTTTTCCGGCCCAGCGGGCGGTGGCGACGGTTCTCTTCCTGGGCGGCTATCTTCTGCTCTATCTGCTTGCACGCCATCCGAAGAGCGGGACCAGAGCCGTGGCCTTCTTGGGAGTGCTGCTCCTTTCCGTTGTCGAGGTGAGCGCCAACTTTGTCGAAACGGGCTTTGATACCACAAGCCGCCCGGATTATACAGCCGGGATCGAGACGGCAAGAAGCCTGGCTGCTGAGCAAAGGGAAAAGGATCCCGGCTTCTGGAGAATGGAAAGATATGAGCGGCTGATGAAGGATGAGAATCTTCTCAGCGGCTATCCCTCAGCCTCCCTGTTTTCCTCGCTGATCAATATGGATGTGGCGGATGCCTTCCATGAAGCCGGAATGGAGGGCGGAAAGAACTACTATTGCTACAACGGCGCCACGCCCCTGTTTTCCTCCATGCTGCAGGTGAAATACATGCTGCTGGACAACGGAAACGAAGAAAGTCCGCTGAAAAAGCTGATCGCCGAAAAGGATGACCTCTATCTCTATGAGAACACCTACAGTCTGCCGCTGGGCTTCCTGACGGACGAAGGCCTGGAGGAGCGCTGGAACAGGGAGGACGGCTCCTGCATCGAGACCGTAAACGGCCTGGCTTCGGCCCTTGGGGCGGGAGAGGAGCTCCTTCGTTATGTCGGAGAAGAGGAGGGTCCCGAAGAGGGCACCGTCCTTCTGGCCGAAGAGGACGGCTATTACTACGGTGAGATGAAGAATACCGGGATACCCCGTGTCTTTGTGACCAGGGGAGATGTAAAGACCACGCTCTCCAAGACCACGCACCACTATCTTCTGGACCTTGGCTATCTTAAGAAGGGGGAAAGTCTGACCGTCAGTGCTTCGAATGACGAGGCGATCGATGTTACCTGGTATGTGCTGGATCTGGATGTGCTGGATAGGGCATACCAGGCGCTGTCGCGTTGTGTGCTCAATGTGACGGAATGGAAGGATACCCGTGTCCGCGGGGACATTCAGGTGGATGAGCCCGGGCGCCTGGTGCTCGGAATACCGCAGGAAAGCGGATGGACTGTGGAAGTAGATGGAAAATTAAAGGATAGTGAAACTTTTATGGATTCCTATATTGCAATTCCCCTGGAAGTCGGTTATCATAATGTGGAACTAAAGTACCGAACCCCGTGGTTTGGCCAGGGAGCGGCGATTTCCGCCGGCTGCTTTACAGGCCTGTTCCTTTGGTGGTTTGTTGAAAAAAGGAAGAAAAAGGATGAAAAAGAAGATAAAGTCAATCATGACCGTGGCTCTGGCCGCGGCGATGGCCGTTTCGGCAGTACCCTTCTGCACAGAGGCCGTTCGGGCAGAAGAAAATGAAGTGCATCTGATCCGGGGCATTGAGGCGCCGGAGGAGGGCGAGAATGAGCTCCATTTCGGGGTAAGGCCCACGCTGGAGGAGCTGAAGGAGGCCATGCCGGATACCCTGTCGGCCTATCTCGATAAGGATGAGGCTGCGACGGCTGTTCCCGTGACCTGGGAGCCCAGAGGCGGTGAGTACGAGGGTACCAGCTATTATTATTATGAATTTCTTCCGGTCCTTCCGGAGGGGTATTGCACGGTGCCCACGATGGGAGAACTGCCTGTGGTTTCCGTTTATCTGACAAACGAAGGGGAGTCTGAGGCGGAAAATGTTACGCTTCGTGCCGTATACCGGCCGGAGAATATGGATAAGATCTACCTGTTTCTGCATGATCAGATCGGGCTGAACATAGCTGCAAGCTGCGGCGTTCTGGCGAATATCTATGTGGAATCCGCCTATGATCCGGAAGCGGTGAACGATTACAGCGGGGCTTACGGTCTGTGCCAGTGGAACGGTGGCAGAAAAACGAATCTCTATAATTTCTGCCAGACGAACGGGTACAAGGCAAACAAGCTGAATCCGCAGCTAAAGTTCCTGAAATACGAGCTCGAGGTGCTGACTTCGGACAGCCTGGATACGCTGGCAAGGCTCAGAGCCGTGAATAATACCAGGAACGGAGCCGGCAAGGCCGGACATATTTTCTGTGATGTTTTTGAACGGCCGGATGATCCCGCTACCGGTGATAACCGGGCCGACCTGGCAAAAAAATTCTGGGATAAATACGGCGGTACGATTTATGAGGGTACGGAACGGGTCGTGATCAAGGACTGCTCCATTGATCTGAAGGCAGAAGTAACCGAGTTTACGCCGACTTCCTTTAAATCCAGCGACCCCTCGGTGGCGGTTGTGACTGCGGACGGTATTCTTACCGGAATAAATAAGGGTACCTGCACGGTCAAGGCGGTTGCGGGCGGAAGCTCGAATGATGAGAAGGAGTTTCTGATCAATGTCCGGCCGGTGAATGTCAGCAAGGACCGCATTATCCGCACGAACGAAACCTTCTACCTGGATGAGTTTCTGACAAACATGGAAAAGCTGGAGAATCTGGGTCTTGTTATAACAAAGTACGGTTCCTCGAATAAAAAGGTCTTTGACGTTGATAAGTATGACGGAACCGTAACTCCCGGGAAAAACGGGAAGGCGGATTTAAAGATTACCTTCAAATACAGTACCTCCGATGACCGGTCCCTTCCGGCCGGAACCATTAGCGTACGGTTTAAGCTGAAAAAGCCGGATATCAAGGAAACAGCCGTGACTTTGGCGCCCGGAGGAAAGCAGGCGCTTACGATAACCAACAGAACGCAGGATGTGGAGCTTACCTTTGAGGCAGACGACCCTTCCGTGGCAGAGGTCGTGGAAGAAAACGGCACATATTATGTGAAGGCAGTCGGCCAAAAGGGTGAGTACACCGATCTCTGTCTCTATCTGAACTATGAGACGGAGCCGACGGATAAGCTGCGGGTAACCATTAGCTGACGGGAGAAGCTTCTCCCGGCCGGACCGCTGAAAAGGAAGAGCTATGGGTAAACCAAAGGAGATAAAGAAGCTAAGGCCGCTTCATGTCTGGGCCATCGCCTTCGGGTGCATGATCGGCATGGGCGCCTTTTTGGTGCCCGGATCCTTATTCCTTCCGAAGGCCGGTCTTCTGGGAACAACCCTGGGGATTTCGGTTTCCGTGGTCTGTATTCTGGTCTTTATCGCAATTTGCCATTATATGATCAACACGCACAGCGAGGGTGAGGGTACCTTCGCCTATGTGAAGCAGAATTACGGCCCGGACAGCGCCTTCTTCTGCTCCTGGTTTCTGTCCTTTTCCTACCCGGCGCTGATCGCTATGGGCGCCGCGGCCTTTTCTCATGTGCTGGAAAGCTATTTTCACATCACCTTTTTCCCGCTTTCGCTTGCGATCATCCTTCTGGCTGCTCTTCTCAGCATATGCAGGACCCGGGTTTCGGGAAGAATACAGACGATCCTGGTCCTTGCCTTTCTGCTCGGAACGGTTCTCTTTGTGATCATGTGCTGGAATGCGGAATTTGAGCTTCTGTCTGGCACAGCCTTTTCCTTCGCGGACGGTCTGACCCCGGTCGGGGCTGTTCTGTCCGTTGTGGTAACCTTCCCCTGGCTTTTTGCGGGAATAACGACCACCCCCCAGCTCACTGACCGCTTCGGCTTTTCCCGGGCGCTTTCCAGGAGGCTTATGACGCTGGCGGTGGTCATATCGGCGCTTATTTTTTTCCTTTTCTCTTTGTACATGGCCACGACCGGGACGAACTCCATGTTCCAGGTCGGGACGAATCTCCTGGGAAGGAAGGGTCTGATCGTCATTCTTGTGACCGCGTTCTTTGCAGTCCTTTCTGCCTCGCTGGGGTTTTTCCTTGCGGGAGGCAGGATCTTCCCGGCGATTTCCAGGGACGGAAGTCTGCCGAAATGGCTGGCTTACAGAGGAAAAGCGAATACGCCGGTGGCCGCGGTCCTTCTTTTGGCGCTGGCAGCCTCTGTTCTGGATTTCTTCGCTCATTATTCCGTTAACTGGCTGATCGACCTTTCCTCGGTGGGCATTCTGATCATTCTCGGGGTTACCTCGATCGCAGCCAGGCAGACCGCGCTTCGAAAGGGCGACAAGGGGATGCGCTTTCTCGGACTCGTGGGTCTTCTGCTGACAATCGCGATCGGGTTTCTGATTCTGGTACCGGTATTCCCTGGAATCTATTCGATGAGCGAGGAGTCCTATCTCGCGCTGGCGGTCTGGGGGCTCATCGGGTCCATCGTCTATCTCCGGATGATCCGTCTTTCCTACACAAAGGGCTTCGGAAGGACCACGATGGTGGCGCTGCTTCTGTTTGCGCTGGTCTTTTATTCCGCGTCGATGTGGTATGTAAGAAGCCGGATGCTTCTTCCCTTCCTGCTCCTTCTGGCTCTGAACGGGCTTTTCATGTTCTTTACCTATCGCTTCCAGTCTACACGTGCGGAACAGCTCGAGGTCGAAAAGGCCCTCGCGGAGGAACGGAACCGGGCCAAGAGTCATTTTCTTTCCAATATGACGCATGACCTTCGGACGCCGATGAACGCGATTATCGGCTTTACCCACCTTTCTCTTCAGGGAAAGGGGCTGGATCCGGAAACGGAGAATTACCTGAATAAAATCCTTTCCGCCGGAGAGCATATGATGGCCATGGTGAGTGATGTGCAGGCCATGAGCCGGATCGAAACGGGAAGATTTGAGCTGGAAAACAGGGAATATAATCTTCCGGCCATGATCCGGGAGGTGGAGGAAATGGTGGAGGGCCAGGTCAAGGGAAAGAAGCTGACGCTGGTGACAGACACCGAAGGAGTTAAGAACGGGAATGTGCTGTGCGACCGCAATCAGTTTGACCGGGTCCTTTTGAACCTGGTGAGCAATGCCATCAAATTTACACCGGAGGGAGGCCGTATCGAGATCCTGCTTTCCCAGGAGGATAACCGTTCCTCAGGCTACGGCCATTACCGGCTGGTGGTAAAGGATACGGGTATCGGTATGACGAAGGAGTTTGCCGCAAAGCTCTTTGTGTCCTCGGAGCAGGAGCACAGCTCCAAGGAGGACAGTATGCACGGCTCGGGCCTCGGTATGGCCATTACCAAGAGCATTGTCGAGCTCATGCGGGGCACGATCGAAGTCGAAAGCGAGCCTGGAAAGGGAAGTACGTTTACGGTACGGTTCAAATTCCCTCTGTGCCTTCAGGAAAAGACGGAAAGAAAGGAAGAAAAGCATGAGGATTCCTGTGACTTTACCGGGAAGAGGATCCTTCTTGTGGAGGACAACCGGATCAACCGGGAAATAGCCATGGCAATCCTGAAGCGCAGCGGCTGTACGGTGGATGAGGCAGAAAACGGACAGATCGCTCTGGACATGATCAAGGATACGAAGGCGGGCTTCTACGATCTGATCCTGATGGATATCCAGATGCCGGTCATGGACGGCTATGAGGCAACTCGCGCTATCCGAAGCCTCTCTGAGCAGGAGGGCGGCAGGGTTCCGATTTTGGCCATGACGGCCAACGCCTTTGAGGAGGACATCGAAAGAGGGCAGGCAGCCGGTATGAACGGGCACATCGCCAAGCCCATCAACATTCCGTCCATGCTCGGCCTGATGGCCAGATTTCTCAATTGACAAATGAACGGGAAACCCGTAAGGTTAGAAGGGAAGGAGGAGAGCGCTTATGTTGACAAAGGAACAGTGTGAAGAGCTGGAATCGAAGGTGTTATCCAAGCATGACGGTGTGACCGATGCGGAAACCTATGCACTGATCGCCACCATTATCCACACAACCATCGAAACCCTGGTAGAATACGAGAAAATAAAGAAACAGTAGATGCCCGGGAAATAAACGGAAAAAAACTGCCGCAAAAGCGGCGGTTTTTTTATTTTCGGGACCGTTCTCCGAACTGGGAAAGCAATATCGCGGCAAAAACCAGAACGCAGCCGATGATCTGCTTAACGGACATACGTTCTCCCAGAAGGAGCCAGCCGCCCAGAACGCAGAAGACGGATTCAAAGCTCATCAGGAGAGAGGCGAGGGTGGGCGGAACGTTTTTCTGCCCCACGATCTGGAGCGTATAAGCCACCCCGCAGGATAAAAGCCCTGCATAGAGGATCGAGCCCCAGGCGTCGGGACGCAAAAAGGCGCTGAGTGGACCGGCTTCCCCGGCCCAGGAGCCGGTTTCCGTAATGAGCATCGGAACGGCGGAAAGGAGCCCGCAGACCAGGAACTGGATCGCAGCCAGGCGGACACCGTCCACATCGGCTACAAACCGGTCGATCAGAATGATCTGAACGGCAAAGGCCAGAGCGGAAAGGAGCAAAACAATATCCGTCCACGACAGGCCGGAGGCCTCGGATACGCTGAGCAGCCAGATCCCGGCCATCGCGATCACAACGGCGATCCAGATATGGATCCCGGGCTTTTTCCCGAGGAAGAGCCCGATAACGGGGACCAGGATCAGATAGCAGGCGGTAAGAAAGCCTGCTTTTCCGGCACTTCGCCCGTAGGTGATCCCGAGCTGCTGGAGATTGGTCGCAAGAAACAGTACGATGCCGATCAGACTTCCGCAGAGGAAAAGCTTTCTTCTTTCTTTTTTGTTCCGGGGCTTCTTCCCGTAGCCGAACCGGTCGAGAAGGAGGATGACAGGCACGAGCACAGCCACACCGATAAGATTTCGTATGGAATTAAAGGTAAAGGGCCCGATCGCATCCCCTCCGGCGGACTGCGCTACAAAGGCAAAACCCCAGATCGCCGCCGCGAGGAGAAGCAGAAGGGAATATTTTGCTGTCCTGGACATGAGAGGATTCAGGCCTCGAGGATCGCGTTCAGGAAGTTCCTGGTCCGTTCCGCCTTCGGGTTGGTAAAGATCTCCCCGGGAGTACCCTCCTCGGCGATAATCCCGTCCGCCATGAAGAGAACCCGGTCCGCGACCTCCTTTGCAAAGCCCATTTCGTGGGTGACACAGAGCATGGTCATGCCTGTGGTAGCCAACTCCTTCATAACGTTTAACACATCCCCGACAAGCTCGGGATCCAGGGCTGAGGTGGGCTCGTCAAAAAGCATGATCTCGGGATTCATGGCGAGCGCCCGGGCGATGGCCACGCGCTGCTGCTGGCCGCCGGAAAGACGGCTCGGGTACTCATCTGCCTTGTCCGACAGACCGACACGGTCCAGAAGCTCTCTTGCCCTCGCTTCCGCCTCCTCCTTTTTCTCCTTCTTTACCACGATCGGGGCCTCACAGACGTTCTGCAAGACCGTTTTGTGCGGGAACAGATTAAAGCGCTGGAAGACCATGCCCATCTCGAGCAGCAGCTCCTGCTGCTTCTCGCGGGGGAGTCTGTCTATGGTATGATCGTTTTCACGATGCAGAAACAGCTCGTCCCGGATAAAAATCTTTCCGCTGGTAATCTTCTCCAACTGGTTTAAGGAACGGAGAAAGGTGGACTTTCCGGCGCCGCTGGGCCCGATGATACAGATCACCTCGCCCTTTTTTACAGAGAGGCTGATGTCCTTTAAAACCTCAAGAGTCCCGAAGCGCTTGCTGACATGCTCGGTTTTCAGAATATATTCGTAATTTTCGCTCACGTTTCCACCTCTATAAATGCTATCTGGTGCCTATTCATAGACGGAGAATTTTTTCTCGATCTTATTGAAGACGAAGCCGAACAGGGCCGTGATCACAAGATAGATCACAAGCGCCGGGATAAAGACCAGGTACGACCCTTCGGAGGTCATGATGTTCTTGGAGATTGTCGTGATATCCATCAAAGAGATCGCGAAGACCAGAGAAGCATCCTTCAGGATCATGATAAACTCGTTGCTGACGTTCGGGATCATACGACGGATGGACTGGGGGATCACGATCCGCGTCATGGTCTGGCCATAGCTCATGCCAAGAGCCTTCGCGGCTTCGAACTGGCCCTTGTCAATGGACTGGATCGCGCTTCGCACGATCTCGGCGCAGTAGGCCCCGGAGTTCAGGGCAAAGGCGATCACGGCGGCAACGAAGGCGCCCTTGTAGACCGCCTCCGCGTCCGAGCTGTTGAACAGATCTCTCCAGGCGAAGCCGAAAATTCCCGGAACGGTAAAATAGACCACAAAAAGCTGGATCAACAGCGGCGTTCCCCGGAAGAAAAAGATATAGGCACTCGAGATCTTTGACAGAACCTTTTTCTTGCTGATCTTCCCGAGCGCCAGTACCGTTCCCAGAAGAAGTCCGAACAGAACGGTCAGCGTGGTCAGAAGGATCGTCAGCTTCGCCCCGTGCATCAGGTTCTCGCCGGTTCCGAGCATCCGGTAGGTATAGTTCACCATCTGCCCGACAACCTTCATGGGGCCCTCGTCCGCGGGATACACTTTCCCGAGGAAGCCGACGTAATGCTCGCTCATGACGTTGGCGCCGGAGGTCGAAAGAGAGGCGTAGTTGATGATGAACAGGCTGTTGTAGGTAACAGTCACGCGTTTTCTGGTGCTGTTTTCGTCCGCCTCGATCATTTTCTGCATCTCGGGCGAGGTATGGGAAAGAAGCGTCTCCCTGCTCGGCTTTAATATTCCGAGAATGATGATCGCGACGATGATGATCGCTATAATAATAAGCTGCCTGGAATACTTTTTACAAAATGCTTTCATTTTTTTATTTTGCGGCGGAGCCGAACCAGTAATCGTAAGTATCCTTTATATAGCCTTCCTTTTCAAGCTCGGCAAGAGCCTGGTTGATGGCTGTCTGGAGACCGGCATTGTCCTTGGCAATGGCGATCCCGAACTGCTCGGCCTCTTCCGTATCTTCATAGGCGATCTTAAAGGCATCCGAGCTGTTAATATAGCCGTCGGCAACGGTACTGTCCACGACCACGGCATCGACCTCACCGTTCTGGAGCTGGGTAAAGCAGCTTGTGACTTTTTCGTTGGCAACGATCTGGATGTCGATGGTCCCGGTGGACTTGTAATCGCTCATCAAAATATCCGAGGTGGTCTCCTTCTGGAGCGCGATGGACATACCGTCCAGATCATTAAATGAGGAAATGGTCTTGTCGTCATCGGCGAGAAGCACCACGGCCTGATAGTTATTGATATAAGGAGTAGAGAAGAGCATGGTCTCCTGGCGCTCCGGCGTGATCGTAACTGCGGAGCAGGCCACGTCGTAGTTTACGCCGATCCCGGCGAAGATGCCATCCCAGGCGGTGTTGATGATATTTACATCGAGCCCGAGCTTATCCGCTACGGCAGTGATAATATCGACATCATAGCCGATGGGGGTGGTTCCGTCCTCGGCAAAATCCTCAAAGGGCGGATAGCCTACTTCAGC
>JAFSXC010000027.1 GCA_017450105.1 Lachnospiraceae bacterium | reverse complement strand
TAAGCAAATTTACATATTGGCGTCGCTCCCGTAAGCCATCTCCCAGACTTAAGTGCGCGGGGGCCCCGCGAAAAGAATGTCCTCCCGGAAAAGCATCGGTCCCCCCGTGCTCGGTCCGGGGCCCTCTTACTCGCGCTCCGAGGAAATATATGGGCTTAAGTTACTGACATTCCTGCGTGAACAGTAACCCCCCGGCTGTCGATACAGACGATGACCGGGAAATCCTTTACTTCGATTCGCCGAATGGCTTCCGCTCCCAAATCCTCATAGCATATAACCTCTGACCGCTGAATACATTTGGAAAGCAGCGCACCTGCCCCGCCCACGGTACAAAAATATACGGCCCCGTTCCGTATCATCGCCTCAACGACCTCCTTCGACCGCTTTCCCTTGCCGATCATGGCCGCCAGACCCAGATCCAGAAGCTCCGGCGTATATTTATCCATTCTTGTCGCCGTTGTAGGACCTGCAGAGCCGATAGGCCTGTTCTCTCTCGCCGGTGACGGTCCCATATAGTAAATACAGGCGCCCGCGATCTCTATCGGCAGATTGTCTCCGCCATGGAGAGCCTCTGCCATCCTTTTATGCGCCGCGTCCCGGGCCACAAACATTTCTCCGTTTAATAAACAGTGATCTCCTGCCGAAAGTTCAGCGATTTCTTCCTTCTTCAGGGGCAGGGTCAGCTTATGTTCCGATTTTTGATCCATAAATGCAACCTCAGATTGTTTCCGTAATATGCCGGTTAACATGACAGCAGATATTGACTGCAACGGGAAGACCGGCTATATGCGTTGCGTAGGTATTGATATGCACAGCAAGAGCCGTGGTATTTCCTCCCAGACCTCCCGGACCGATACCAAGGGCATTGATCCCTTCCAAAAGCTCCGTTTCCAGCTCACGAATCCAGGGCTTATCTCCTCCCTGTCCGACCTCTCTGATCAAGGCTTTTTTTGCCAGGATCGCCGCCTTTTCAAAATCACCGCCGATTCCGACTCCGACCACCATCGGCGGACAGGCGTTAGGACCGGCTTCTCTTACCGCAGACAAAACCGCTTCCTTCACTCCCTCTATTCCGTCCGCAGGCTTCAGCATAAACAAACGGCTTGTATTCTCGCTTCCGAAGCCCTTAGGTGCAAGAGTGATCCGGACTTCATTCCCTTCTATCAGCTCGTAATGAATAATGGCCGGTGTATTATCGCCGGTATTCACGCGTAAGATCGGATCCTCCACAACGGATTTTCGAAGATATCCTTCTGTATAGCCCTGTCTCACACCTTCATTTATGGCCCGGGTCAGGCTTCCGCCCGTAAAATGAACGTCCTGTCCCACCTCCACGAAAAAGACCGCCATCCCCGTATCCTGGCAGATCGGAATCATCTCCTCTCCGGCCAGCTTCAGGTTTTCCTGCAAAAGCGACAGCACCCATTTCCCATTTTCCCCGGTTTCTGTCTCATAAGCGTTATCAAGACATTTTTTCATGTCTTCTGACAGAAAATGGTTCGCCCGGATACACATCCGGCGAACCACCTCCGTTATTTCATTTACATGAATTTCACGCATCCACGGTTTCCCCATTATCCGGAAGCTCCTCCGGATTTTCCTCAGACCCCTTTTCGTCAGCCGCTTCTTCTCCCTCATGGTCCGCGGCTTCCACAATTTCATCATCCTTGCGCACCTTGGCAAAGCTGGCTACCGTCACACCCTCATCCAGATTGATCAGCTTCACACCCGAAGTAATCCGGCCGGAAAGCGCCGTCTTATTCACCGCAAAACGGATGATCGTACCACTGGTGGTAATGACCATGACCTCATTATCCTCTTCCACTCCCTTAAAGCCGATGAGATTTCCGGTCTTTTCCGTAATCTTATAGCAGCGTACGCCCTTGCCGCCCCGGAACTGAGGCGAAAATTCCTCAAGCATGGTGCATTTTCCGAGACCCTTTTCGGAAACAAACATCAGAGAGCTTCCCTGCACATCGAGCTGCATACCGATGACCTCGTCCTGATCCGCCAGATTCATTCCGCGGACACCCATCGAGGAACGCCCGGTAGAGCGGACATCGGTTTCATGGAAACGGATGATCTGCCCGAACCTGGTGGCCAGGAATACATCCCGGTTCCCGTCGGTCCGCTTCACCTCGATCAGCTCATCATCCTCCTTCAGAATAATCGCGATCAGACCCTTTTTATTGATATTCTTAAAATCGAGTAACGGCGTTTTTTTCACTACACCGCTCTTTGTCGCCATGAACAGGAACAGCCCATCCTTATATTCTTCGACAGGGATCAGAGCCGAGATCTTTTCCTCGGGCTGAAGCTGTAAAAGATTAACAATGGCAATTCCTCGGGAGGTCCGGCTCGCTTCGGGAATCTTATAGGCCTTGACCTGATACACCCTGCCGAGATTTGTAAAGAACAGCAAAAAGTGGTGGGTATTGGTCATCAGAAGCTCATCGATATAATCGTCCTCGATGGTTTCCATTCCCTTGATCCCATGGCCTCCTCGATGCTGGCTCTTGAAATTATCAAGGCTCATACGCTTGATATAGCCGAGCTTCGTCATCGCGATCACGGTATTCGAACGCGGGATCAGATCCTCATCATCGATCTCCGAATCATCGAAGCCAATCGAGGTTCTTCTTTCATCCCCGTACTTATCCGCAATCTCCGAAAGCTCCTGCCGGATAACGCCGAGAAGCTTCTTTTCATCGGAAAGAATTGCCTTATATTCCGCAATCCGTTCCTTCAGCTCCGCAAATTCCGCTTCCAGCTTCTCTCTTTCCAGACCGGTAAGAGCACGAAGCCGCATCTCCACAATGGCGCTGGCCTGCGCTTCGGTCAGAGAAAACCGCTCCATGAGGACTTCCTTGGCTTCCTGGGTCGTATGACTCGCCCGGATCAGCCGGATCACCTCATCGATATTATCGAGCGCAATAAGCAGACCTTCGATAATATGCGCCCGTTCTTCCGCTTTATTCAGATCAAACCGGGTTCTCCGGGTAATAACATCCTCCTGATGCTTCAGATAGAGCTTGAGCATTTCGGAAAGATTCAAAACCTTCGGCTCACCGTTTACAAGACAAAGCTGGATCACACCGAAGGTGTCCTGCATCTGGGTATGCTTAAAAAGCTGGTTCAACACCACATTCGCATTTACATCCCGCCGCAGCTCGATCACCACCCGGGTTCCCTCACGGTCGGATTCATCCCGTAAATCCGTTATTCCGTCGATCTTCTTTTCCCGGTGAAGCTCCGCGATCTTTTCCAGAAGCCGCGCCTTATTCACCATATAGGGAAGCTCTGTCACCACGATCCGGCTTTTGCCGTTTGGCATGGTTTCGATATCCGTCACCGCACGGACCCGGATCTTCCCGCGCCCGGTACGATAGGATTCCTCTATTCCGCGGGTACCGAGAATGGTAGCTCCGGTCGGAAAATCGGGACCTTTGACGATCTCCATCAGCTCCTCAACATC
>JAFSXC010000026.1 GCA_017450105.1 Lachnospiraceae bacterium | reverse complement strand
GTGCGGCTATTCATACGGATATTTTTGGATCGGATCATTGCCCGGTGGAGTTGACTCTGAAGTAAGGTTTTTGGCACTGGCCGTTGCCGCGAGAGGTTGATAAAGGCTCTCTTCGGCGTTGACGGGAGGCGGCTCGGCGGGGTAGAATAGGGAGGATAAGAAAGGAGAGAATCTCATGGATACGATCAATCACGCATTTCAGGACGAAGAGGACAGGGTGGTGCGCTTCCGGGAGCGGAAGAGACTGGCGTTTTTCGGGCTGCCCTGGACCTTTACGGTGTATACTATTACCAACAGCGTTTTACGGAGAAAGCAGGGATTTTTCAAAACGGTCGAGGATGACTGCTATCTTTACAGGATCCAGGATGTCCGATTGACCCGAACGCTCGGAGAGCGGATGTTCGGGACCGGGACCGTTATCTGTTATTCGGGAGATCCTTCGGATCCGGAGCTTCGTCTTATCCATGTCAAGCACAGCCGCGAGATCAAGGACTTTATCCTGAGCGCGTCCGAGCAGTGCCGGATCAAGCGCCGGACCGTGAGTATGCAGCACATCGATGCCCCGCTTGGACATGACGAAATGGACATGTTCTGAAATCCGTGCTATAATTGAAACATTATGGATGAAAAAGCAATAAAGGAAGAAAAAAAAGAAGTCGACCCTGTAGCCAGAAAGAAGGCGGTGGCGAAGGAAATAATGAGCTGGGTCTGGGTGGTCCTGCTGGCTTTTCTGGCGACGATTATTATCCGGAAGTTCGTGATTGTAAATGCGGAGGTGCCGACGGGCTCCATGGTGAGTCTGATCGATCCCGGGGACCGGCTGATCGGGTTTCGGCTGTCCTATCTGTTTAAGGAGCCCCAGCGGTTTGACGTGGTGATCTTTAAATACCCGGTGGATCCGAACGAGAAGTTTATCAAGCGTGTGATCGGTCTTCCCGGCGAAACCGTTACGATCCGGGACGCGAAGATCTACATCGACGACAGTGCGGTGCCCCTGGATGAGCCCTACCTTCCCGAACGTTGGACCGAGCAGAACGACGGTCTGATCTACGAGGTGCCGGAGGACAGCTACTTTTTACTCGGCGATAACCGGAATGTGTCCCTGGATGCCAGATACTGGGCGAATGAGGCGATTGAAGCAGGTCTTACGGAGGATTGGGAGGTGGCCGAAGAGTATACCTTCGTGCCGAAAAAGGATATCCTCGGGAAGGCGATATTCAAGTACTATCCGAAATTTGAGGTCCTGAACGGGAAAAAGGAAAATGAGTGATAAGGATGAATTGAAGGAGCTCCACCCCGAGGGGGAAGAGCCGGACGAAAAAGAGGAACAGTTCGAAAGCTTCTGCTATATCTGCAGACGGCCGGAGAGCAAGGTGGAGAAGCTGATCCGTCTCCAGGGGAATTTCTGCATCTGCAGTGACTGCATGCAGAAAACCTTTGACGGGATGCAGAATGCCGGCTTCAACATCAACGACATGATGAAGGACGGTCATATGCCGAACATCAGCATGATCAATCTTTCCGACATGAACTTCATGCAGCCGAAGCGCCAGAAGCTGAAGCGGAAAAAGGAGGCGAAAAAGCCGGCCTTTGATCTGAAAAAGATCCCTGCGCCCCATGTGATCAAGGCGCGGCTGGATGAATACGTGGTGGGTCAGGAATATGCGAAAAAGGTTATGTCCGTTGCGGTCTATAACCATTACAAACGCGTTGCGACGGACCATATGGACGACATCGATATCGAGAAATCGAATATGCTGATGATCGGACCCACGGGCTGCGGAAAGACCTATCTGGTGCAGACGCTGGCGCGGCTTCTGGATGTGCCGCTTGCGATTACGGACGCCACAAGTCTGACCGAGGCGGGCTATATCGGAGACGATATCGAAAGCGTGGTCAGTAAGCTTCTTACTGCGGCCGGAAACGATGTGGACCGGGCCGAGACCGGAATTATCTTCATCGACGAGATCGATAAGATCGCGAAGAAGAAGAATACCAACCAGAGGGATGTGTCCGGGGAATCGGTGCAGCAGGGGATGCTTAAGCTCCTCGAGGGCGCAGAGATCGAGGTGCCGGTGGGAGCCTCCAGCAAAAACGCGATGGTCCCGATGACCACGGTGAATACACGGAATATCTTATTCATCTGCGGAGGCGCTTTTCCGGAGCTTGAAGATATAATTAAAGAGAGATTGAATAAACAGGCATCTATCGGCTTCATGGGCGACTTAAAGGATAAGTACGACAAGGAGGAAAACCTTCTGCAGAAGGTGACGGTCGAGGATGTGAAGAAATTCGGCATGATCCCGGAATTTGTGGGACGGCTCCCGATCCTCTTCTCGCTGGAGGCCCTGACCGAGGATATGCTCGTACGGATCCTGACCGAGCCGAAAAACGCGATCCTGAAGCAATACGAGAAGCTTCTTGCGCTGGACGAGGTGAAGCTGGACTTTACGGAGGAGGCGATCCGGTGCGTGGCGAAGAAGGCGAAGGAGAAGAAGATCGGCGCCAGAGCCTTACGGGCCATAATCGAGGAATTTATGCTGGACATCATGTACGAGATCCCGAAGGACGCGGAGATTGGCCAGGTAACGATTACCGAGGATTACATAGAAAAGAAGGGCGGCCCTCTTATTACGATGCGTGGAACCGGAGAGGTGCCTGTGAGCGAAAGGAGTGTGGCGATATGATGATCGGTTTGCTGATTTTTGTTCTGGTTATTTTCGGGGCGGAGTTCCTCATTAAAAAGAAGGTTGACGAGAGCATGGAGGAAGGCGAGGAACGGGAGGTCCTGAAGGGAAAGCTCGTTCTTACAAAGCATTACAATACCGGCTTCGTGATGAACGCCTTAAAGAATATGCCGAGCCTGGTGAAGGCGATCCATTTCGCCGTGGCCTTTCTCTTCCTTTGCTGCTATACCCTGATCGTCCGCGAGAAGGGCAGCAAGGTACGGAAGGTCGGAAGCGCCATGGTAATGGGAGGCGGTCTGTCGAACCTCTTTGACCGGGTAACAAAGGGCCATGTTGTGGACTATATCCGTATCCCCTTTAAAAAGCTGAAGCCGCTTTCGAAGATCATCTTCAATATTTCGGATGTGTGCATCCTGGTCGGATCGATCTTGATGCTGCTTGGCAAGGGTAAACATAAGGAGTAACGCTTTTGAAGTTTAAACGCATTGACGTGGAAACCGTAAGATGCCTGGTCTCCGAGGAGGAGCTGCAGGAAAACGGTCTGAATATGGATGATTTCTTAAGCAACGGAGAGAAGACCGAAGGGTTTCTTAGGAAGATCGTGTCCATGGCGCAGGAAGAGGTGGGCTACAAGGTGCCCGGAGGATCTCTTTCCGTTCAGGCCTCGATCCTTCCCAACCGTGTGCTTTCTCTGACCTTTTCCGAGAAGCAGGGACAGGGGATTATGGATATCCTGAAAAATTTGAAAAACGCTGTATCCAAGCTGTCCGAAGCGATGCAGGAGGCGGAGAAAAAGGCGGCGGAGCCGGACCAGGCTGCGCTGGCCGGGATCGCGAAAAAGAACTCCTACCAGATCGAATTTTCGAAGCTGGACTATCTGATGCGCTATGCCTCGGCGATATATCTGGCGGTGCCGGTGGAAAACCTTATTTACCATCTGGATCGGAACGACCGCTATTATCTTGTGATCCTGAAGGGGAGAATGTCGGAGGACCAGATCTGCAGGATCCTTTCGGCGTCTTTGGATTTCTGTGAGGCGATCTATTCGGATGAGGCGCTTTTAGCCTATCTGGACGAGCACGGGGAAAAGATCCTGGAGCGCAGCGCTCTGCAGATCCTGCAGAATATTTGAGGAGTGAATTATGTGGGCATTTGAAAAAGTATTTTATCAGTTCTATCCGCTGGGGATGACCGGGGCCCCTTTTGAGAATGACGGGATCCCGGCGAAGCGGATTCTGAATATCCGTAAATTTATACCGCACCTCGTTAAGCTTCACACGGGCGCGGTTTATTTTTCGCCGATCTTTGAATCCGATACCCATGGCTACAATACCAGGGACTATCGTAAGATCGACACGCGGCTCGGAGACAATGAGGACTTTAAGGCTCTCGTCAAGGATTTTCATGAGGCCGGGATCAAGGTCATCATCGACGGCGTATTTAACCACGTAGGCCGCGGCTTCTTCGCCTTCCAGGACGTCCTGCAAAGGCGCTGGGACAGCCCCTACAAGGACTGGTTTCACATCAGCTTTGACGGAAACTCCAATTACAACGACGGGCTGTGGTACGAGGGCTGGGAAGGCAATTACGACCTTGTGAAGCTGAATCTTCAGAACGAGGAGGTTGTAAAATATCTCTTCGAAAGCATTGATCTTTGGGTGCGGGATTTCGATATCGACGGGCTGCGGCTGGATGTGGCGTACTGCCTCGACCGGGGCTTTATCCACCGCCTCCGGGAGCATTGCAATACATTAAAGGACGACTTTTTCCTTCTCGGGGAAATGGTGCATGGCAATTATTACGAATACATAAACGACGGGATGCTCCATTCGGTGACGAATTACGAGTGCTATAAGGGCCTGTATTCCGCGCTGAACAGCTCCAATCTTTTCGAGATCATCCACTCGCTCCTCAGGCTCTTCGGACCGGAGGACTGGTGTCTCTGCAGGGGTATGCATCTCGTATCCTTCGCGGACAACCATGATGTGACCAGAGCGGCTTCGATTTTGAACAAACCGGAGCATCTTCCGCTGATCTATGGGTTATGCTTTGGAATGCCGGGGATTCCGATGATCTATTATGGATCGGAATGGGGCATTAAGGGGCGAAAGGAAGAGGGGGATCCGGCGCTGCGGCCCTATGTTGAGGAGCCCGAATGGAATGAGCTTACGGATCTTATTGCTAAGCTGGCTGAGATAAAGGAGGGGTCGAAGGCTTTGAATTATGGGAGCTTCCGATCGGTGGTTTTGACGAATCTGCAGTGTATTTTTGAACGGAAGGTGGAGGGCGAACGGATTATGGTGGCCGTCAACGCCGACGATAAGGATTATACGGCGCATTTTGATGCACAGTGCGGAGAAGCGAAGGAGCTTATTACCGGAAAACGGCATGACTTCGGAGGGGGGTCGGTTCTTCCTCCTTACTCGGTGCAGTTCTGGTTATGTGAGAGATAAGATTTTTTATACTATAGAATAAGACAGGGTTTTGCTCTGTCTTATTTTTTGGCTTCGCGGACGGAAATCGGGCGGCGGCGCGGTGTGATCATTTCACGCAGGACCGCTCTCGCTATG
>JAFSXC010000025.1 GCA_017450105.1 Lachnospiraceae bacterium | reverse complement strand
GCTCTCCTTGCGTTTCTGGATAAGGAAGCGAATTTCAAGGACGAGCCCTTTGCAGTGCAGATCCGTGAGGGAGAAAAAGCGTATAAGGACACCATGGACGAAGCGAAGCGCTTCCTGGATAATCATGGTGAAATGGGGCGTTCCGATGAAGAAACGAAATACCGTGCCTTTTTACAGGGCCTTTATGACCTGTGCAAGGCCCAGAGTGAGAATCTGAAGCAAAAGGCCCTCCAGTTCCGTATGAATAAGAACATAAAGACGGAGGAGCCGGAACAGCCCGTGGTGCAGGTCCAGCAGCCCGAGCAGCCCGAGATCAAATATACCTGGCATGAGGTTGCCCATGATGTAAAAACGACAAAGATCGTAAACGGAGCCATCGAAGGAGAGATCTTTGTTTCCGATGAAGATTTCGAATCGGACTATACCTTCCAGGAGGAAAAGGATATGCCGATCTTCGGGAGCAATGATCAGCCCGTGATCGACACAAGGCTGGTAAAGCAGGGCGGGGTGAATGACTGCTACCTCATTTCCGTTCTCGTAGGTCTGGCCGAAAAGAATCCTGTGTTCGTTTACAACATGATCCGCGATAACGGAAACGGTACCGCCACCGTACGTCTGTACGCCGGTGAGGAGCCGGTTTACGTAACCGTCCGGAAAAGTCTGCCCTATGGGGAAAAGGCTTCCCTGGCCAGCAAGGGGGTTTTCTGGATCTATCTGGTGGAAAAAGCAGCCTCGCGTATCCTCGAGCGGGCAACGACCATCGCGGGGAACGTTACAAGGCTGGTGGCAGATCCGAAGGCGGAAAGAAAGCAGCTTACGTTTTCCAGCCTCCACTACGGAACGGAGCAGCTTGCTTACCAGATTCTGACCGGAAAAACTGCAGTCAATGTAAGCACTACGGTTCAGGAGGAGCCGGAGGATCAGAGGGCGAATAAGGGTTGGGATACGATCAAGGACGCTCTTTCGACGGGCCAGCTCGTTACCTGCTCTACCGATGAGGCTTTTCCGGGGATCCTCACAAAGCATGTGTATTATGTGGCCGGTATTGCGGACGATAAGATCGATAATGAAGACACGCTTACCCTGTTCAATCCCTACGGAGCCGGAAGCACGGGCATAAAGTATACCATAAAAAGCGGTGAAACCCAAAGATCGGCCACAGACGATACGACGGATAACGGTCTGTTCAGCATGAAAAAATCGGACTTTATGAGAGCATTTCCTCTGAAGGAGATTTTTATCCTGGATCCGAGAACGCTGAAGTCCGATCCCATTGTGGCAGAGGAGGAAAAAGACGAGAATGGTGCTCCGAAGGCGGCGGAAAAACCCCCTGTTCCGACCTTAAGTCTTAAGACCAACTCCAAAGCGCGGGAGAACGTAGAGAGTACCGCGAGCTATCGTTCCGCCTATGATAAAGATTTTGAAGACGGGTCGATGCTGCTGGACCGTACCGATGTTCCGATTTTCGGACCGACCTTAAATCCCAGGCAGATCCTGTTTTCGATCGCGCGCAAGGATTCCTATCTCCTGTCTACGCTGTCGGCTCTGGCCGAAACGAATCCGGGCTTTGTCCGAAATATGATCAAGGACAACTACGATGGTACCGCCACGGTACGGCTGTTCACAAACTACAATCAGCCGGTTCTGATCGATGTTGATAAAACCCTTCCGAAGGATCTGAAATATGAAAAGCTGGCGGAAACGGGCCTTTGGGCCTACCTGATCGAAAAGGCCGCCGCCAGGATCCTGAATACGGTGAAAAACAAAGCGGAGATAATCAAGAATCCCGAGGTTCAGCGCACGATGCGAATGAGCAGCGTGGACAACGGAACCCCGCAGCTTGCTTATATGATCCTGACCGGAAAAAAGGAGGCCGAGCTGGAGAAGCTGTCTACGGCTGAGGTTCTGGAAAGCGGAGAAGAAGGAGAAAAGGATCCCTGGAAGGCTTTGCTGAAGGCGATCGAGCGAAAGGACCCCATTACCTGTATCAGCGGAAGCGAGGTTGTAAAGGGTATTTCCAGCGGAATTACCTACATCGTTACCGGCAAGGGTGAGAATATTAAGAACGAGGAATCCGTCATGCTGTTTCATCCGGGCGGACCAGGCTCTCTTTGCCCGATATATAAGGAAGAAAAGGAAGAAGCGGTGTCCGGTTCTACCGACAGCGGTTCCTTCGTCATGAAAAAAACCGATTTTCTGAAGGCTTTCGGAAAATCCACCTTTATTTTGGATAAAAATGACCTGAAGCCGACAGCCATCATTCCACGGTCAGAGCGGGATAATAAGGATTACCTGGCGTCTCCGGAGGCAGCGCCGGTGATTACCAATGAAGTGCCGCAGGCGGAGCCGGAGCGGGCTTTGAATGCAGAGACAAAGCTGGAAACCTTTGATACCTTCCGGGTGGTAACCGGCTACGACTATGTGGATTCCTTCCGCTATCTTCTCCGCTTCATTGATGACAATGCGGCCCAAAGGGATAAGCTGTCAGGAAAACCCATAAACGGGGCTGAGATGAAGGAAGTGATCAGCCAGGTGAATACCCTGATCAGCGAGCTGTCCCGGCCTGTTCCGAATCTGGCGGATCCGGAAACCAGAAAGCTTAAGCCCATGGTTCTGAAAAAGGCCAAGGATTATTTCCCGAAGCTGTACCAGAATGTAATGGATGTCTGCGACGTTTATCTTTCCAACCACAAGGTGCAGATAAAGGATGTATCCAAGAACCGGAAGCAGATCGTGCAGAAGATCCGGGACAAGTGCGAGATCGGTGTCGCCTACTTCGAACAGGCTACGGAGCTGACCTTAAGCCGGCTTGAGGATGATGCCAAGCTGGCGGATACCCATATCTGGGGAGAGATGGCCGCATCCGGCATTCCTGCTGTTATGGAAGGAGATAAGAACACAAAGGCCTCCACCAAACGTTCCAGAGCTTTAACCAAGATCCGCAGAGTCATGTCTGAGGATATTCTCAAACGTTACGGGAATTACGCAAGGGAACTGGATCTTCCGGACTTAAGTGAAGACCAGAAAAATAATCCTCTGGTAAAAAAGGAGTATGACAGATGTAATGATATTTGTTCGAGTTTAGATAGTCTCATAGATCTGCTGACTGATGATGCCATACCCCCGATGCCCGCTTATTCTCCCACCGAGAAAGAGCTGACCAAGGGCAGAAAAGCACTGCAGGAAAAGGTAGATGGACTACATCTTGAATACACTGGCTTGAGTAATTCAATTACTCAGTATCTACGGCAAACCAATCAGGCTCTCGTGGACGAGGCAAAGACCGGCAAGGAGCTTACCAACGATCTGAGCGGCATTTATACCCGGCGCCTTCTCATGGAGGAACTGGCCCTTTATGTAGAAAAAGAAAAAGCTGCGACAGACACCTCGGGGGAAGATGATACCTGCGGCCCAGCCTTTGACAATGCCTGGAAAATATTCCTGAACGAGAAAAAGCTGTCTCAGCAGCATTCCATGGTTTATTTCCTGAGCGTCGGTATGTCGGAACGGGCTCCCGCCGCGGATGAGGTCGTAAATGAGAACGAAGAGCCCCAGATCGAAAAGGTGGATTACGGGAAGGTTCAGGTTTCGGACGAAGGCCGTCCCAAGGATGAGCTGAGCTATGTTTTTATATACAATACCTTCATTACTGCACTGACCGAAAATGCTTCGGCGGCAAAGGATCCTTATGTCAAGGACATCGTAGATCAGCTCCATATCTTTACAGATCTGCTGAACCACCCCTTCGAGGTCAACGGAGCCGCCCCTTATCTTCAGTTTACGGATGACCAGCTTACGTTCGCCCTGATCGATGGAAAGACCGCGACTGAGACCTATCTCGAAATTATGAAGGCGAAGAAGAAGCTGACTCCTGACGAAAAGACCACTCTGGATACTGTAAAAAGGCTGAATCATCAATTTTCACTGGAGCTTCAATTAGTACAGGGCGCCGCGGAAATAGCCCAGAAAAAGGCGAAGGACGAGCAGAACTCGGTCACCATCCGTTCCCTTGCCGGGGTTATGCTTCACGGGGAGAATAAGGAACAGAACGAGGTCAAGAAGAAGGCCGAGAAGGAGGTTGTCGATGAAAAAGGTATCGTGAACAACCTCCGGGTACTCAGCGCCTATCTTTTAAGTAAGAAGGACGTCGGGTATAACGACAACATCAGTATGGCCCTTCTTCAGATCCGGATAGAAGTGGAAGGTCTGGCAGCAAAATTAAATGAAAAGCTTCCGATTGTGCTGGGTGATGTAGAAGCCAAGGAATCAGATCTTTTGACCACTGTGATCGATCTTGACGGAAAGATCTCCATGTATTCCCGTTTGCTTAAAGGGCAAAAGGAGTTACGAGAGCGGTCGGAAAAGCTCAAGGCTCTGCAAAAGGATCTCACGCAGTATATGCTTCTCCTTTCCGGACACTCCGGTAAAAAAGCATTCCAGACTCTGGAGGCAGCAAACCGTCTGGAGGAAAACCATACGGTAGCTTTTATGCTTTCCGGGGTAAGCAAGAAGGATATCGCCTTTGCGCCGGGAAGCGAGGAGCAGGCCCAGACTCTGTACGGCGGGAGCAGAAAAAAAGAAGAAGACAAGCAATTAGAGGAAAGAGTAGAAATCCAGGAGGCGCTGGAAAGGAATCCGGTCGCGACGCATAAGCACGATGTCAGTTCATTTATGCTTGGCAAGACGTACCAGGGAATGCGACGTATGATGCCGAAGCTCAAGGAAGACCATAATCAGGCTATTGGAGAAGCGACACTGTCCGTTCTGGACATGGATTTTACCACACCGGAAGATGCCATGGAAGCCAGACGGATACTCTATCTGACCTCCACCGGTCAGAAGGTGGAAAACAAATCGGATAAAGAGATCAAAGATAATTATCTCCGCCCCATCGCCGAGAAGCTTGCGGATCGTTTGCTTGAAACCTATCAAACGCTGAAGGAAGCCGAGCTGGATGTTGACAGCGACTTTTTCGGTCAGAAGGATATTATAGCGAATGCTTTTCGGCTGGTAAACCGTGTCTATCTCCTGAATATGAGCTATCGGATACAAAACGAAAAGAACGGCCGCACAGGGGGCTTGTTCAGCCTTTTGAAAGACAGGGATAAGGGCAGCACCGTAGAACTCATGATACCCTTCCTGCGTGCGAAGACCAACTTCTGCGTTGACAGACTGAACCTGATGATGGATTCCTATTATTCCTCCGACAGCGTTCCCAATCTTCTTGCTCAACGGGAAGCGCTGCAGCACAAGCTTAGACATGAAGTGGTACAAGAGGAGAATATGAAACCGGAAGATAAAAACCTCCTCGCAATGGCGGAAAAGATGCAAAAAGTGGAACAATCCTCCGAGACTCTTCAGATCGAGACGATTCGACTGCGTCAGATTGATAGAAAAATAAAAGCTGTGCTTGAGAAGAAAAACAAAAAGAAATGATCGAATTCCGCCGGGTCTCTATGACCTATGAAAACGAAGAACTGCATACACGCACAATGGTCTTTCGGGATCTGTCCTTTAAGGTGGATACCGGCGAGTTCGTTTTTCTGACCGGAGAAAGCGGCAGCGGGAAGAGTACTCTGATCAAAATGCTGTTAAAGGAGGTGGTCCCGACGACCGGGGATGTGATCGTAAACGGAACGCCCCTGTCCCGGGTTACCCGGGCCAAAATCCCGAAATACCGCCAGACCATCGGCATGGTCTTCCAGGATTTCCGGCTGCTTCCGGATCGGACGGTTTATGACAACATCGCTCTCGCACGGATCGTGGCGGGCG
>JAFSXC010000024.1 GCA_017450105.1 Lachnospiraceae bacterium | reverse complement strand
GGTTTTTCTGGTGCTGGCCATCCTTCTGGATGTGGGAATTCTTGTGGTCTGTAAGATCCTGGAGGTCAAACAAAGCGGCTTTCTGCTGCCGCTCGGCATCAGCTTTTTGACCTTTAAGATGATCTCCTTCCAGGCGGATCTGTTCCGGGGAGAGCTTAAGGAGGTACCGGATTTTTTATCCGTCATAACCTACTTTTCTCTGTTCTTTCAGATCCCGGAGGGCCCGATCATGCGCTATTCCGAAGGGTTTTCCAGGGAAAGAAGGCCCTCCCTTTCGGCGCTGGATCAGGGCCTTTGCCTCTTTGCCGCCGGACTGTCGATGAAGGTTCTTTTGGCGGACCGGCTTTCCCTGCTCTGGAACGAGATCTTCCGCATCGGCTACGAAAGCGTTTCCACGCCTTTGATGTGGCTGTTTGTGGTCATCACCGCCTTCCGTTTATACTTCGACTTCTGGGGCTATTCCCTGATGGCCTCCGGCATCGGGGTCATGCTTGGCTTTCCCTTTATCCGGAATTTCAACAATCCCTACGGGGCAGCGAGCGTTACCGACTTTTACCGCCGGTGGCATATTACCCTGGGCACATGGCTCAGGGATTACATCTACATCCCCGTCGGAGGAAGCCGCAGGGGGACCGGCCGCACCATAGGAAATCTGGCCCTGGTCTGGCTCATCACGGCGGCCTGGCACGGGATCACGCCTCCCTTTTTCCTGTGGGGGTTTAGCCTTCTGCTTCTGATCCTGTGGGAAAAATTTGTTCTTGTCCGCAAAAAAAAGGTGCTGGCCGTGCTCGGGCGTATTCACGTCCTCTTTTTGATCCCTCTGACCTGGCTGATCTTTTCGGCAGGGAGCCTTTCGGATGTGGGTACCTGCTTCGGGCGGCTGTTTCCCTTCTTCGGTGTCGGGCAGACGCTGGACCCCTCGGACTGGAGCTTCTTCCTGCGGGAAGGCCTGCCTATGCTGGCGGCCGGAGCCGTGCTTATGATCCCGCGGGTCGTAAAAGCAATCAAGGAGCACCTCGGCCACATTGCGGTCCGCATCGCCCTTACGGTGCTGTTCTGGATCAGTATCTACCATGTGGCGATCAGCGGGAGCAATCCGTTTTTGTATATTCAATTCTGATGGCAGGCTATGAAGGATGATAAAAACAAAAAACCGAAAATTCATACGATGATCCTTCTGCTGGCGGTCAGCTTCGCTCTGTTGACCATTCTTTCCTACGCGGGGAGCAGGGGAGCCTATTCGACCTATGCAAAGGAAACGAATCTTTTGAAGGAGCCCGCTCTGTCTCTTTTCTTCCGGGGCCTTCATGACGGTGTGCTGCCCTGGAGCGGGGAAGACGAACGGAAGGACCCCGTGAATGAGGACAGAGCCGCCTCTGCCTTCTTCTTCCAGATCGGGGAGCCGGGGGAGGCCGCTCTGGCGTGGGAGGAAAGCCTGGACGAGGCGGAAGAAACGGAAGAAACGGAAGAGGCCGGGACAGAAGAGGAGGAGGCCCCTTTTGAGATCGGACAGGCGCCGGACCGGTATTTTTCGGATGCGCTGTTTGTCGGCGATTCCCGGACCGACGGGCTCGCCATGTACAGCTCCTTAAAGCAGGAGGCGGAGTTTGCCTCCAAAACCTCTCTTTCGATCTACCATCTTTTTGACTGGAGGCTGATCCACCGGACGCCGGCGGGGCAGAAGGGAGAGCGTCTCCTTACGGAGATCCTGGCCGAAAAGCAGTACAAAAAAGTCTATCTTTCCGTCGGCATCAACGAGCTCGGAACGAGCCTTTCGAACTATCTCGAGGCCTTTCGAAAGGCGGTGGAAACCATACGCTCTTTGCAGCCCGACGCCGTGATCTACGTGGAAGCCATTATGCGGGTGACAGAGAGGAAATCCGCTTCGGACGGGACCATCAACAATCCGAATATAGCGGAAAGAAATCAGGCCCTGAGTGCGCTTGCCGAAGAGGAGGAAGACTTCTATATCGATATGAACGAGGCCGTGTGCTCGGACGGGGTCAATCTGGACGCGGGTCTCACCAACGACGGTGTGCATCTCAAGGCCTCGGAATATGAACATTGGGTAGGTTTTTTACGGTCACACGCGCTAATCCGGCCCGAAGACCGGGGCTTTCGCGTTCCCCGCCGGCATTGATTACGGAAAAACAATTTGTTATAATGGCAAAAAAATCAGACGGAACGATCCGAAAAGGAGACAGTCATGGAAGTACTTTCAATCCGAAATTTCAGTAAGAGCTACGGCAAAGCCGAGAAGGCGGTGGAAAACCTCTCTCTGACCGTAGAGAGCGGTGATATCTTCGGTTTTATCGGTCATAACGGCGCCGGAAAATCCACCACGATCCGAAGTGTGGTCGGTGTCCAGGAATTTGAGGAGGGAGAGATCCTGATCGACGGCCATTCCGTAAAATCGGAGCCGCTGGCCTGTAAAAACGTCTGCGCCTATATACCGGATAACCCGGATCTCTATGAGCATCTGACCGGGATCCAGTATCTGAATTTTGTGTCGGACGTATTCCGCATCAGCGCCAAGGACCGGGAGGAGCGGATCCGGCGGTACGGGGAGGAATTTGAGATCACAGGTGCCCTTGGGGACCTTATTTCTTCCTATTCCCACGGAATGAAGCAGAAGGTGGCCGTGATCGGGGCGCTGATCCATGATCCGAAGCTGATGGTAATGGATGAGCCCTTTGTCGGCCTGGATCCGAAGGCGGCTCTGACGTTAAAAAACCTGATGCACGACGCCTGCGCGCGGGGCGGGGCGGTCTTTTTCTCGACCCACGTTCTGGATGTCGCCGAAAAGCTCTGCAACAAGATTGCGATAATCAAGGCCGGGAAGATCGTAGCCTCGGGTACCATGGAGGCGCTGATCGGGGATAAGTCCCTGGAGGATGTGTTCATGGAGGTGGCGGAAAATGGGCGGTAGTCGGCTTCTCCTGATCCGTACCCTGATGAAAGCTACCGGCTCCTTTAACCGTATGACGAGGGAGACGGACAAAAAGGCAAAGGGACGGAACATCGCGAGCTTCGTAGGCATCCTGGTCCTGTATGCGCTTCTGGCGGTTTTCTGTGTTTCCATGTCCGTTTTGATGAGCATGTTCGGAAACGGGGACATGGCGCCGGTCCTGGTCGGCACCGTTATTTCCGCTCTGGGCTTTATTACCGGGCTCCTCAGGAGCAACGGCTATCTGTTTGCCGCCAGGGATTACAATACGCTGATGAGCCTTCCCTTTACGGAAGGAACGATCGTGACGGCCAAGGCCGTCACCATGTATCTGCACAATATCCCGTTTTCGCTGGTGATCTCCTTTTCGTCTCTGGTGGGTTATTCCATCGTAAACGGGCCGAATGCGGCAACGATCCTTCTGTGGGTGATCCTGAGCTTTTTCGTACCGTTGATCCCGATGGTGATCGGCGCTTTGATCGGCGCGGTTTCTACGATGGTAAGCTCCGGCTTTAAGCATAAGAGCGTGATCCAGTCGGTTCTGATCTTTGGCCTGTCCATTTTCTTTATCGTCGGCTCCCAGCTTATCAGCAGGAGCATGAGCCCGGATATGCTCGAGCAGACAATGGCCACGATGACCCGTATTACCGACAGCGTCGGGAAGGTCCTGCCTACCGTGGGCCTGTTTTCCCGCGCACTGACCGAAATGAGCTTTGTTTCGGCCCTGATCCTGGCTGCGGTTTCCACGGCTGTGTTCGAGCTGGTCTTCTTCCTGATCAGCAGGAATTACCGGAAGATCAATACAAAGCTTCTGCACAGGCATAAGGGGAAGGACTATACGTTGACCACACAGAAATCCTCCTCGGTCTTAAAGGCGATCGTGTTTAAGGAATGGAGAAGGTTTGTGGGCTCCTCCGTCTATCTGACCAACATCGGAATGGGACAGCTTCTCGGGCTTCTCGTTACGGTCCTGTTCGCCGTACTCGGACCGGATGCGATCATCACCTTCATTACCCGCGGCCATGCCGTCGAGTATAAATATGTGATTCCGATCGTCCCCGCCTTCCTGTATTTTCTGATCTGCATGGGGAACAGCGCCGTCGTTTCCCTTTCGCTGGAGGGGAAGAGCTTCTGGATCCTTCAGAGTCTGCCGATCCCCAGGAGTACGGTTTACCGCGGTAAGATGGCCTTTAACATTCTGATTACGCTGCCGTTTTTCTACCTTGGCTGCATCGTCTGCGGGATCCGGCTTCATGCCTCGGCTCCGGATATTCTGCTTTCCCTTCTGGTCACAACCGGTTTTACCCTGTTTTCTACGGTCTTCGGCATTTTGCTCGGGATCCGTTTTATGAACCTCTCCTGGGAGAACGAGGCGGAGGTGGTAAAGAGGGGAACCGCCATGAGTATTTATATTATCGTACACCTCATCATTTCGCTGGCCATGTGTGTACTGTTCGGTCTTGGCGGGGCAATTCTCGGAACGATCCCGACCCTTGGGATCTTCAGCGGTCTGTTTTTCGGAGTTACTTTGCTTTTATACATGCTCTTCTTGAGAGGAAAGGAGTAAGTGCTTATGCAGTATGGCTATTTTGATGATGAAAACCGGGAATATGTGATCACCCGGCCGGATACGCCGGCCCCCTGGGCGAATTATCTCGGCTCCACGGCCTATGGGGCGCTGATCAGCGGGAATGCCGGCGGCTACAGCTTTAAAAAGTCCGGAGCCAACGGCAGGATTTTGCGCTACAGCTTTAACGGGCAGGACCAGCCGGGGCGCTATATTTACCTTAGGGATAATGAGACAAAGGACTTCTGGTCCGCCTCCTGGCAGCCGGTGGGGAAGGACCTTTCTTCCTACAAATCCGAATGCCGTCACGGCCTCGGCTATACGAAGATGAGCGCGGAATATGCTTCGATCCGTTCCGAAGCCGTTTTTTATGTTCCTCTCGACAAGGAGCATGAGGTATGGTTTTTACGTGTGGAAAATGCGGGAGACACCCCGCGTGACCTTACGATCACGGGCTATGCGGAGCTTACCAATAGCTGGAACTATGAGCAGGACCAGGTAAATCTCCAATATTCCCTGTTTACGACCGAAACCTTAAGGGATCAGGATCTGGTCGTGCAGCGGATCAACGGAAACCTGGACGGCCTGAAGCCGGAGGACCGGGTGGACGGGAAGGTCGTGGTGGAGCGGTTCTTCGGGCTGGCGGGGCAGGAAATCGATTCCGTCTGCGGAGACCGGGAGGTCTTTATCGGGAATTACCACGATTACCGGGATCCGGCCGGCGTTACGGAAGGGAAGCTTTCGAATACCTTTAATTACAACGGAAACTCCTGCGGCGCCATCGCTGTCAAGCTTACTCTGGCGCCCGGGGAAGAAAAGTCGCTGTGCTTTGTCCTCGGAGAGAAGGAAAGGGACGACGCGCACGCGACCGTTCGAGCCTATCAGGATCCGAAAACGAAGACCGCGCAGGAGCTTGCGGAGCTTCATGCCTGGTGGGGAGAGAAGCTGGACCGGTTCCATGTAAAGACCCCGTCGCCGGAATTTGATACGATGATCAATACCTGGAACGCCTACAACTGCTTTATGACCTTCCTGTGGTCCCGGGCGGCCTCCTTTATCTACTGCGGTCTCAGGAACGGCTACGGGTACCGGGATACGGTGCAGGACATCCAGGGAATCCTGCATCTGGCTCCGGAAATGGGGAAGGAGAAGCTCAGCTTCATGCTTTCCGCCCAGGTGCATAACGGCGGTGGGCTTCCGCTTGTGAAATTTACCCACAATGCCGGTCACGAGGATACGCCGGACGACCCCTCCTATGTACAGGAAACAGGCCATCCTGCCTACCGTGCGGACGATGCCCTGTGGCTCTTCCCGACCGTTTATAAATATGTGGCCGAGACCGGGGATCTGGCCTTTCTGGATGAGGTCATTCCTTATGCGGACAAGGAAGAGGGAACGGTGTATGACCACTTAAAGCGTGCCATCCGGTTTTCCAGGGAACGGCTCGGCCCGCATGAAATGCCGGCGGGGCTGTACGCGGACTGGAACGACTGCCTGCGGCTCGGCGCCCAGGGCGAATCCAGCTTTGTGGCCTTCCAGTATTATTACGCCTTTACGATCCTGGAGCGCTTCGCAAAGCTCAGGGGGGATGAAGAGACGCTCCTTGAGCTTCAGAAGGAGCAGAAGGCCTTTTATGACAAAACGAAGCCGCTGTTATGGAACGAGGACCGGTTCATCCGCGGCTTTACGGAGGCCGGAGAAACCATCGGCGAGCGGACGGCCGCGGAAGCGAATATGTGGCTGAATCCCCAGAGCTGGGCCGTGATCAGCGGCTATGCCTCTGAGGAGGAGGGGAAGAAGGCGCTGGATCTGGTCGAAGAGCGGCTCAATACCGACTACGGCGCGGTCCTCATGGATCCTCCCTACCATGCCCATTCCTTCCCCGGAGCGCTTGCGGTTATCTATAACCAGGGGGTCAAGGAAAACGGCGGTGTCTTCTCCCAGTCCCAGGGCTGGCTGATCCTTGCCGAGGCTTTGATGGGAAACGGAGACCGGGCGTTTCGGTACTTCCTGGAAAACGCTCCCTCGGCGCAGAATGACCGGGCGGAGATCCGGCGGATCGAGCCCTATGCCTATGGGCAGTTTACCGAGGGGAAAACGAGCCCGCACGCGGGAAGAAGCCACGTCCACTGGCTGACGGGAACCGCCTCCACGGTCATGGTCGGCTGTGTGGAGGGGATCCTCGGGATCCGGCCCGATCTTTCGGGTCTGTCGATCGATCCGGCGATCCCGAAGGAGTGGGATGAGCTTACGATCGAAAAGGATTTCCGCGGAAAGCATCTTTCCATCGGGATCAGCAATCCGTCCCATGTGTCCGGCGGCGTTAAAAAACTGATTTTGAACGGGAAGGAGCTGGAGGGGAACCATATTCCGGCGGATCTGCTCGAAGAAGAGAACCGGGTTGAGATAATGCTGTAATTGATTCTTGCTTTTTGGCGAAGCACATGCTATGATTTTAAGGCGCGGTTTTGTCCGCGCCCGTGCAACCGTAGTCTAACGGATAGAACGCAGGACTCCGACTCCTGTAATGTGGGTTCGATTCCCGCCGGTTGCATTTTTCATAAGGATCGCGCTGCGGTCCTTATAGATAATAAGCTTTCCTCGTCCTAAGGGAGGTTATATAGATGAGTTCCGATAAAATCAAAGTAATTTTCAGAAAATACGGGCGGTTTGTTCTGGCAGGCGCCCTTTTTGCTGTCCTGATTCTGGTGGCGGTGCTTGTTCTGAACAACAAAAAGAATCCGTCCAGGGAAGCCGGAAAGGACGATATTGATGCAAAGGTTTCCGCGCCCTTTGAGGTCGATAAGAACCAGAAATTAAGAGATCTGATCCTGTCCTATTATAATTTCTATTCGGCCGGCGATACGGCTTCTCTGGAGCGGATCGCGAAGAATCTTTCCGAATCCGAGAAGGGCTTTGTCGAGATGTTCTCGGATCTGGTGGACAGCTATGAGAACCTGAAGTGCTATGTAAAAGACGGCCTGGAGGAGGGCTCCTATATCGTGAACGCGGCGATCGATATCCGCTTCGCCGGGATGTCGACGCTCGCTCCGGGACTGGATTTCTTCTATGTGGAAACAGACGAAGACGGGGATTATTACATCAACAGCCTGTACTGCCAGTTTAATTCGATGACAAACGAGCAGGCAACGGACCCGGCGGTTTCCTCGATGATCGAAAGGTTTGAAGCCCAGGAGGATGTAATCAAGCTCCAGACGGATGTGCAGGCCCGCTACGAAGCGGCTGTGGGCTCGGATCCCGACCTCGGAGAGTTTATTAACACAACGGTCCACGATGCCTATGCCACCTGGGCCGAGGCTGTCAGGAAGGAAAAGGAAGCGGCGGAAGCTCCCGCAGAGCCGGAAACGGAAGCGGCTCCGGATCTGTCCAATATGACGCTGCTTACCGTTGACCGGGTAAATGTGCGTGATGTGCCGGGAACGGAAGGAAATGTTCTGGAAACGCTGGATCCGGATACCGAAGTGACGCTGCGGTCCGATATGGCGAACGGCTGGTATGAGATCGAGCATGCGGGTACCGTCGGCTACATCCGTGCGGATTTCCTTAAGAATCCCGCAGACGAAGGTGCAGCCGGGAGCGGAACGGAAGGCGGGGAAGCGTCTGCTCCGGCAGAGGGCCAGGAAACACCCGCTCCGGCGGAGGAACCGGCACCGGCAGAGCCCCAGGAGGAAGCGCCCGCCCCATCCGGCGGCAGTGCGCCGTCCGCCGGAAGTGTGATCCGGATTACCTCCTCGATTAACGTTCGCGCCAGCATGAGCGAGACCGCGGATAAGCTGGGAACGGCGTACGAGGGAGAATATGTGAAGGTCATTGACAGCTATGCGGAGGGCTGGACCAAGGTCGAATGGAACGGCCAGACGGGCTTCATACGAAGCGACCTGCTGCAACAATAACAAATAAGCATTTGAATGGAGGAGACGAGCTGGCCTCCTCCATTTCATATGTAAGCCTATGAGAATCAATAAATTTTTAAGTGAGGCCGGGGTCTGCTCGAGACGCGCGGCAGACAGGGAGATCCTGGCGGGAAGGGTGTCCATTAACGGAAGGACAGCGGTTCCCGGAGACCGGGTAACGGATGCGGACGAGGTCTGTTTTTGCGGAATGCCGGTAAAGCGGAAGGAAGAGATCCTGCTCTATGCCTATTACAAGCCGCGGGGAGTCGTCTGTACGGAAAGCCGTAAGGAGGAGAGAAATCTTTTTCAGGAGCTTTCGCTTTCGGAACGGGTTACCTATATGGGGAGGCTCGACAAGGATTCGGAGGGGCTTCTGGTTCTTACGAACCGGGGCGATTTGATCGAGCTCGGAATGCGGGGGAGCCGCGCGCATGAAAAGGAATATGTTGTACGGATCGACCGTGAGGTGACTCCGGAGCTGATCCGGTTTCTGTCACAGGGGGTCTATCTTTCGGAGCTGGACCGTACGACCAGGCCCTGCAGGGTAAAGAAGCTGTCCCGTTATACCTTTTCGATGGTCCTTACCGAGGGGCTGAACCGCCAGATCCGGAGGATGTGCGAGGCGGCCGGGGTCAGGGTAAGGGCGCTGAAAAGGATAAGGGTCATCAACATCCTGCTTTCGGATATGAAGAGCGGAGAGCTGCGAAGCATCGAAGGGGAAGAAAGGGAGGAGTTCTTCAGGATCATCGGATGGAAGAATACGAAGAGCTGAAAAAAACCATAGAGCATCATATGCGGCTCTATTATAACGACGACGCGCCGGAGATCTCCGACTATGAATACGATCGTCTCATGCTGCGTCTGAAGGAGCTGGAGAGGGAGCATCCGGAATGGGTGAACGCGGATTCCCCGACCCAGAAGATCGGCGGGACCGCCAAAAGGGAGGCCGGCGTTTCGGTTTCCCACAATATCCCGATGCTCAGCATCCAGGACGTGTTTTCCGAGGAGGAAGTCATAGCGTGGGTGGAGAAGGTGAAGGCGGTGCATCCCGATGCCCGCTTTTCCGTGGAGCATAAGATCGACGGCCTTTCCATGACCCTGCGGTATCAGGACGGGCGGCTGACGCTGGCGGAAACCCGCGGAAACGGTCTGGTGGGGGAGGATGTGACCCCAAACGCCCGGGTGATCGGGGATGTGCAGGAGACGGTCCCGGTCCAAGGCTATCTGGAGCTCAGAGGAGAGGTCTATCTTACCCATGACGCCTTTGACCGCTTTAACGAGCTGCAGGAGGAGCTGGGGAAAAAGACGGCGGCAAATCCCAGAAACCTTGCGGCCGGAACCTTAAGACAGCTCGACAGCCGGATCACAAAGGAACGGCAGCTCTCCTTTTTTGTATTCAATGTGCAGGCGGCGGAGGGCGGGGGAGAAGCGCTGCTTCCATCGCACCATAAGGCGCTGGAGGCGCTTTCGGACGCCGGTGTGAAGACGGTGCCGCATTTTCTTTGTGAAACGGCGGAAGAGATCCTTGCTGCGATCCGCAGGATCGGAGACGACCGAGGAAGCTACCCCTACGACATCGACGGAGCGGTGGTGAAGCTGGACCAGACCGCGTACCGGACGGATTTCCCGGCCGGGACAAAATACACAGACGGCCACATTGCCTATAAATATCCTCCCGAGGAAAAGGAGGTTGTGATTGAGGAGATCGAGGTCGATGTGGGCCGGACCGGAAAGCTTACCTTCCGCGGGCGCTTTCAGCAGAGCGTCAGGCTCTGCGGCACAAATGTGCTTCGCGCAACGCTTCACAACATAGACTATATCCATGAGCTGCATATTACCGAGGGCTGTACCGCGATCTGCCGGAAGCAGGGCGAGATCATCCCGGCCATCATCCGGGTTACGAAGGAAACCGGCGGCGTATACGAGGAGCCGACGGTCTGTCCGGTCTGCGGCGCCGCGCTCTGCCATGAGGCGGGCGAAACGGATATCTGGTGCATCAATCCCTCCTGCCCGGCCCAGCTCGTACGGACGATTTCCTACTTCGCCGGGAAGGATGCCATGGACATCAAGGCCTTCGGGCCGACCTATGTCAAGGCTCTGACCGAGCAGGGCTTCCTTAAGGACTGCGGGGACATCTTTTTCCTGAAGGACCACAAGGAGGAGCTGGTCAAACGCGGGATCATGGGCAGGGAAAAGAATACCGAAAAGATCCTCAATGCGATCGAGGAGGCCAAAAAGAACGACGCCAGCCTTCTGCTTACCGGGCTTGCGATCCGAAACGTCGGGAAAACCTCCGCGCGGGAGATCATGCAGCATTTCCCGAATCTGGAGGCGCTTGGCGCGGCCGAAAAAGAGGAGCTGCTTTCGATCCCCGATATCGGAGAAATTACGGCGGACAGTATTTATGCCTTCTTCCGCGACGAGAAAAACCGGCGTCTCCTTCAGAAGCTGAAGGATGCCGGGGTTAATACGGACAGCCTTGAAACGGAAAGCGGAACGTCCCTGTTCGGCCTTACCATCGTTATTACGGGGAGCTTTCCCGAGATGGACCGGAAGGCGCTTTCGGAGCTTATCGTATCCAACGGAGCAAAATGCACCGGCTCCGTCAGCAAAAAGACGGATTACCTTCTGGCGGGAGAGGATGCGGGCAGCAAGCTCGACAAGGCAAAGGCGCTCGGCATACCGATCCTGGATTACAATACTTTGATGGAGATGATAGAGAAAAAATGATCAAACGGGAAGGACTGGTGGATTATCACGCCAGAGTGCGGATCAATCACACCGATGCAAAATATCAGAACGAAAAGCTGAACCTGGACATCGACATAAACAATCTATCCGGACGGCAGATCGCCGGGATCCGGTTTTCGATGCGCTCCTATGATGTGTTCGGGGATCTGATCCTGACCGAAGGGGAGGAGACCCATGTTTTCTCGATCCGCTGTGCGCCCTTTGAGCCGGCCATGCGGATCGTGCTGAACTATGTCTGCAGCATATCCAACATTCCGATGAAGATCGATCTTCAGGCGGAGGAGATTCATTTCTCCGACGGGACGGCAGAGGAAAGAGAGCGGCCCCACAAAAAGCTCTATTATTATCAGGAGCTGGAGCCGGATAATGCGAAGGATCAGGAATATTATATGGCGCTCCGGAAGTTCTTTCACCGGGCGGTCTGCTTTGCGGAGAAGAGGAATGACGGATGGCTGTGTACCTGCGGGAGGCTGAACCGAAACCGGGATGAGGTCTGTCCGGAATGTCTCGAGGGGCGGAAGAAGGTTCTTACGACCGGGACGCGGGAGGCGGTCAAGAAGCAGATGAAGGCGGAGAAGGATGAGCTTCTCCATAAACGCGGGGGACGGTTCTTCTTTCACAGAGGGTAGCGGCGGAAGCGTTACTTTTCACATTTGGCGGGACCGCGGGATTTTTTTGCACCGGCCGTTGCCGCAAGGGGTGTGAGAGCATCTTCGGAAGGTAACCTCCGGAAGATACTCTCACAGATCGGAAGAGC
>JAFSXC010000001.1 GCA_017450105.1 Lachnospiraceae bacterium | reverse complement strand
CCAGGATCAAACTCTCATGTTAAAATGTAAAGCGTTCACACGCTTTATTAAGTTCGTATCCTTCTTCAGAACAAACCTAGACGTTTGTTTCCGAAAAGTTTACTGTTAGGTTACATCAAAGGTATTGATGCGTTTTTTAATTCATACGCTTTTCGACGTTGTCTCATTGTTCAGTTATCAAAGACCGTTTTTGTGCACCGCTTCAAGCGGTCAGCTAGAAAATAATATCACGGGGTTTTCCCCTTGTCAATAAAAAAAATAAGAAATTCGAAAAAAAATCACATTGCCAGCTTTTTCGCCTGATCCGCCGCTATGCAGGCGTCCAGAATCTCCTGGATATCACCGTTTAAAATCTTCTCCAGCCGATACAGGGTCAGCCCGATCCGATGGTCCGTAACACGGCCCTGGGGGAAATTATAGGTCCGGATCTTCTCCGAACGGTCCCCGGTCCCGATCTGGCTTCTCCGGTCGGCGCTTTCGGCATCGCGCTGCTTCTGCAGCTCCAGATCGTAAAGCTTGGCCCGAAGGAGAGCAAACGCCTTTTCCTTATTCTGGAGCTGGCTCTTTTCGGTCTGGCTGTAGATCACGATCCCGGTGGGATAATGCGTCAGACGCACCGCGGAATCCGTAGTATTGACACACTGGCCGCCGTTTCCGGAGGCCCGCATCACATCGATACGGATATCCTTTTCATTAATCTCCACCTCGACCTCCTCGGCCTCGGGCATCACGGCCACGGACACGGTACTCGTATGGATCCGCCCCTGGGATTCCGTTTCCGGGACACGCTGGACGCGGTGGACGCCGGATTCATATTTCAGGCAGGAATAGGCGCCGGCTCCGCTCACCATAAAGTTCACGGATTTCATTCCGCCGATCCCAATCTCATCCACCTCCAGAAGCTCCACCTTCCAGCGCCTCGCCTCCGCGTAATGCACATACATCCGGTAAAGCTCCGCCGCAAACAGCGCCGCCTCGTCCCCGCCGGCGCCGGCCCGGATCTCCACGATCACGTTTTTATCATCATTCGGATCCTTCGGCAGGAGAAGGACCTTCAGCCTGTTCGTAAGCTCTTCTACCCTTCCCTTCGCCTCGGACAGCTCCTCGCGGGCCATCTCCTTCATCTCCTCATCGCTTTCCTCTTCGATCAGGGCCAGCGAATCCTCGATGGTCTGGTTGTTCTTTTTATATTCCTGATACGCCTCCACGATCGGGGCAAGCTCGCTTTGCTCCTTCATGAGCTTCTGGAAACGCGCGCCGTCATTCGCGATCTCCGGCTCCGAAAGAAGCTGCATCAGTTCTTCATATTTTTTTACAAGGTCCTCTAACTGGTCAAACATGTTTTTTCCCCTTTACGACGCGGTCCTTTCCCGCCAGATCCCGGATCACGCGGATCTCCTCAAAGCCCGCCTCTTCCATAAGTCCGCTCACAGCCTCTCCCTGATCATACCCGATCTCGAGAAGCAAAACTCCACCCTCAGCAAGGAAGCTCCCCGCCTCCGGCACGATCCGCCGGTAAAAATCCAGCCCGTCAGCTCCCCCGTCCAAAGCCTCCCGCGGTTCAAAGTCACGCACCTCGGGCTGCAGCGTCCGGATCACCTCAGTCGGAATATAGGGAGGATTGCAGGTAATCACATCGAAGGTTCCCCTGATCCCGGAAAAAAGATCCGATACCACCCACTCCACCGTCGCCTCCAGGGCCTTCTGGTTTTCCTTTGCGGTCATGATCGCGGTTTTTGAGATATCCGAGGCAGCGACAAGCGCTCCCGGGACCTTGCATTTTACCGTAAGGGCGATGCAGCCGCTCCCGGTACACAGATCCAGAAGCCTTCCGTCCGGCGGCAGAAAACGGATCGCCTCCTCCGCCAGCACCTCTGTATCCTGTCGCGGGATCAGCACGTTCTCATTGACCGAAAAGGAAAGGCCCATAAATTCCTGGGTCCCCAGAATATACTGGAGCGGGACCCGCCGGACGCGTTCCTTCACGGCGATCTCCATATGCTTTTGTTCCTCCTCTGTCAGCTCCTCCTCTTCCCTCAGATAAAAATCGCTGCGGCTAAGCTGCGCAGCATGGGAGAGGAGATACCAGGCATCCAGAGAGGGCTCCGGCACTCCCGCTTCCTTCAGAAGCGAAGTGGTCACGGTCAGGGCTTCCCGATATGTCAAGGTTTATCCTCCGAAGCTCAGAAACTGTTGAATAATAATAAGAAGGGCTGAAGCATCGCCTCAACCCTTCCAGACCAGATCCCGAAATTATTTCGCGCCCATCCCGTATTTTTTGTTGAACTTCTCTATACGGCCTCTGGCCTGGCTGGCCTTCTGCTGACCCGTATAGAAGGGATGGCATTTGGAACAGATCTCCACGTGGAGCTCCTGTTTCGTCGAACCCGTAACAAAGGTATTTCCGCAGTTACAGGTCACGGTTGCCTGGTAGTAATCCGGATGGATTCCTTCTCTCATTTGCTTCACCTCATTTTCTCACGGGCGTATGTATCAGCATACGTCTCTTTAATAAACAGCTTAAACAGAATACCACAGAAGTCTTCCTATTTCAACACCTTTTATAATATTTTCCGTTTTTTTATGAGCATGCAGAATTCCCGGTTGGATCTCGTATTCACGAACATGTTCAGGATATTCTCCACCGCTTCGTCGGTACGCATTCCGTTGATGGCCTTGCGCATAATATAAACGGCATCCTGCTCCTCCCGGTCCAGCAGCAGGTCCTCCCGCCTTGTCCCGGATTTTACGATATCCACGGCAGGGAAGATCCGGCGCTCCGACAGCTTTCTGTCCAGGATCAGCTCCATATTGCCGGTTCCCTTGAATTCCTCGTAGACCACGTCGTCCATCTTGCTCCCGGTCTCGATCAGAGCCGTAGCAAGGATCGTCAGGCTCCCGCCCTCCCGCATATTCCGGGCAGCGCCGAAGAACCTCTTCGGCATATGCAGAGCCGCCGGATCCAGACCGCCGGAAAGCGTACGGCCGCTGGGCTGGACCGTCAGGTTATAGGCCCGCGCCAGTCGCGTAATGGAATCCAGAAGGATCATCACGTCCTTTCTATGCTCCACCAGCCGCTTCGCACGCTCGATCACCATTTCGGAAACCCGCTTATGATGCTCGGCCGTTTCGTCGAAGGTCGAGTAGATCACCTCTACGTTCCGTCCCTCCAGGGCTTCCTTTATATCGGTCACCTCCTCAGGCCGCTCGTCGATCAGGAGGATGATCACATGCATATCCCGGTTCTGGCTCACCACCGCCTTCGCGACTTCCTTAAGCAGCGTCGTCTTCCCGGCCTTCGGGGGCGACACGATCATACCTCTCTGGCCCTTGCCGATCGGAGAGACCAGGTCGATGATCCTGGTAGCGATGCTGCTTCCGGGCATCTCCAGCTTCAGCCGCTGGTTCGGGAAGATCGGAGTCAGATCCTCGAAGTTCGTCCGTTTCGTCGCCTCATTCGGAGACATACCGTTGATCGTATTGATATAAAGAAGAGCGGAAAACTTCTCCTGCTGGGTTTTGATCCTCGTATTTCCGGAGAGGATATCCCCGGTTTTCAGGTTAAAGCGCCGGATCTGGGACGGAGAAACATAAACGTCGTTTTCGCTGGGGAGATAATTATCTCCGCGGATAAAGCCGTAGCCGTCCTGCAGGACCTCCAGGATCCCGGACACGCTGATCCCGCTGTCCAGATTCCCCTGCTGCTCGGGATTATCGGATTCCGCCGCGGTCCGCTTTTCCTGCGACCGGTCCTGGTTTCTTTCATAGGTCTTTTCCTGGGTTCTCTCCTGGGTACGCTCAGGCACTCTCTCAGCCGTCTTCTCCTGCGTACGTTCCGGAGCTTTCTCGACAGGCTTCTCCCGGGTCCTTTCCGCCGGCCGTTCGGGTTCCTCTTTTTCCCCATTACTCTCCAGAGCGGCGATCCTTTCGTCCTCCGCCAGCATTGCATCCACAAGCTGGCCCTTTCTCAGGGCAGTAATGCTCTTTAGCCCCCTGGTCTTTGCCAGATCTCTTAAAACCATCAAAGAGAGGCTTTCATATTGTTCTCTTGTCATGCTTCCTCCTGTTTTCAAAGCTCGTCGTTCTGGGAAAATAAACGATGCGTCAATCAGAATTGCAAAATTATTATAGCCCTTCCCCTTCGTTTCGTAAAGAGGGATTGTTGAAATTGTGGCCCTCCGATGCTATGATGATTACTGTTCAACACCCCAATTTCAGTAACTTAAGCCCAACGTCTTCCTCGGAGCGCGAGTAAGAGGGCCCCGGACCGAGCACGGGGGGACCGTTGTTTTCCCGGGGGCCGTTATTATCGCGGGGCCTCCGTGCACAGAGTCTGGGAGATGGCTTACGGGTGCGACGCCTATACGTTCATTTGCTTAAGTTACTGACATTGGGGTGTGAACAGTAACCTATGATGGTTTTTGTTCACACACTATGCGGAAAGGATAAATGTATGGCCAATCCATCAACGATCTACAAGCTTTCCATCCTCTCTCTTCTGTCCCGGTCGAAGGAGCCCTTAAGCAACGCCACAATCTCGGACTTCTTTCTGGAGAAGGAATACACGGATTTTTTCCGGATCCAGCAGGAGCTTTCCGCTCTTGAGGAAGCCGGCCTCATAGAAAGCCGGTCCTCCCACAACCGCGTCCTTTACCGGATCCTCCCCGAGGGAGAGGAGACTTTACGCTATCTTTCCGATAAATTAAATTATGATATTATAGTTGATATCCGCGATTTCCTCGGAGAAAACGCTGCTTCGATCCTCGAAGAGAACGAGCTCAAGGCGGACTGGTTCCAGGATCCCGCCCATACCTACTTCGTCCATCTGATCTGGCGAAAGGCAGGCAAAACAGTCGTGGATCTGACCCTTTCCGTTCCGGGGAAGGAGGCCGCCGAGGCCGTGTGCCTGAACTGGCACAAAACAAAGGAGCCGCTTAAGGAAACTCTCTATGATCTTCTGATACGATAAAAGCGCCGGGCGAGCCGGCGCTTTTTCTTATAGCCTCTTTTAAAATTAATCAGAATTTAAATACCCCAAGCGCATACAGAACATAGGCAACAAGCACAACAAAGTTGATGATCGAGAACCAGGACAGAATCTTTAAATAGGAACGGACCGATTTAAACTCCTTGGTCATCACCGCCTGACTCTGGTCATTGGCCGCCTGCTCCTCCAGCAGATTCTTGGTATTACGAAAGACCTGCACATCCTCGGCATGGATCTTTTCCATAATCTCGGTCTTCATGCCGGCCAGATCCGTTTTCATTTCATCCAGCGGCGTCTTGACCTCGGCAAGATCCACCTTTACCTCCGGAGCCGGGGCGTTCTTTATTTCCTCAAGAGTAGATTTAACATCGCCAAGAGTATTCTTTACCTCCTCAACGGGCCCGGTAAAGGCATCCATGTCGATCTTGATTTCCGTTTCTTTGGAGGTATTCTCCCGGATCTCCTCCAGCGCAGCCTTCAGCTCCGCAAGAGGCTCCTTAATCTCCGTAAAGTCCGGCTCAACGACCGCGTTTTCCACCGTCTTCGGAGCCTTCGCGATCTCATCCTTCAACTGGAGCAGGGCGCGCTCCACATCCGTATTATCGACATGGACGATCTCGCTCTGACCGTTGTTGTTATAAATATTACGGACAATGTTGTCATTGACCTCGTCAAACCGGTCATCCATATGCTCAAGCAGCCGGTCGATCCGACGGGATATGCCTTCCGAAAGCCCATCCACGTCCCGTTCCTGCTCATCCAGCCGGGACTGGATCTCCCGCGCCCTGGATTCCTTGGTCGTAATCAGATCCTGCAGATGGGCCGCTTTTGCGCGGAATTCGTCTATCTGCTGCAGCAAATAATCTTCCTCGTCCTGAACCGGGCTCCTTCTTTCTGGCTCACTGCGTCTCATATTATGTTGTGAATAGGAGTAGGTACTTTCGTACTTTCGGTTCTTCGGAAAAAAATTGCTCATCGTCTCTCTCCTCAACAAATTTATTAAACCGAATTTTAATACAAATGCTATTATACTCTATTGGTTTTCGCTTGTAAAGAGGAAAAACCACAATATTATGTAATTTTTAACAATATACAAACAAGATATAACACAGCGAGATGCAGGGGGTAAAAGACGTAAAAAAAGTACTTCCCGCCGAAGCCGCGACGCCCGTTATAGAGCGCTGCGAGCACGAGTCCCGGCATCGACCAGGCCTCAAGCGGATCCATGATCGTAAGGATCAGACAGGCCAGCGCAAAGCCAAGTACCCGGCTTCGATTGCGGAGCAGATAGCAGGCGGCGATCGCCAGGATTCCGAAGCCGCGGTAATCGACATAGAACCAGCCCGCCGCAAGATAAGCGATCAGAATCGCGAGCGTCGAGAGCGCCGCCGAGATTTTTCTGTCCGGCACCGCATTTTTCCCGAGTACGGCCGCCACCGCCGCTGCCCCTGCACCGGCCAGTACCGCTATCAGATAAAACCGGGGCGTATAGGGGACGAGGGAGATCAGCTTCCCCGCCTGGGAGGTGGCGAGGGCATGCACCGCCAGCGCCCCCGCGCCAAAAGCGATCGGATAGACAAGAAACCGGCAGGCCGGATTCCAGTTTTCCTTTTCATAGGCCTGCCGGATCGCCGCCATCATCAGCAGGCCGATGAGCAGGGTAAAAAAAACGTTCTGGTGGGTTCCGCGAAACCAGCCGTGCAGAAAGAAGCGGACGTCCAACTGGATCCAGCTATTGTAGAGCGCAAGATTGAAGGGGATCTCGGAGATCAGCGCGAACAGAAAGAGGTTGCGCGCATATTTCGCAACGCTTCTGGTGTGTAAAAAGCCCTCCACCAGAAGAAAGCAGTATAGAGGAAAGGCCAGCCGGCCGATCGCGCGGCAGATAACGTAGGGCGTATGCCAGGTCTGCATATCGATCGCACACAGCCGGTCGAAAACCGATCCGCCGAAGTGGTCGATGAACATGGTGATCAGCGCGATAATTTTTATGGTACTTCCGTTAAGGCCCAGTCTTCTCTCGTTCATTCTTTCATTATAGCAGAAAAACATGAGCTCCGGGGACTTGACGTAAAAAAAGAACCCTGCCGCAGCAGGGTCCTTCTCTTATTTCTTATTATTTGTACAGCTCTACGAGCTTCTGCAGATGCTCGTAACGGGCCTTCGCAACCTCCTCCGATTCCTTGAAGAGCTTCTCTGCTCTCTCCGGGAAGGGCTTCACGAGACGGGTGTAGCGGGCCTCGTTGTTCAGGAAGTCCTGATAGGTTCCGTCGCCGGGCTTGCTGGTCAGCGTAAACGGATTCTTGCCCTCGGCCTTCAGCGCCGGGTTGAAGCTGAAGAGGTTCCAGTAGCCCGCGGCCACCGCCTTCTTCATCTCGTCCTGGCAGTGGTTCATGCCGCCCTTGGCGAT
>JAFSXC010000023.1 GCA_017450105.1 Lachnospiraceae bacterium | reverse complement strand
GCCTTTTGCCTTGCCAGCCGCTTCCCCGGCTTCAAATCCTTCATCGTATTCTTCCCTAAGCCTATCCAAGTACAGCATATACTCTGCCCTCCATTTTTCCTCACTCTTCGAGCGTTTCACTTCTTCCCGAAGCCGGTCTGAAAGTTCTCCTTTCGTTTCCTCTCCGGCAACATATGCAAGAAAGTCCTTCATCTTTTCGGAGCAGTCATCCATTGTCCCTCTGGCGCAGAGAATGATCTTGTGTGCCCCATCTTCGAGACAAATGGAGGGATCTTCCTTGCACAGGTTCTCGAAGCTGTACACATGACGCCCTTTTTCAAACTCATCAAACGTGCAAATAAAGATCACATAGGACTCTTTCAGGTCGGCATACTTTCCGCCTTTGGCCAGAATGTTCAGATCGATCATTCCCTGATAATACCTGATCCGCTTCGGAAGGTTCTTCTTTTTTTCAGCCTGCATTTCGATATCATATACTACATTGTCGGTATCCTCGAAATATACATCCAGTCTGACGCCCTTTCCGTCGCGTGTCAGACGGATTGCTTTCTGATCCCGCGGATGAAGGATCGTTCTGATCTTTCTTCCCGTGATCAGCTCCACCAGTTCGATGCACAGATCTTCGTTGTTCATCATGATTTTGCAGAACAGAAAATCATCCGTAAAATCCAGCTCTTCATAGGTCTTTCTGCCCATTTTCTTCTCCCTTCGGTACCGGTTGCCATTTTATTGTTTCAAGCAATTTCATGGAAAAGTATGGGCGAACGCCCTAAAGAATTCTTCCAGAAATGTATACCTATGTTAGCATCATTTCCGGAGCCTGTAAAGAGCATTCCGTTCTTTCAAAATAATTATATAGTTTTACACATCTTCTGTCCTCCGCAGCCTTTCATCCAAAGAAAAGCTCTGCCATCACAGCAGGGATTCAAAAGACCCGTTCTCACACCTTCCTCACCTTATCCGCGAACAGCTCGATCCGGACGGTAGCAAGGCCGAGGCGGGCGATGGTCTGTACGGTGCGGTGTTTTTTGTCTACGCTGTCAACAACGAAAACCTGGTCACCATAGACGCCGGTTTCGTCCATGATCCTGTCGCCGGGAGCAAGGCCGAGATCGATGTCCGGGAGAAAGGGTTTGGTTTCTTTTTTCCCCTGTGCAAGCTGCTCCTCCAGCCAGGGAAGCGGTTCATCCTCCTCTGTCCACAGGCCAAACTTGATGCGCCGGTGTTTTCCGAAGATATCCGCTTCCACAATGGCCAGACGATGGCGGTATTCGAGCTTTGTAATGTGGGTGCTGTAGCGGGCCAGAGGTCCCACCACTTGCCCGATCCTTCCGTTTTTCACCTGATGCACATAGCTCACATGCATCACGCCCTCATCAAAAAGGCTGTCCAGAAAAGCTTCATCCTCTTCGTCCACCGGAAGGAACAGCTTTTCACCGTCCTCCTCCTCATAAGAGAGAAGGCGGGTGAATTCGGGGATTCGTTTCAATGTCATATGGATCGCCGTCGGGTTCTTTGTATCGAGAAAAAGATAGCCCGGAAAAAGCCGGCGGAACACGATCCGGCTTTTTCCTTCACGCCGCCTCACCTCTTCGAACAACGGGAGAAAGCAGCGCCGACAGAGTGTTTTATCTGTCATTTTCAGCACAAGATCCCTGACATCCTCTTCATTTCCTGTTTTCGTCTGTATCACGTACCACACGTTCTCATCCTGCTTCCCGCCCAAAGCCCCATATCTCTCGTCAAAATACTTTTTCGTCTTTTTGAACTCCCCTATGTACGAATCCGGTATCCCCTTTGCCGGTCTGTCCTCTGCCGCATCGGGCCCATTGTTTAAGCCCGCTCACTCCTCCCAGATATCGTCCCAGCTATAGGAGGGATGCTCTGTCGCCTCCTTGATCATTTTCACCTTCTCGTTATCCGGCGAGGCGGCTTCCAGCTCCTTTACCAGAAGCTCGATCTGCAGACGCATGATCACCATATAGTTTGCCATGTTTTTCATGATGTCGATCGCGTTGCTGTGGTTATGCCGGACAAAATCTCCCAGCTCTTCCTCCGAGATCCGGAAAAGCGAAATATCCGAAAAGGAAACAACGGTATAGATCGCAGGCTTATGCAGGAGCAGACCGAATTCCCCGAAGCACTCTCCGGGGCCGATGATCCCGATCACCGTCTCCTCCGGCTCGTCGTAGCTCACATAGATTTCCGCAAAGCCCGTCAGGATCTTATACATATTCACATTGATCTCACCTTCCCGTAAGATCACCTCTCCCTCGGGAAGCTGTACGACACGCCCGGTCGTATTATCCGTTCTTTCCTCCATCGCCGTCTCCCTTCATTTTCCTTTCAACGGGATAGTACCATATCCGGGGCTCAAAAACAACCACAGGCCCGCCGCTTATTCCAAAGTTCAAGGCCCTGTGCTATAATAGGAAAATACATTTTAAGGATTGCTCTGCAAAAGGAGGAAGCGATGGATTACGGAAGGATTTCGATAGAAAAGCATCAGGAATGGAAGGGAAAGCTTGAAATAAAATGCCGGGCGGCGGTCGACAGCTCCGAGGCCTTGAGCATAGCGTATACTCCGGGGGTCGCGGCGCCCTGTCTCGAGATTCAGAAGGATATCAGCAAAAGCTTTGAGCTGACAAGACGATGGAATACGGTCGCCGTGGTTACAGACGGGACCGCGGTCCTGGGGCTCGGAGATATCGGACCCGAGGCGGGTATGCCGGTCATGGAAGGGAAATGCGTGCTCTTCAAGGCCTTTGGCGATGTGGACGCGGTGCCCTTATGCATCCGCTCCAAGGATGTGGATGAGATCGTGAACACGGTCCGGCTTCTGGCCGGCTCGTTTGGCGGGATCAATCTCGAGGACATCTCCGCGCCGCGGTGCTTTGAAATCGAAAAAAAGCTTAAGGAATGCTGCGATATTCCCATTTTCCATGATGATCAGCACGGAACCGCGGTGATCACTCTGGCGGGCCTCATGAACGCCTTAAAGGTCGTCGGGAAGCGGATCGAGGATGTGAAGATCGTTACCTCCGGGGCCGGTGCCGCCGGGATCGCGATCATCCGGCTCCTGATGGCCATGGGCTTGAAAAACGTGATCATGACGGACCGTCAGGGCGCGATCTACGAGGGCCGCGAGGGCTTAAATCCGATCAAGGAGGAAATGGCGCGTATCACAAACCGTGCGCACGAAGCCGGAAGGCTTGCCGATGTGATCAAGGGTGCGGACGTATTTATCGGTGTTTCCGCGCCGGGAACCCTGACACAGGATATGGTCCGTTCCATGGCCAAGGATCCGATCGTCTTTGCCTGCGCAAATCCCACGCCGGAGATCTTCCCGGACGAAGCGAAGGCGGCCGGCGCGGCCGTGGTTTCCACCGGCCGGAGCGACTTCCCGAACCAGGTAAATAACGTCTTATGCTTCCCGGGGATCTTCCGGGGCGCCCTCGATGTCCGGGCCTCCGATATCAATGACGAAATGAAGATCGCCTCCGCGAAGGCCCTGGCGGCCCTTATTTCCGATGAAGAGCTGTCGGCGGATTATATCCTTCCGAAGGCGTTTGATCCGCGGGTGAAGGATGCCGTGGCGGCGGCCGCCGCGAAGGCGGCTGTGGATTCCGGGGTCGCGAGGCTGCCGGAATGCTGACGGTAAGACCTGCTTCCGAAAAGGATATCCCGGCCATTCTTAAGCTCCTTGTCCAGGTAAATCTTGTACACCACGAGGGCCGGCCGGATCTGTTTAAGGGACCGGCCACAAAGTACAGCGCCGCAGAGCTTTCGAGGATCCTTACAGAGCCCGAAAATCCGGTCTTTGTCTGTGTGAACGAAGAGGAGCTTGTCCTGGGTCACGCCTTCTGTCAGGAAAAGGTCATCCCGGATTCAAACCTCTTAGTCGGGCACAAAATGCTCTATATCGACGATATATGTGTGCACGAAAGCCATCGGAAGGAGGGTATCGGCCGGTTGCTCTTTCTCCATATAAAAGACTATGCAAAAGAGCGGGGCTTCTACCATCTTACCTTAAACGTATGGGCAGTCAATCCGGGAGCGGCGGCCTTTTATGAGGCTCTCGGGATGGAGGCGCAGAAAACGACAATGGAGCTGATTCTTTGAAGATCAAAAAACCTCATCGATAACCGATGAGGTTTTTCATACGGAGAAGGAGGGATTTGAACCCTCGCGCCGCTATTAACGACCTGCACCCTTTCCAGGGGTGTCCCTTCGGCCAGCTTGGGTACTTCTCCATAAGCTGCTCGACAATATGTCCTAGCAATACAACACTATAACATAAAGGGGTCGGTCCGTCAACAAAAACGTCCCGCCCAAACGGAGAGAGTGGGATTCGAACCCACGTGCCCTTTCGGACAAACGGTTTTCAAGACCGCCTCGTTATGACCGCTTCGATATCTCTCCAAATCTGACTCATTGTACCATTTTTATTTTCGTTTCGTCAAGGCAGTGAGTCAGAGTGACGTTTTATTGCGCGAAATTACTCTTCTTGTCCGGAATATGATAATCCGGATGCTCGCCGAGCCAGGCGGTCTGGGGCATACAGGACAGCTCAAGGATCTCATCCTCCGTCAGCTCAAAATCGAAGACCCTGAGGTTTGCTTCCATATGCTCCTTCGTCGATGCCTTCGGGATCGGAAGGATTCCCTTCTGAAGGAGGAACCGCAGATTGATCTGCTGGATGCTGCGGCCGTATTTTTTCGCCAGCTTCACCAGCACCTCGTTCCCGATCGTCGCGTTCTCCCGCCCTCTTCCGAGCGGACTCCAGGCGATGGGGAGAACCTTCTCCTTTTCGCAGAAGGCGATGGCCGCTTCCTGGGAATACCCGGGATGAAGCTCCAGCTGGTCCACGACGGGGCGGATCCTGCACCCCTCCAGAATATTCTTCAGATGGTGGGGAAGGAAATTGCTTAAGCCAAGCCTTCGGATTTTTCCCGCGTCCACCATATCCTCCATGGCTCTCCAGGTCTCCCGGTCCAGCTCCTTCCAGTTTTCATCCTCTGCCCCGGTCTGACGCGGCCAGTGGATCATGTAGATATCCACATAGTCCGTCTGCAGACGGTTCAAGGACCTTTCCAGCGCTTCCTTCGCCTTATCATAACCCATCTCATCGATCCAGAGCTTGGTCTCGAGGATGACCTCGCTCCGGTCCAGTCCGCTCTCCTTCAGAGCGCTCCCGAGCGACCGCTCCGTCTCATAAAGAGAAGCCGTATCAAAGAACCGGTAGCCGCATTCGATCGCGGCAAGCACCGCCTCCTTGTTGTCCTCAAAGCTTTCATTGTAGGTTCCGAAGCCGATCTTCGGAAGCTTTGAGCCGTCGCTTAAGGTGTAGAATTCGTTCAAGGTATTGTTCATCTCTTCCTCCTCTTCTCATGGCGTCTGTAAAACCGTTCCCTGTTGAATAATCACAGCCGGGAAATCGGACGGTGGTGTGTCAAAGAGGCTGTCCCTATAACACACCGGTAACAAAAATGCTGCTCTTCAGCTCCTGAAACCGCTCCTCGGAAAGCTTCACCTCTCCCATCGGATAGTCCCGCCCGAGTCCCTCGTATTTCGAAGCGCCGAGCCGGTGGTACTTCAGAAGTTCATGCTCCGCCCCAAGATCAAGCGCGATCCGATGGATCTCACGAAGCTCCTCCTCGTTGTCGTTGACCCCGGGAATGACCGGCGTCCGAACGCGGATCGTAAGGTCCGGCCGCACCCTTCTTGCAAGGAAAAGATTATCCAGGATCCTCTCATTCCCTGCCCCGGTCCACTCCTTATGCTTTTGGGGATCATGGAGCTTCACATCAAAATACAGGACATCAAGGTATTTTGCAGCCTCCTCCATCACCCCGGAGGCGCCCATGCCGCAGGTCTCCATCGTCCGATGGATCGAGCGGTTTTTGGCCTCAGAAAGGAGCGCGAGCGTAAACTCGGGCTGGGCCATGGGTTCCCCGCCGGAAACCGTAAGTCCCCCCTCGGAGCGCTCGTAAAACTTCTGATCCGCCTCCACCTCCGAAAGGACCTCATCCACCGTAACCCTTCTTCCGATCAGGCTAAGGGCCCCCGTCGGGCAGACCCCGTCCACCTTCTCTAACGATACCACCTTTTCCCGGTCAAAGCAAAGCCTTTCCCCTTCAAACCGGCACGAAAGCTCCGGCAGCGATTCAACGCAGGCCCGGCAGCCGATACACTCCTTCCCGATCCAGGACAGCTCCGGAGAAAAGCTCTGAGACTCTGGATTGGCGCACCAACGGCAGCGAAGGGGACAGCCCTTACAAAAGACGACGGTCCGGATCCCCGGACCATCGTTGATCGAAAAATGCTGAATATTGAATATCGTCCCTTTTATTGCCATGTCAGCTTCTCCGGAAGAGCGATCTGAAGCGGCTCCTTTACAAAATAATCGGAAATGGCGGTTTCCGCTTCCAGAACCCCGTTCTCATGGCACCAGTCTGCAATTTCCTGCAGATGATCATAATCCTCCGCGCTGAAGGCCACATCGAAGGTAAAGGAATCGAAGCTCTTTAACACATCGTCCTTGGACACGGTCAGATAGTCCGCGCAGATCTGCGCCGCTTCATCGGTATTTGTTTTAATAAAGTCCAGGGCCTCCTGTGTTCCCTTGAGGTAGGCGGCCACCGCCTCGGGATTTGCCTCCGAGAAGGCCGCATCGGCCGCGATAAAGCCTTGGGACTTGATCCCGATATCGCCGGTGGTGTTTAATACATGACGTCCCTCTGCCTTTTCGATCTCCTCGGTAAAGGGCTTCAGGCCCAGGATCGTGTCAAGCTGCTTCGCTACATAGGCCGCCACAACCTCCCCGTCAGAGCTTAAATAGCTGATGTCGGCATCCGCCAGCGTAAGGCCGCCGCTCTCCAGCTCCTTCGCGATCAGGTATTCCCCCAGAGTCCCCTTCACGATACCGATCCTTCCCTTCGAAAGATCCGCGGCCGATTGGATCTCGGGGTTGGAGGTCTCAAACCAGTAGGACCCGTCCGCGTTCGTAACAAAGTTGGAAAGCACCCGCACATTCGAGGCCGGGATCAGCCGGGTGCATAAAGCATAATCATAGGCTGCTCCGATATCCGCAGCGCCGGTAACGATGGCATTGATGGTCTCGATTCCCGCGGCATAGGTGGTAATCTCCACATCGATTCCGTTCTTCTCGTAGTAGCCGTTCTGTTTTCCGATGACCTGGGCATAGGCAAGCTGCATTGTATCGGTACCGACGCGGACCTTTGTAAGACCGGCGGCATCCGCAGCCGTACCTGTTTTGTTTTCCTTCGCCTGAACGCTGGCAGGATTCGAGGGGTTTCCGCAGCCTGCCGCGCCAAGGGCAAGCACTGCTGTCATAATTCCTGCGATTAGTGAATTTTTCCTGTTTTTCATAATATTCCTCCTATAATTAAATTAAAAGATAATTAATTCGTTATATAATTTCAAGTATACAGCTCGTATTTTTCGTGTTTCTCTAAGCAATGAATCCTCAAGCGTTTTTCAATTCCTTCACCCCATAGTGCTTCAGGTACTTATTCCCCAGAAACCGGAAGAGCTTGTCAAAGGTGAAGCCCAGGAGTCCCAGCGTGATAACGCCGCAAATGATCCAATCTGTCCGGAAATACAATCTGGAATTATAAATCAGATAGCCTAAGCCTTCCTTGGCCGCCACCATCTCCGCCGCTACGATGGCGCCGAAGGCGCCGCCGAGACCGAGCCTTGCTCCGGTAAAGGCGTAGGGAATGACCGAGGGCCAGACCACCGTGAACAGGATATCCCGTTCGCTGACGCCGAGGATCCTGGCCGCGTGGATGCGGTTCTGGTCCATCGAAAGGATCCCGGCGATGACATTGACCGATACCGTGAACACCGTGCCATAAAGGATGATCATAATCTTCGAGCCCTCGTCCACGCCGAACCACATCAGAAAAAGGGTGATGAGCGCGAGCCCCGGTACGAAGCGGAAGAAATTGATAAAGGGCTCAAAAAAGCTCCTTACCACCGGGATCCGGCCGATCAGCATGCCGAGCGGGATTCCGATCAGGCACCCGAGTCCCCAGCCGATGAACACTCTCCGCATCGAGATCAGGGCGAAGGACAGAAGCTTTCCGTTGGCGACGATCTCCCACGAGCCGGCGATCGTTTTCAGCGGCCCCGGCAGAAGGATATCCTCCTGAAACAGGGACAGGATCCACCAGATCAGCAGAAAGGCTGCCCAGGTCAGAATTCCCGATTTTAATAAAAATTTCCATACTTTCTTTCCCTTGCTTTCCATACCCTTCCTCCTAACCTGCTGTCTGCGTGCTTTGTGGCTCCGGCCGGTTCTGATGGGCGAGGATCGCCGCGTTCAGTTTACGGTGGAGCATGGCCGTATATTGCACAAAATCCGAATCCTCCGAATTCCTGGGATAGGAGAACGGGACGGCTTCATAGGACACGATCGATGCGTCCGGCGCCGCCGAGAGGATGCTGATCTTCTGTCCCAGAAGCACCGCCTCGGACAGGTCATGGGTCACAAACAGGATCGTCTTCTTCGTTTTCTTCCAGATCCCCACCAGCTCATCCTGAAGAACCATCCTGGTCTGGGCATCCAGCGCACCAAAGGGCTCGTCCATGATCAGAACCTCCGGGTCACTCGCGAAGCTCCGGGCGATCTGAAGGCGCTGGCGCATGCCGCCGGACAGCACCTCCGGGTACTTTCTCTCGTGCCCGGTCAGGCCTACCAGAGCGATGGCCTCGGTCGTCCGTTTTTCAAGCTCCTCTTTCTTCAGCTTCTTCGGCTTCAGGGCGTAGGCCACATTCTGTTTGACCGTGAGCCAGGGGAACAGGACGGATTCTGCGTTCTGAAACACCAGTCCGCGCTCCGGCGACATTCCGTTGATCTCCTTCCCGTCCATTCTCACCTCGCCGCCGGTCTTCGGCAGTAGCCCTGCGATGATGTTTAAAAGCGTGGTCTTGCCGCAGCCGCTGGCGCCCAGGAATACATGGAACTCGCCCTCTTTGATCTGCAGATTGATGTTCCTTAATACATACCCCTCTTTTCCGTCAAAGACGCGGTCCGGGTTGATGTTTTTCGAGAAGAACAGACCCTTTTCCTTTTCGTTATCCTCGTATCGCTTGCACAGGTTCACTATGCTGATCTTCGCCTCCATCAGGCCACCTCCGTATTGCTCGTCCTGCTGATGATATCGTCCTGCAGCTCGTCGCTCAGGTTCACAAAGTAAGCGCTGTACCCCGCCACCCGAACGATGAGGCCCCGGTAATTCTCGGGATGGGCCTTCGCGTCGAGCAGGGTTTCCTGGTCGATCACATTGAACTGCACATGCCAGAGCTTTAAGTCTCTCCAGCACCGGATCAGCTCCGCGAGCCGCTTCGATCCGGCCTCTCCGGCCACGGCCGCCGGCGTGAATTTCAGGTTCAGAAGCCGCGCCGCCCGGTTGTTTACCGAGGGATTCTTCGAATAATAGTTGGACAGAAGCACCGCTGTCGGCCCCTTTTCATCCGCGCCCTGCGCCGCGGAGGTCCCGTCGGACAGCGGCAGCCCCCGTTTTCTTCCGTCCGGCAGCGCTCCGATCACCTTGCCCATCGGCACATTCGCCGACGCCGGGACATAACGGATATCGATATAAAAATGATCGTGCTCCTTCTTCGCCTCCGCCGCGGAAACCTCACCCGCGATCCTGTCTATCTCACGTCCTATAGAGTCGGCATATGCATCATTATTTCCGTATTTGGGAGCGCGCATCAGCCGCCGGCGCAGCACCTCCTGCCCTTCAAAATCGGCGTTCAGCGCACTCACAAGCTCGGGAAGCGTCACTCTCTTCTCCTCAAACACGATCCTTTTCACCGCCGCCAGCGAATCCACGGTGCTCGCGTATCCGACCATGTCGAAGAAGGCAAAATTCAGCCCGCCCTCGATCCACTGAGAGTGGAGATCCCTTTTCTGTTCCCTGCAAAGCTCATGCAGGACCGAGCCGAAGGGGGTGGCGAAATGCCCCTCTCTTACGTGATGCACCAGACGGATCTGGTCGCAGGTCTTTTTGATGTAATACCGAAGCTGTGTCTTGAACGCCTCATAAAACGAATCCCATGAGGAAAACGAAGAGGCGTCTCCGGTTTCCAGCGTCAAGAGCTCATCTCCGTATTTTTCCACACGGCCGTTTCGTAAGGTCAGCTCCACGACCGCCGCCAGATTGATGCTGGGTCCCTTGCTGGTCCAGGTTTCCCTGGACGGCATTCTGGTCTCGGTGCAGCCGGACACCGCATAATCATTGGCTTCGGCGAAGGTCGCACCCTTGGAGAGATTGACCGGGATGATCTCCTCATCATTCAAAAGCTTCGGATGGCCGGACCCCACCTTGATCGTATTCGCGATCTCAAGAAGCAGCCTCTCCGGCGTGTTCGCATGAACTCTCACGGCCAGGTCCGGGAAATCCAGCGGCAGCCGCTGCTTGTTTTTCAGGAACAGATAGGTCAGGTCATTTGTCGCATCAAACCCCTCCTTCGTCTGCCCTCCGATCGTCACGGCCTCCCAATGGGCATAGCCGTCGGAAAATGCGCCGCCGGCCGGGCTCACATACACATCCCTGAATTTCGCCATCGCCAACCACAGGCAGGAAAGAAGCTCGTCCGCCTGCTCCGGGGTAAGCCTTCCCTCCTCGAGGTCCTTTTTATAATAAGGATAGAGGTACTGATCCATCCGGCCGTTGCTGATGGTTCCCGAGGTTTTCTGCTCCAGGCGGGAGAACATCTGCATAATGAACTGGGACTGCAGCGCCTCGTAGAAGGTTTCGGCGGGCTCCGCCGGCACCTTTTTCAGATTGCGGGCGATGACCGCGAGCTCCTCCTTTCTCCTATCGTCCTTTTCCTCAGCCGCAAGCCGCTCGGCCTCTTTACTGTAGCGCTCTGCAAAGGTCATAACCGCTTCGCAGACGATCACAGAGGCCAGAAGGAAATCCTTTGTCTTCTGATCTGCATCCGCCTTAAGCCCCTTCAGCTCCTCCTCCGCTTCTCCCTTTAAGGAAGCGAAGCCCCTCGTAAGCCCGATCGCGTAATCGTGTACCCACTGGGTGGCGGAATTCATGGACTGGGTTTCATTAATAAGGAAACGGGATTTCTTCGTATCCGACGGCTCATAGGTGAGCTTCAAAAGCTCCTCCGGCAGGCGCCCTGCAAAATCCTCATAATAGGTTTTCCCTGCCCAGAAGGGCGCTACGGTTTCGGAGAGATAGGCTCTGTCCTCCTCCGTCAGTTCGAAGGTGGCGACGGACCGGTCACTTAAGACCGCCCTCAGATCCCCGAAGAAGCAGGCGTCCAGCTCGGGGTAAAGCACTCCGTACCTTTCCGGCCCGCCGATCTGTCCGGCAAAGAGCTGATCCTCTTCTATATGAAGACTCATATTCCGGACCGTGTGAAGAAGGGCCCTGGCAAATCTGACATTGATCGCCTCGCCTTCTGTTTTCTGAAAGCTCTCGGTAAAATACCTTGCTCTTTCAATATTTACGTAATTTTGTGCCTCGTTCAACCGGTCATGCAGCTTCTGTACCCGCTTTGAATTCTGATTCTCTTTCATGGTTTCGCTCGCTCCTTTCTTGAACTTGGACTTAATTCTAGGAGACTAGGTTTGCTTAGGCAAGGGTGCAAATTGAAAACGATTTCACTAAACGGGGAGAAGGCCTTCTGTTTTCATGCAGGATGAAAAGGCAGTGGGCAGCTCCTGTTTTTCCGTCGGGCAATGACATTGAGTTAGAAATTTCGAAGTATTCGAATCCTACAGAGAAAAGCTCGTTCACCTTGCGGAAGAACTGATTTATGCGTTTCTGCTCCGAATTACCGGTATGGCCGCAAAGGAAGCCTCAGCAGGATCTTCCCTGCAGTCGGCCACGGAGAAAAGTATGCCATTCCGATTGACAGCAAAATACAGGAGACGATTCTCTATAGCATAAGCAAGAGGAACGTCTCCAATCGCATTTCAATATCGGGAATTATGAGAACGATTTCAGAATTGTAAGATCCTCGGGAGTGGTCACCTTACGGTTACGAAAGCTCCCCTTGGTAAGAAAGGTCTGTTTGCCTGTCACCTTCTGCAGAACCTCCGCGTCATCGGTTACAGGCAGAAGGTCCGGATGCTTCATCAGCTCTTCATAGGCCTTCAGGATCAGGGGAAAGGAAAAGGTCTGGGGCGTCTGCATGGCATAGAGGGTTCTGCGGTCGGGCGTCTTTATCCCGAAGCCGTTTTCATCCGCGACCCGGATCGTATCGGCTACCGGCACGGCGGCGGCCGCCGCCCCGTATTTTCTCGCACCTTCGAGTGTTCGTAAGATAAGCTCCGCATCAGGAAAAGGCCTGGCTCCGTCATGGATCAGCACATAATCCGGGGCGAAGGGGCGTAAGGAAAGCAGTCCGAGGCGGACAGAGGAATAGCGTTCCTCTCCTCCGGGCACGACTGCCTTTATTTTCTTCAGATCAAAGTCATCTATTGTCTTCTTATATTGCGGATCTGCCGTGACAACAATTCCATCAATTTCATTTAAGTTCTGAAAAGTCTCCAGACTGTAATAGAGAAGCGGCCTCCCCGCAAAGAGGAGGAACTGCTTCGGAACAGAACTTCCCATCCTTTTTCCGCGCCCCGCTGCCAGTACCAGCGCAAAGGTGCCGCCCATCAGCCTCTCTCTCCGATCTTCAGTCCGGGAACCGCGTTCAGATTCAGCGCCGCTCTGTTGCCCTTCCTGTACTCGTAATAGCCGGCCGCACCGATCATGGCGGCATTGTCCGTACAAAGGATCGGTGCCGGGACATAAAAATCTGCTCCCTTCGCTTCACACATGGCCTGCAGGGAGCTTCGGATCGCTGAATTCGACGCGACGCCGCCCGCAAGGGCCAGTCTCTTCTCCCCCGTTTCGGACAGGGCAAGCTCCGCGCGTTCGGTCAGGATGTCGGTCACCGCCGCCTGAAAGGAGGCCGCCACATCCGCCTGCGAATAGGAAAGCCCCTTCATTTTGCATTCATTCAGATAATTCAGAACGGCCGATTTCAGTCCGCTGAAGCTGAAATCAAACGGCGCATCCGAAAAGCCCGGCCGCGGAAACGCAATGGCCTTCGCATCCCCGTCCTTTGCCGCCCTTTCGATCTTCGGCCCGCCGGGGTACCCGAGGCCGATCGCTCTCGCCACCTTGTCAAAGGCCTCGCCCGCCGCATCGTCCCGGCTTCTTCCCAGGATCTCTGTTTCTCCGTAATCCAGGACCCGGACAAGATGGGTGTGTCCGCCGGATACCACAAGGCACAGGAAGGGGGGAGTCAGCTCGGGATACTGAAGAAAATTCGCCGCAATATGGCCCTCGATATGGTTTACTCCGACCAGAGGCTTTCCCGCCGCCCAGGCGTAGGCCTTGGCATGCGCCACACCCACCAGCAGCGCTCCCACCAGGCCGGGCCCATAGGTAACCGCTATCGCGTCCATGCCCTGGATCGTTTCCCCTGCTTCCTTTAAGGCAGCGCTTACGACCTGGTCGATCTTTTCCATATGCTTTCTGGACGCGATCTCCGGCACAACGCCGCCGTAGAGCGTGTGCAGCTCGATCTGCGAGGAGATGATGTTCGAGCAGATCTCTCTTCCGTTTTTTACGACCGCCGCCGCCGTCTCATCACAGGAGCTTTCGATGGCCAGAATCTTGATTTCCTTATCCATTCGACGCCTCCTTCCCCATAACCTCCTCCGGGACACCGCCCGAAAGCCAGCCCAGGATCTTCCACCGTCCCTCCGCATCCTTCCGGCACACATAGGTCTGCAGGGAGGAGCTGTAATTTGCCCCCTGCCGGACAAAATAGGTGCAGGGAACATAGGCCAGCTCCTCCGACCCGTTTTCGATGAACACGATTTCCCGGGTTTCGGGCACGGTAACGTTCAAAGTCTTCCCGTTCGTATGCCACAGGGCCGCATCGGTCTTCAGATTCTTTAAATACTGGTCATAAGGATTGTTTTCGGCCAGCTCCTCGTCAAAGAGACGCAGGGCCTGCGATGCCAGCTTCTCCAGCTCACTTTCCGTATATTCCTCGTTGTAATAGCATTTCTGGATGGAGGTATAGTATTTGATCAGCTCCCGCGGGGTCTGCGGATAATTCCGGTCCAGATTCTCCGTGATCATAAGGTCCACCTTCCCCAGCTCCTCATTATCACTTACTGTCTTCACGTTCAGATTCGTAAGATAATAATAATATCCAAGGATCAGCGCCACGGAGATCACCCCGATGATCAGCATTTTCGGGTTCAGCCAGCGTTTCATTCCTTCTCCTCTTCAAAGACAAGCTCCATGCTCATCCCGTCCTTCCCTGCCTGCGCCCGGGGGAAGATCTTCCGGACCTCCTTCATGTAATTCTCCGGGTAGTTTAAGGAGGGAGAATAATGGGTCAGCCACAGCTCCTTCGGCTGGGCCTTCGCCGCAAGAGCCGCGGCCTCCGTAAAGGTCATATGCTTCTTCTGTCTGGCCTTTTCCTCCATTCCCGCCTCGGCATACATCCCCTCACACACAAAAAGATCCGCGCCCGCCGCCATCTCGGCGATGACCGGAGCCGGCCGCGTATCGGTACAGTAGGTCACCTTCAGGCCCTTCCTCTCCGGCCCCAGTACCATATCCGGCGTATAGATCCTCCCGTCAAGCTCCACGACAGAGCCCTTTTGCAGAGGATTCCAGCAGGAAACCGGTATGCCCGCCGCCTTCGCCCGTTCGATGTCAAACTTTCCGCTCCGGCGGATCGACAGCGAATAGCCGTAGCAGGTTACGTTATGCTTCACCTTAAAGGCCGTGATCTCATAGCCGTTGCGGGAAAACCTCTCCACCTCCTCCTTGAGCTCCACATAGCTGATCGGGAAGGGAAGCTCCGGAGCAATCACACGCAGAGCATTCGCCACGCGCTCCAAGCCCTTCGGGCCGATCATCGTAAGCGGCTCGGTCCGGTCGGAATTACCCATGGAAAGAAGAAGTCCCGGAAGCCCTCCGATATGATCCCCATGGTAGTGGGTAAACAGGATCGTATCGATGGGATTCATGGACCATCCCTTTTCCCGGATCGCCACCTGTGTTCCCTCACCGCAGTCGATGAGGAGGCTGCTTCCGTTATATCTCACCATCAAAGAGGTCAGCCAGCGATAAGGCAGAGGCATCATCCCCGCGGTTCCAAGCAAACAAACATCCAGCATTTCAACAAATTTCCTTTTTTCTCAATTCGTAATTAAAGTTTATTTATGACTAAATATCTTCTAAGTTTTCACTTTCCATGCGCTTTTTCCGTTCGCGCTCCGCCTGCGAAAGGCGATAGTAGGAGGGAGCAAAGCTCTCACCCGAAACAGCCCCACCCTCCAGCGCCAGGAGTCGTCCCAGCACAGCCACGCTTCCGGCCCTTTGCCGGTTCAGATGAGCCGGAGCAAAGGCATAATCAACGGTCAGCTTATTTTTTAAATCCTCTTTAAATCTATCCGCTCCATCTCCGAGAAGCAGCACCTTCCGTCCGAAGCCATTCAGCCGCTCAGCCGCCTCGGCAAGGGAAAGGGGCCCGGGCTCTGTCTTTCTGACCGGCCGTTCCTCCGAGAAGGCATAGATCCCCGTGTAGACCTGGTCCCGTCTGGCATCCATCATCGGGCAGACCAGATCCGCCGCTCCCCATAAATTCATGGCCATCGCGTCCAGCGTCGGCACCGGGATCAGCGGCACATGAAGCGCGAGACAGATCCCCTTCGCGGTAGCGGCGCCGATCCGAAGTCCCGTAAAGCTCCCGGGGCCGGAAGCCACCGCCACATAATCGATGGCGGTCCTTTCCACGCCGAGCTGAGTAAGCAGCGTATCGATCATCGGCATCAGGGTTTCCGAATGTGTCTTTTTGTAATTTGTCGAATATTCCCCAAGGATGCTTTCCTCCTCCAGCAGAGCCGCAGAGGCCACGAGTCCCGAGGAATCGATTCCCAGTACTTTCATCTTCAGATAGTCTTATGATTTATATGAATTTCTCTATAATCAAATCCTTTTTCAACATTTTTTTCAATACGGATCTCCAAAAAATCGCCCTTCAGGAGCTCCTCCACTCTCTCCGGCCACTCCAGAAGGACGACTCCGTCCCCGTAGAGATAATCAAAAAAGCCCACCTCATCCATTTCCTCAGGCTCCTCGATCCGATAAACGTCAAAATGGTACAGGGGGAGCCTTCCCTCCTCATAGACCTGCAGGATCGTAAACGTAGGGCTTCCGTTCCATTCTCTGATCCCAAGGCCCTCCGCCACGCCGCGGGCCAGAACGGTTTTCCCGGTTCCGAGATCCCCTGAAAGCAGAAGCACGGAGCCTTCCTGCGCTTCCCTGCCGAGGTCCACGCCGATCCGGAAGGTATCCTCCGGCGACAGGCTTATCTTTGTCATATTCCCTTCAGCCTCCGGGGTTCAAGATGGGCCCTTGCGATCTCATAGAAAGCCGTTTCCTTATCACTGAGGGCGGTCTTCGGAATCACATAGGCGTAGATCCGGCTGCTGTAGATGTAAACAGCATCCCTGAAGGAGATCAAACGGAATACCTTGTCCCAGGTAAGGACGCCCTCCTCCTCACCCTTTGAGACCTTGATCCCCTCCTCGTCGATCGAATAATGCAGAGGGGCCAGAAGATCCGGCACCAGCTTCGTCCGGCGTTTTGCGGACAGCACCGTATTGATCGGCATATAGACCAAAATCAAAAGGGCCACCAGAATATAGAGGACGGTAAGCGTTCCGGATACGGTCCCGTACGTCACCACGGCCACCACGATGGCCACCACGGCCACCGCCACGGCAAACCAGCTCGAAAACCGGGAATACGTGTGGTACAGGTTAAAATGAACCATGTCTTTTTCTGTCAAAGTTACGTCGAATTCCATAAAAAACCTCCGTTCACCCATCATACCATGGTTCACGGAGGATTTCCAATTATTTTCCGATCCCTTCCCGGGAGAATGCTTTTCACGCGTTACTGTTCACACCGCAAGGTCAGTAACTTAAGCAAATTTACTCATTGGCGTCGCTTCCGCAAGCCATCTCCCAGACTCTGTGCGCGGGGGCCCCGCAATAATCACGACCCCTCGGGAGAGCTCCGGTCCCCCGGGCTCGGTCCGGGGCCCTCTTGCTCGCGCTCCGAGGAAGGTTTTGGCTTAAGTTACTGACCTTGCGGTGTGAACAGTAACCTTTTCAAGCCTGAACGACAGCTTCACCCGGTCTTCTTCCGGTTTCCCTTGATCAGCGGCGAGATCCGCTTGTAGATCAGGAAGGTAATGAGGACGCAGAGCATCCCCTTCACAAAGGTAAAGGGCACATTGAAGATCAGAAGGCTCTGCTCGATGCTCTTGATCGCGGGAAGGATCGCCTGGTACATGTTCAGGATCGTCTCCTTCGGCATAAAATTATAGTAGACCGGGTAGACCAGAAACAGGTTCGACGGAAAGGACACGGCCGCCATGCAGGCCGCTCCGACAAGAGACCCGATCAGGGCTGTTTTCTTCGTTTTCCTCCGATAATAGATCAGTCCGGCCGGAAGTACAAAGGCGGCGCCCAGGATAAAGTTCGAAAGCTCTCCGACGCCTCCGGTCGTAGTCATCAGAAGATGCAGCAGGTTTTTCACCAGACAGATCACAACTCCCGCCACCGGTCCCATCGAAAACGACCCGATCAGCGCCGGAAGGTCGGAAACATCCAGCTTCAGAAAGGACGGGGTAATCGGAGTGGAAAACTGCAGGAAAAACAAAAGAAACGAAATGGCGCTCAGCATCGCGGTCGCCGTCAGATAACGCAGGTTCGGCCTCTTAGACTCTTTCATGGGGGCTCCCTTCTTTTGATACTCAAAACACTTTCCAACTATATCAATCCGCAGAATAGTTGTCAATAAGTTACTGTTCACAACGCAATGTCAGTAACTTAAGCAAATTAACGTATTGGCGTCGCTCCCGTAAGCCATCTCCCAGACTCTGTGCGCGGGGGCCCCGCAATAATAACGGCCCCTCGGAAGAACTCCGGTCCCCCCGTGCTCGGTCCGGGGCCCTCTTACTCGCGCTCCGAGGAAGTATATGGGCATAAGTTGCTGACAATGCGTTGTGAACAGTAACGTCAATAAAATCCGCTCTTTCCATTTTCCGTTTACCTGTTATAATGGGTACAGAAAAAAGTATTCAGCTATGAGGTTATTTATGGAAGAAAAAGCAGCAGAAAAAGCTCCTGAGCAGAGAAAGCATCCCCACCATCGCCGCCGCCGGCCAGGCGGAAGCAATAATAACAATAACGGCAATAACAGCCAGAACCAGAAAGGCGGAGCGGGCGAAAGAAGGAGCCAGGACCAGAAACGTCAGGGAAACGGCGGGTATACCAAAGCGAACCAGAACCCGAACCGTTCCAGGAATAAATCCGGCCACAACGACAAAAACAGCGAAAAAAGCCATGAAAGAAGCGGTGAAAGGAACCGCCATTCCTCCCAGAACCGTCCCCGGAAGAAGGGGTATCAGCCGGATACCGGGAAGGACGCCATCCGTTCCTTCATCCTCGGTACCTATGAGGAGGAGGATCGTTTCTATGTTTTTTCCTTTGACAAGGGGACCTATTCGATTCACAAGGGAGCTGTTCCCGAGATCCCGGAGCCTGAGCCAAAGGAAGAAGGAGAAGAAACGAACGCGGGCGAAAAACCGGCAGAGCCGGCCCTTTCTCCCCGCAGAGAGGACTATTTTAACCGTGAAGACGCCGAAGAGATGCTCGTGACCCGGGATAAGGTCCTGGCGTATCAGACATGGAACGATCTGAAACGTCCGAAAAAGGGAAGAGCCCCGAAGACCAAGCAAAAGGAAGCGGAATAAGGAGTATCCTCCCATGCCACTGACCATTCGAGGAGCCCATGTTGCCTTCGGAGAGCATACGCTCCTCCAAAGCGCCGACTTTGAGCTCCATGACAAGGAAAAGATCGCCGTCGTCGGACGGAACGGCTGCGGAAAGACCACGCTCCTGAAGCTCCTGGCTAATGAGGTGGACTTCGTTCCGGCTGGAGAGCCAAAGGATTCCTTCTTTTCCCTTACCGGGGAGCCGGTCATCGGATATCTGAAGCAGACTGCCTTTACCGATGATACGCTTACCATGGAGGAGGAGCTGCGTAAGGAGCTCGCCCCGATGGAGGAACGGAAAAGAGAGCTCGCCGTCCTGACAGAACGCATGTCAAACACGCCCTCCGAGGAAACGATCCGGGAATATACCGTAAAGGAAGAGGAATTCAAGCAGCTCGGAGGGTATTTCTACGAAAAGGAATTTGATACCTATATTCGCAAATTCGGCTTTTCCGATGAAGACAGGAAAAAGCCGTTGTCTGAGTTTTCCGGCGGTCAACGTACGAAGATCGCCTTTATTCGTCTGCTCCTTAGGAAACCGGACATCCTTCTTTTGGACGAGCCCACCAACCATCTGGACGCTTCCACGATCGAATGGCTGGAGCGGGTACTCAGGGACTACGGAAAATCCATCGTTCTCGTCTCCCATGACCGGATGTTTCTGGACAGGATCGTCTCCGTCGTCTATGAGATCAGTAATGAGAAGCTGACCCGCTATAAAGGAAACTACACGGATTTTGTCCGTCAGAAGCGGGAGCGCTACGAGCGGCAGAAAAAAGAATATCTTGCGCAGCAGAAGGAAATAAAGCGCTTAAACGAGCTCGTCGAGCGTTTCAAGGCCAAGCCCACGAAGGCTGCCATGGCCAGGTCCAAGCTGAAGGCGATCGAGCACATGGAAAAGATCGACCCGCCGGATCCTTACGATGAAGAAAGCTTCCACAGCTCCTTCTCCTGCGAGGTACAGACCGGGAATGACGTTTGCTCTGTTCAGGAGCTCGAGATCGGCTACGATTCCCCTCTTCAAAAAATTAATTTAGAATTAAAAAGAGGAGAAAAGCTCGGCATTATTGGCGATAATGGAATTGGTAAATCTACATTTTTAAAAACTCTGGTCGGTGAGCTTCCGGCTCTTTCCGGCAAAACGGTCTTCGGCGTAAATGTAAAGCTCGGCTATTTTGATCAGCAGCTTGCGGCCATCTCCAGCGACAAGACCGTTCTTCAGGAGTTCTGGGACGCCTTTCCCCAATGTACGGAAACCGAGGCCCGGTCGGCGCTCGGTGCTTTTCTGTTCCGGGGCGAGGATGTCTTTAAGCAGGTCAAGATGCTTTCCGGCGGAGAAAAGGTCCGTTTGTCGTTATGCAAGATCCTGAAGACCCGTCCCAATGTTCTGCTTCTGGACGAACCCACCAACCATATGGACATCCAGGGGAAGGAAACTCTGGAACATATGCTGTCAGATTATGAAGGAACGCTCATCTTTGTATCCCATGACCGGTATTTTGTCAAAAAGCTGGCAAGCCGGCTTCTGGTGTTTTCGCAGGACGGGGTAAGGGACTATCCCTTCGGCTACGAGGAATATGAGGAAAAGCGGCTTTCGGCGGAGGAAGCGGCCGCCGCCGATCAGCCGAAGACCGAGGCCGTTTCGAAGAAGGAGACAAAAATTTACGGCAAGGAGCGCTCCCGTCTGGAGAAGAAGCTGAAAAAGACGGAGGAAGCGCTGGCCGAATCCGAAGTCAGACTGGCCGCCTTAAAGGAACAGCTTTCGGACAGCTCCGTGCAGACCGATTATGAACGCCTTGGCGTTCTCCAGAAGGAGATCGAGGAGGCGGAGGCCGCGGTGCTTTCAGACATGGAGCTGTGGGAAGAGATCAGTTTGCAGTTGGAGCAGGAAAATGATCGATAAGGTACGCCTCGATAATTCCTATCATAAAGTAAATCCTCCCTCCAGAAAGCTCCCGACGGACGATAAGCTTCTGCAGCGGGATCCCGGGGAAAAGGGGGTTGTTTACGAGCCTTCTGCCGGCCATGGGGAAAAGGCGGCGGCAAAGACCGACGCCCCCGCTCCGAAGAAGGAGGTTATCCATACGAAGCCTCCGGAGAAGGCCGAAGGGAATACGAAGGAGGAAGCTGCCCCCTCCTTCCTGACCATATTAAAGAACGCCGCCGCAAAGGCACTCACCGCGATCCGGGGCTTCTTTTCAGCTCTCTGGAACGGACCGGATGCGAAGGAGAGCGATACGGCTTCAAAGGAGGCGGCTGAGAAGACCGGGGCAGAGGCGGTAAATGCTGTGGAGGCCGGCAAAGAAGCCGCTGCGGCTGATGCGGCGGCCGCCGCGGATACGGGGAAGGCGGAGTCCGCTGCAGGGAATACTTATGCGCCCCCGGATGCCTCGGCCATGATTCAGGAGATCCTGAAAAGCCGGGACAGGGAAAAGCTCATGGACTATCTTACCGAAAACGGACAGAAAAAACCTGCCAGAAATACGGATCTTCTCACCAGCTACGACAGCCACGGCCGGATCGTTCCCGTCAGTCCTTCCGACAGGAAACGGATTCTGGAGGGAGATTTCCACGATATTAAGCTATGATAAAATTAAAATACTTATTTAATTTTTGTTATCCGTTCAGGGTAGTGCCCTGAGCAGTTACATACAAAGAAAGGAACGAACATGGGTGGATTTTTTGCAACAGCGCTGAAGGAGGACTGTATCTTCGATCTGTTCTTCGGGACCGACTACCATTCCCATCTGGGGACCCGGCGCGGCGGTATGGTGGTCTACGGGAAGGAGGGCTTTGACCGGTCGATCCATAACATCGAGAACTCGCCCTTCCGCACAAAATTTGAAAAGGATATGCAGGAAATGTCGGGAAATCTCGGCCTCGGCTGCATTTCCGACTATGAGCCCCAGCCTCTGATCGTCCGGAGCCACCACGGCACCTACGCGATCATGACCGTTGGGAAGATCAACAACATCGACGAGCTTGCCTCCGACATTATCAAGGGCAGCGGCACCCACTTCCTGGAAATGAGCGGCGGCAGCATCAACGCCACCGAGCTGGTTGCCGCATTGATCAATCAAAAAGACAACCTGATCGACGGCATTTCCTATGCCGAGGAGAAGATCGACGGCTCCATGACCATCCTTGTTCTGACCCCCAAGGGGATCTTCTGTGCGCGGGACCGCATGGGGAGAACGCCCCTGGTCATTGGACAGAAGGAGACGGGATATTGTGCTTCATTTGAGTCCTTTGCTTATTTAAACCTCGGTTATACTGACTATAAGGAGCTCGGCCCCGGCGAGATCTGCCTTCTTACGCCGGAATCCGTAACCACCCTGAAGGAGCCCGGAAAGGAAATGAAGATCTGTACCTTCCTCTGGGTCTATTACGGGTATCCGCCGACGCGCTATGAGGGAGTGACCGTGGAAAGCATGCGGAACCGCTGCGGCGCCTATCTGGCCAGGCGGGATCAGCTTTCGACGGAACAGATCGATACCGTAGCGGGGGTGCCGGATTCCGGGACGGCGCACGCGATCGGCTATGCCAACGAATCCAAGGTGCCCTTCTCCCGCCCCTTCATTAAATACACGCCGACCTGGCCCCGGTCCTTTATGCCGACAGTTCAGAACAAGCGGGACCTGATCGCCCGGATGAAGCTGATCCCGGTACACGAGCTGATCGAAAACCAGCGGCTTCTGCTGATCGACGATTCCATTGTCCGGGGAACGCAGTTGAGAGAGACCACCGCCTTTCTGTACCGGAGCGGCGCGAAGGAGGTGCATGTGCGCCCGGCCTGTCCGCCCATTCTGTTCGGCTGTAAATATATCAATTTCTCCCGTTCCACTTCGGAGCAGGAGCTGATCGCCCGGCGGGTCATCACGGAGGAGGAGGGAGCGGTCGTCCCGCGGGAGGTGTTGGATGACTACGCGAATCCCGATTCCGACCGGTATGAGCGGATGGTGGAAAAGATCCGTAAGCAGCTCGACTTTACCACGCTCCGCTATAACCGCCTGGACGATATGCTGGATTCCGTGGGGATCGACAGAAGCCGGCTCTGTACCTGGTGCTGGGACGGGAACGAATAATGATGGAGGAAAAGAACTACAAGCTGCTCATCTCCTACGACGGCACCCGCTACTACGGCTTCGAGCATCAGCCCGGAAAGGATACGATCCAGGGCAGGCTCGAAAACGTCCTGAGCCGCATGGCCGGGAAGGATGAGATTGAAGTCATCGGCGCCGGAAGGACCGATGCGGGGGTACACGCAAGGGAAATGGTTGTAAACGTGCGGCTCTCTCTCCCCCTTTCTCCCGATGAGATCCGGGATACCATGAACCGGTACCTTCCGGACGACATCTCCTGCGATGAGGTCCGGGAAGCCGGCGACCGCTTTCACGCGCGGTACAATGCCGTCGGCAAAACCTACCGCTATACCTGCTATATCGGGAAAACCAAGGATGTGTTCCGGCGGAAATACTGCCTTCCCCTTTCCTTTTCCCCGGATGTGGAGGCCATGGAGGCGGCCGCCCGCTTTCTGGTCGGCAGGCATGACTTCAAGAGCTTCTGTGCAAATCCGAGGATGAAGAAGTCCACTGTCCGGATTGTCGATGAAATACGGATAGAAGACAAAAAATCATTTCTGTATTTCACAATTCACGGCACAGGGTTTCTACAACATATGGTGCGCATTATTGTCGGGACGCTCCTTCTTGTGGGAGAAGGAAGGCTTGCTCCGGAGGAGGTCGGGCGTATTCTGGAGGCGCAGGACCGAAGTCAGGCCGGGCCCACCGCTCCGGCGCAGGGCTTATGTCTGATGCATGTGGACTATATGTAAAAAATTGTTGGTTTTTTTATTATTTTTCTGTATTTTTTGCACAAAAAATGGTAGAATGTAACTGTTCGGGACAGGCTCCTGAGCACTTATATATGAATATGAACGGGAGGTTTTAAGATGAGAGTCAGGATCGAAGATGTGATCTATTTTATTCGGGATGCACAGTTCCAGGAGAATTATGTCTGCCTTTATCCTCTGGATACGCCCTATTTCTATCGCGTGGATTATGATGCTACGCATACGCGGGATTCCATAATGAAGGATCTGACGGAGAAGGGGTATCTGATCATCGACTGGACAGACGCTGTGGAGGAAACACTGTAAAATGAGCATAGAAAACTTTCATGCTCCAGAAAACGCCGGGGTTTTGTTCTGGTTTGAAAAGATAAGTCAGATTCCCCGGCCTTCTTATGGAGAAAAAAGGATCAGCGACTATCTTGCTGCCTTTGCAAAGGACCATCATCTGACCTGTATTCAGGACGAGCTTTACAACATTATCATGATCCGCGAGGCCTCAAAGGGCCGGGAAGCGGATCCGCCCCTGATCCTCCAGGCCCACATGGATATGGTCTGTGAAAAGGAAAACGGGCTGGATTTCGATTTTAACAGGGATCCTCTGCGGCTGAAAAGAGACGGCGACTTCCTCTTTGCCGAGGGGACAACGCTCGGAGGAGACGACGGGATCGGCGTTGCGATGATCCTTGCGCTCCTGGCGGACGAAGACTTATGCTGTCCCCGGCTCGAGGCGGTGATCACGATCTGCGAAGAAACCGGGATGGAGGGAGCCTTCGGGCTGGATGTTTCTCCTTTGAAGGGAAAGCGGCTTCTGAACCTGGACAGTGAGGACGAGGGTGTGCTTCTATGCTCCTGCGCCGGCGGCAGCACGGGAAACCTGGTGCTCCCCGTAGAGCGGGAAAGCACAAGCGGTCTTCCCGTTACGCTCAGCCTGTGCGGTCTTCTGGGAGGCCATTCCGGAAACGAGATCCACAGGGAACGCGGAAACGCATGCATCCTTTTAGGACGGCTTTTGTATATGCTCCATAAAGACTGTGACTTCTCTCTCACCGGAATTTCGGGAGGGAGCAAGCAGAACGCGATCCCCCGGGAGGCGACGGCCGCTCTTCTGATTTCGCCGGACAGCCGGGATGCTTTTGCTGCAAAGGTCCGTGCGCTGGAGGAGGTTTTGAAAAACGAATATCTCTCTTCGGATCCGGGACTGTCGATAAGCTGTGAAATCTCCGAAAGCCCGGAGGAAGCCCTGGGTCTGACAACGGCCAGTCTTGATAGTGTGCTTTCGCTTCTTCTCCTGCTGCCGAACGGGGTACAGGCGATGAATACGGAAATCGACGGGCTTGTTAAAACTTCTTTAAATTTAGGAATTCTGGTTCTGGAAGAGAAGGAGCTGAGGCTGACCTCGCTGCTTCGAAGCTCTGTTGACTCGGAAAAGCGGAATCTGGAGGAAAAGGTAGGGGAACTTCTTCGCCTTCTCGGAGGGAGTGCCGATTTTTCCTCGCCTTATCCGGCCTGGGAATGGAAGAAGGATTCCGATATGCGGACCTCGCTGGCCGCGCTCTATAAGGAAATGTACGGGAAAGAGGCAAGGCTGGATGCGATCCACGCCGGCGTCGAATGCGGGATCTTCTGTGGAAAGATCAAGGATCTGGACGCCGTCTCGATCGGCCCCGATATGAGCGGGATCCACACCACCGAGGAACGGCTCTCGATCTCCTCCTCAGAAAGAGTATTTGCGTATGTGAAAAAATTCGTAGAGAGCTGACAGTTCCCATGCAAAGGCTCCCCCACCGGTTTAAACCAGCTCCAGAATTCTTTCCGTAACAAACACGGCGCCGCAGGATAACAAAGCCACGGTTACCATCGAGCGGTTTAAGAAGGCGGCGATGAGCGCCACGACCAGGCCGGCGATCCCGGAGACGATCGAGGCCGTGGAATGCCAGATGGCGGGCACCGTCATGCAGGCCAGACAGGCATAGGGCATATAATAAAGGGCGGAGCGGACGAAGCGGTTCTTGATCTCCTTTCGGAAGAGCGTAACCGGAAGCATACGGATCAGATACGTCACCACCGCCATGACCAGAATATAAAGATACACGGAATAGTTCATTTCAAGCCGCCTCCTCTTCTTTGATCGGACTGAGGAGCGCGGCAACAACCGAAACCCCAACTGTGATCAGGATAATGGAAAAGCCGGAGGAAATCCCTGACAACACCGGCACATAACGGAAAAGACACCCGCAGCCCATACTGGCGAGTACGACAAGAAGGACCGAACGGTCCTTTTTTGCCGGGGGAATGATGATGGCCAGAAACATTCCGTAAATCGCGACGCCGAGAGCGCTCATGATCATGGCCGGGAGCACATTCCCCGCTACAGCCCCGAGCAGGGTCCCGAAAACCCAGCCCGGAACGGCGACCGCCATCGCGCCGTAGTGGTAGGACGGGGGTAATTTGCCGGGATATGCCGTATCTATGCCATATATTTCATCCGTAATTCCAAACGAAAGAACCAGACGCTTTCCCAGCCCTGTCTTCGGTTCGATCTTCTGAGACAGGGAAAAGCTCATAAGCGTATAGCGAAGGTTAATGACCAACTGGGTCAGGGCCATTTCCGACAGGGCTCCGCCGGTGGCGATGATATCCAGTCCCGCAAACTGACCGGCCGAGGTAACATTGACCAGGGAGATCAGGGTCGCCTGCCAGACGGTAAGTCCCTTTGTGACCGACATCATTCCGAAAGTAAAAGAAACAGCGAGGTACCCGAGGGCAATGGGGACCCCGTCCTTCATTCCGCGTACAAACGTTTTCATAATGTACTCATTATAAAGAATGGGGAAATCGAAATCAAGGGGACGTGGGGTGGAGCCTTGTCTTAGGTGAAAGGTTACGCAGCTCGGACCCTGCACAGTATTTTC
>JAFSXC010000022.1 GCA_017450105.1 Lachnospiraceae bacterium | reverse complement strand
GACGGCTTTTTGGGATCGACTCTGCTTCGTATGGAAATGAAGGAATGCAGCATCGACGCGTACGAGCTGGCAGTAGACTACAAGGGGGATGCCTTCCGACGGCAGATCGTAGAGTTTTGTAAGGAAAACCTGGGAGCGGAGGCTCTTTCGATGATGAAGGCTAAGCTGATTCCGAAGCAGAAAGCCGCCTCCCTGCCTGAATACGGGACCGGACTTCGTCTGATGAACAGAAAGACGATACAGCCGCCGACTCCGCTTTTAGCAGATCTGGATTTTGAATTTGAAAACCCGCTGGAATTTATGGAGATTTTGCAGGGAAAGGCGGTTCTTGCGCTGGTGAAGCCAAAGGACCGGACCATTTCAACAAAAAGCGCGGAGCTTGGGAATGTCACAGATAAAAGGAGAAACCGGTCGGGAAACTATCAAAGCCATAAAAGAACAGGATTGGACGGGAGCGCCTGGTATCTGCTTTATCTGAAGCATAATTTCGGGAACTTTATCCATCCGAAGGAAAACAAGAAGCTGGATTATGAAATGGAATATATCCTTTGCGGAAACAAAAGTGACAAGAAAAATCTGGAAGAGGTCTGTGGGAAAATCATGGAGATCCGGGAGCTCCTAAACAGGGCTTACCTGGAAACCGATGGGGAAAAGCAGGGGATAGCGATTACAATTGCGACTATTTTGGCGGCGGTCCTTGTAAATCCGGAGCTGATAGAACCCTTTAAGGAGGCGATCCTGGGTGCCTGGTCTTATATTGAAAGCCTGCAGGAACTGAAGGTTTTGCTGAAGGGAGGCAGGGTTCCGATCATTAAGACAGCCGATACGTGGATCACAGATGTTCAGTTTCCGGTGAGGTCCTTTGAAAAGGACGTGGAAGCGGAGGACAGCGGAACCGGACTCAGCTACGAGGATTTTCTCACACAGTTTGTGCTCATGCTCAGTGAGAAAAGGCAGAATTACCGGATGATGAGTATGATGGAGCTGAATATAAGGCAGCGGGAAGGAAAAGGAAGCTTTTGCATGGACTGCATGATCCAGCGGATGGATCTGGGCTATGTGTACGAGGCGAGACCGCTGTTCCTGTCCATGGTAAGCATCGGAGATCCGGACAGAGGAAACTATCGTTTTGATGAAGAATACAAGATCTCCTATTTGACAGGAGACGGATAGAAATAAAGAATTCGGAGGGTATGAAAGGGTGTCTCGGGAAAAATCCAAATACAATCGAATAAAAAAATCCCATAACTCTCTCTCTGCAAACAAGAAAAAATACATTCCTTCTGATAGTATTCTCTTATCAGTAAGAACCCAAACCGAGGCACCCCTTCATGCCCTCAGAAGAAAAAAAGGCTCCTTCACCCTTGAGGCAGCAGTCGTTTTGCCGGTATTTGCGGCATTCCTGGCCTTTATCCTGTTCTATTTCAGGATCCTGATGGTTCAGCAGAATCTGACAGAGGCCATGGAGCTTTCGGCAAGAGAGCTGGCCGTTGCCGCTTATGCAGAGCAATACGGAGTGGACGAATCACTCCTGAAGGTGGGGAGTCTTGCCGGAGCCATTGCCAATGTCAATAAGGAGTATTCCGAACGATCCGAGGGCGAAGGATACCGGTATATGGTGCTTAAAAAAGCGGGTATCAACCTGGCGCTCTCTGACCTCAACGGTGATTATGTTACATTAAACGCCTCCTATGGGCTGACGCTTCCGGTGGAGCTTCTCGGGAAAAGGCTATTTACGATGAAGCAGACGGTAAAGGCGAGAAAATGGACCGGCTATGATCCGGGAGGAAACGGGACGCAGGAGGAGGAAGACATCTGGGTATACATAGCTCCAAACGGCAGGGTATACCACAAGGACCGGGACTGCACCTACCTCCATCTTTCGGTCCGGTCAGTCCCAAAGGAATCTATATCCTATGAAAGGAACAAAAACATGAGAACCTACACTCCCTGCGAGATCTGCGGAGGGGACAAAAACGGGAGCGGTCTCGTTTATATAACGGACTACGGGACGAGCTATCATACAAAAGTAAACTGCAGCGGATTGAAGAGAGGAATCGACATGATTACATTGAGAGAGGCGGAGGAAAGAGGCTATGGCGCTTGTTCAAGATGCGGGTAATAATCTGCTGATCCGACTGGTCCTGGTTCTTTTTCTTCTATATATAATGTCCGTAGAGGATGTGCGGGAAAGAGCGCTGTCCGTGATACGGATCCTGCCCTTCGGAGCAGCCGGGCTTATCCTGTCGATTCTTTCCGCGGAAAGAGATATTGCCGGGATACTTTCGGGAACAGCCATTGGAGCAGTGCTGATCGCGATCTCTGCCGTTACGCAGGGAAAGATCGGCATGGGGGACGGGCTCGTTGTGGCGGCTGTCGGGATGACACTGGGCTTTTCGCTGACCTTTTCTCTCGTGTTTTTCAGCTTTCTGGCCGGGAGTATTTATGCGCTTTTTCTTCTGGTTGTGAAAAGGAAGAGCCGGGATACGGAATATCCTTATATGCCGTTTCTGTTTGTAACCTACGTGGGGGTGCTGTGTGTCGTATGAAAAAGGTAAAGGGAGTTTATACCGTTGAAGCAGCCATCATTATTCCCATGGTGCTCTTTACGATGGCGGAGAGCATCCATATCGGGATCGATCTATATATGAAAACGGAAAGGATGGCAGCGGATGTCCGGGAGGTGGAGGAGCTGGAGGATGTGGAACTCATACATAAGCTGCGTTCAGCAGGTAATATTGTGGAGGCATTGAAGAAAAAATGAGAACGGAATTCAAACGAAGCCTGAACAGAAGCTACCTGGTTTTATATGATGCAAGGGCGGAAACCGGTTATGAGTGGAAAATGCTTGAAAATAACAGGATTCCGGGGCTGCTCAGTGTGGAGCGCCGATTTCTGAACGGTACGGCATCCGCCTGGTATGATATTTCGGGAACCCAGTCTCTGGACCGGTATCTTGAAACGGAGCCCCCGGATACGCGGTTCTTCCGCCTTCTGCTGGGAGGGCTGAAGCGCATGGGCGAGCTTCTTCCGTCCTATCTTCTGGTACAGCAGGATCTCCTCCTGGACCCGGAGCTGATCTTTATCCGAAATGATGGCTCAGATATCTGCTTCTGCTACCACCCGATGGAGGAAAAGGACCCCTTTGTGGCTCTCAGAGAGCTGATGGAGCTGCTGCTCCAGAGGGTGGACCATCGGGATGAGGAAGCAGTTCGATGCGCATATGCCATTTATCAGATCACGATAGAGGGGGAATATGATCTGGATATGCTGCTGGAGGAGACCAAGGAACGAAGGAGCGTGAATGTGAGGCAATGCGAGCCGGAGGAAGAGGAGGAGCGAAAACCCCGGGTCATCTACGGAATGGACGATTATAAGGAAAAGCAGAAGAGAAGACTTCCCTTTCACATTTCCAAACGAAACAGGGATCCGGCGCCGGAGAAAGAAAAGGAGGATCTTCCTGTTTATATGGAGGAAAGAACCATGCCGGATGAGAAAACCACTTACCTTACCATGGAGGAGGGGAAGCCGCGCGGGGAACTTCGCTATCTCGGACATGGGACCGAAAGGGACAGAAAGCTGGATACCTTTCCTTTTCTTATCGGAACGCGGGAGGGACTGCCGGGCCAGATGGATTCTCAGGCTGTCAGCCGCCAGCATGCCAGGATTACAAAAACAGAGGAGGACTATTATCTCGAGGATTTGAATTCGACCAACGGAACCTTTAAAAACGATGAGCCTCTGAACTACAGAGCCAAGGTGCGGCTTCTGCCAAATGATCACATAAGGTTTGCGGATGAGGAGTTCCTTTTCCTGTGAGACCTTGAATTTCAAGCTCTTATTCTCTATACTTAACTGGTAAGCATAAAAATAAAGAGGAAAAGCATGAAGGTCAATATTTATTATGGCGGTCGGGGAATCCTGGATGATCCGACACTTTATGTGCTTCAGAAAATAGAAGAGGTCCTGCGAGAACTCCGGGTGACGGTAGAACGGTTCAATATCTACGAAATGAAGAACAATATCCCCTCTCTTCCCCAGACGCTGAAGGATGCTGACGGCATTATTCTGGCGACTACTGTGGAATGGCTCGGGATCGGCGGCTACATGCAGCAGTTTTTGGACGCCTGCTGGCTCTACGGAGATAAAGAAAAGATCGCGCAGACCTATATGCAGCCGATCGTGATGTCCCAGACCTATGGCGAGCGGGAGAGTGAGCTGACCCTGAAAAATGCCTGGGAGATCCTGGGAGGTTTGCCCTGCAGCGGGATCTGCGGCTATGTCGAGGACCTGGTGACCTTTGAGATGAATAAGGATTATAATCTGCTGATTGAAAAAACGGCAGAAAACCTTTACCGTACCATTTCCCAGAAGATCCGAAGCCTTCCCTGCAGTAATCAGGCGGTGAAGCGTACCGTTTCCCGATCCAATCAGATGGATATGACGCCTGAGGAAAGTGAGCAGCTTTCCCACTATGTGTCAGATGAAAACTATGTGCAGACGCGGAAAGAGGATCTGGAGGAGTTGACCTCCATCTTCCGGGACATGATGGGGAAGAGCGAAGGAGAGGAGGAAACGCCTTATATTCTCGAGTTCCAGTCCCATTTTGTACCGGTGGAGGAGCTGGAGGCTACCTATCTCTTTGTGATCGAGGAACAGCAAAAGCCGCTGATCGTCGACCTGCATGGAAAGGACCTGACGGTGCGCTACGGCGGAAATGAGCAGGCGGACGTCTATGCGAAGCTGAAGAAGGCGACCATGGACGATATCGTCAGCGGGAGAAAAACGTTCCAAAGAGCGTTTATGGCCGGTGAGATGACGGCCAGAGGTGATTTTAAAACGCTTCGTATGCTGGATGAAGCCTTTGATTTTCAGAGAAAGGAGTAGAAAAATGAGAGAAGAGGGTTGTATTTTCTGTAAGCTGGCCAATGGGGATATCCCCACAAATAAGATCTATGAGGATGAGGATTTTACGATAATTCTGGATGCCTCTCCGGCATCACGCGGACACGCCCTGATTTTGCCGAAGGACCATGCAGCAAACCTGTTTGAGCTGCCGGAGTCTGCAGCAGCAAAGGTACTTGTGCTGGCAAAAAAAGCGGCAGCACATATGAAAGAGGTATTAAAATGTGACGGCCTGCATCTGGTCCAGAACAATGGGGAAGCGGCGGGACAGACGGTCTTCCATTTCCATATGCATCTGATCCCGCGGTATAAAGAGGGACCGGAGATGCTTCTCTGGCCCCATCAAAGCTTTACGGATGAAGAGATGAAGGAGATAGCGGATACGCTTACTTTTTCTTAAGCGCAGCACATTCCTCGATGATCGAAAGAACCTTGTTTACCGCATCCCTGGTTTCGCTTTTTTCCATGGCGAGGCGGTAGGCTTCCCGATCCTGATAGAGAGAACGAATGGCGGAGAGAAGCGTTTCTTCCGTCATTTTTTCTTCCTGCAGAACAGCGGAATAACCCTGGTTCTCGAAGGAAGAGGCATTCAGTATCTGGTCTCCCCGGCTGGCGGCGAGGGAAAGAGGAACCAGGAGATTCGGCTTCCTGAGGGCTAAGAGCTCCGAAATGGCGTTTGCGCCGGCACGGGAAAGAACGATGTCCGCGGCGGCGAAAAGGTCCGGAAGCTCCTTGCTGACGTATTCGAGCTGCCGATAGCCATTCAGTTCATTCTTTGAGGCATCCAGATTTCCTTTTCCGCATAAATGAAGGACCTGAAAATCCTTCAAAAGCTCCGGAAGGATCGCGCGAAGTACTTCATTAATATGAACAGAACCGATGCTGCCGCCCATCATCATAAGAACCGGCTTGTCATCGGAAAAACCGGCAAACTTAAGCCCCTCCCCGCGATTTCCCTCCAGAAGCTCTTTACGGATCGGACAGCCTGTCCATACGGCCTTTTCCGCCGGAAGACGGGAAAGCGTCTCGGGGAAATTGCAGCAGACGCGGCTGGCGGAAGGAATGGAAAGCCTGTTGGCAAGCCCAGGGGTCATGTCGGATTCGTGGATTACTGCGGGAATCCGGCATCTTTTGGCCGCGGCCACCACCGGAACGGCGACAAAGCCGCCCTTGCTGAAGACGACATCCGGCCGGAGCTGTTTCATGATCTTCACAGCTTCATGAAAGCCCTTCATGACACGGAAGGGGTCCGTAAAATTCTTGACATCAAAATACCGGCGAAGTTTTCCCGAGGAGATCCCATAATAGGGAAGACCTTCCTTCTCCACCAGCTCTTTTTCAATTCCGTTTTTGGAACCGATATAATGGATTTCATACCCCAGCTCCTTCAAGCCCGGAAGAAGGGCAAGGTTGGGGGTTACGTGTCCGGCAGTCCCGCCGCCGGTTAATACTATTTTCTTCATATAACGAATGATATATGATTGCGGGAAAAAGTCAAGCTGTGTATAATGAGGAAAAGCCCCGATGGAGGGAGAAAAGGAGAGTACAGAGTATGGATAAAGTGACATTTGATTACAAAAAAGCCAGTCCCTTCGTTTCCGAAGAAGAGGTCCGGCTGATGGAAAAACAGGTCTTAAGTGCCAGGGAATCCCTCGTAAAGAAGGAGGGTGCGGGAAATGATTTCGTGGGTTGGCTTGATCTTCCCGTGGATTACGATAAAGAAGAGTTTTCCAGGATCAAGGCGGCAGCCGAGAAGATCAAGGGCGATTCTGAAATCCTTGTTGTGATCGGAATCGGCGGAAGCTATCTCGGAGCCAGAGCGGCCATCGAGTTTTTACGCCACGGCTTTTATAACAATATCCCGAAGGAGCTTCGGAAGACGCCGGAGATCTATTTCTGCGGAAACAGCATCAGCACCTCCTATCTTGCCGGTCTGATGGATGTGATCGGAGACAGGGACTTTTCCGTGAATGTGATCTCTAAATCCGGAACTACGACGGAGCCGGCGATTGCTTTCCGTATCTTCAAGGAGAAGCTGGAGAAAAAATACGGAAAAGAAGAAGCGGCAAAACGAATCTATGCGACTACGGACAAGGCAAAGGGAGCTTTGAAGAACCTGGCTACGGCGGAGGGCTATGAAACCTTCGTTGTCCCGGATGATGTGGGCGGAAGATTCTCCGTGCTTACGGCGGTGGGCCTTCTTCCGATTGCCGTCAGTGGAGCGGATATCGATAAGCTGATGGAGGGCGCGGCTTCCGGAAGAAAGAGGGCCATGGAAAACGGCTTTGCCGAAAATGACGCCCTGCAGTATGCCGCGATCCGCAGTATCCTTCAGCGCAAAGGGAAAGCCATCGAGATCCTCGCGAACTACGAACCCAGCCTCCATTACATCTCTGAATGGTGGAAGCAGCTCTACGGCGAGAGCGAAGGAAAGGATCAGAAGGGTCTGTTCCCGGCTTCGGTTGACCTTACGACAGACCTCCATTCGATGGGACAGTACATCCAGGACGGGGCCCGGATTCTCTTTGAAACTGTGCTGAATGTGGAAAAATCCAGAGAAACGATCGTGATCGGGAAGGAAGAAACGGATCTGGACGGATTAAACTATCTGGCCGGAAAGGACGTGGACTTTGTGAACAAGAACGCCATGAACGGGACCGTATTGGCCCATACGGACGGGAATGTTCCGAACCTGATGGTAACGATTCCGGAACAGAACGAGTTCTACCTTGGTGAACTGTTCTATTTCTTCGAGTTTGCTGTCGGTATCAGCGGTTATGTGCTGGGAGTCAATCCCTTTAACCAGCCGGGTGTGGAGAGCTATAAAAAGAATATGTTCGCCCTTCTCGGAAAACCGGGCTACGAAGAGCTTCGCGCAAAGCTCAGTGAGAGACTATGAGCGAGGGGAATGCGGTCACCGTTGTCGGAGCTATGAATGTGGATATCGGCGGGAAGCCTTTTGATATCTTTCGCGAAAGGGATTCCAATCCGGGTATGGTCCGCCTCTCCCTGGGAGGGGTGGGCCGTAATATTGCGCATAACCTGGCGCTTCTCGGGAATGACGTGCGATTTGTGACAGCGGTGGGAAGGGATATGCACGGGAGAGACCTGGAGGACCAGTGCAAAAGCTTAAAAATCGATCTTTCTGCCTGCTTCTGGTCCGAAACGGAGCGGACTTCTACTTATTTATATATTGATAATGAAAAGGGCGAGCTGATGGCAGCCGTCTCGGATATGGAGATCGTTCGTAATCTGACTCCTGCTTTTATGTCGGAGCGCATGGACTACATTAACCAGGGAAGAGCGATCGTTCTGGATACGAATCTTCCGGAGGAAACCGTAGTGTTTCTGGCGCAAAATGCGAAGGGTGCTGTATTCGCGGAGCCGGTTTCGACAAAAAAGGCGCAGAAATTAAAGAGCGTTCTATCCTGTTTATCGGTGGTTACCCCCAATGTCCTCGAGGCGGAGATCCTTTCGGATATGTCCATTGACCCGGATGACCGGGAGGACTACCGGAGAGCCGGAGAGGCGTTGATGAAACAGGGAGTGGAGCATGTGGTCATTACCGCAGGAGAACGGGGCGCCTATTACTGCGATGAGAAGGGAGAGGACTTCCTTCCGGCGCTGCCCGGCGGCCAGGTCAACGGAAACGGCTGCGGGGATGCGCTGATGGCCGGGCTGGCCACCGGCTTTCTGAATGACCGGAGCTTTGCGGAGAGCGTTACCATCGGCATGGGCGCTGCGGTATGTACACTTGAAACAGAAAAGACGAATAATGATGCCCTGACTCTGCCCATGGTAATGGAGCGGGGCGGGCTGCTTTGAAAGGGAGGAGAAAGAATCATGTCAGAATTATTTAAGGCATCAGAAGAAGTAAAAACCGCCGTAGCGGAAGGAAAACCGGTTGTGGCGCTGGAGTCCACCATTATTTCTCACGGGATGCCGTATCCGAAAAACGTGGAAACGGCGCTGGAGGTAGAAAAGATCATTCGCGATAAGGGAGCGATCCCTGCGACTACGGCGATTATCGGCGGAACCCTGACAGCGGGACTGTCTGCGGACGAGATTGAGTATCTGGGGAAGGAAGGCCAGAAGGTGACGAAGGTGTCCCGCCGGGATATTCCCGTGATCTGTGCGCGCAAAATGGACGGAGCCTCCACGGTGGCTACCACGATGGTCATCGCCCATATGGCTGGGATCCGGATTTTTGCCACCGGCGGTATCGGTGGTGTACATCGGGGAGCGGAAAAGACCTTTGATATTTCGGCGGACCTCGAGGAGCTTGCCGAAACGCCGGTCAATGTGATCTGTGCCGGAGCCAAGGCGATTCTGGACCTTCCGCTGACGCTGGAATACCTGGAAACAAAGGGAGTTACGGTTCTGGGCTATCAGACAGAGGAGCTTCCGGCCTTCTATACCAGAAAGAGCGGCTTATCGGTGGATTATCGGGTGGAAAGCCCGGAGGAGCTCGCCAGGCTGATCGATACGAAGGCGAAGCTCGGCTTACGCGGAGGATATCTTATCACAAATCCCATTCCGGAGGAGTATTCGATGGATCCCGCGGTGATCCAGAAGGCCATTGACCAGGCGATCGACGAATCCCGGGAGAAGGGAATCAAGGGCAAGGAGACCACGCCCTTCCTGCTGGCCCGTGTCGCGGAAATTACCGGTGGAGACAGCCTGGAATCGAACATCAAGCTTGTGTATAATAATGCGGCCCTTGCGGCAGAAACCGCTGTAGAGCTGTCGAAGCTGTAAAAGTTTCTGCTTACGCCCCTTGCGGCAATGGCCGGTGCTAAAACCCGGCCTTTTCGCCAAGTGTGAACAGTAACCCTGTAAAAAACGCTCCGCAACGAATATTTATAAAAACTTGACAAAGCAAAAAAACCGTGTTATGCTCTCAACGTAACAAATTCGTAACAAGTTGTAACAAATCGGAGAGAATTGTGTTATGAATCGTAACAGGAAAGTGATTAGCGGAGCGGTTTTGTCAGGTGTGCTTGCGGTCGCAACTACTGTCTCTGGTGCTGGACTGGTATCCGGTGCGAGCCTGACCGGAAGGTCAGCGGGAATCTTCTCGGATATAGAAAAGATTTATTCCGGTGAAACCACAACAGCGGCAGAGGTGTTGGAAGAGAATGATAATACTGTCGGAACCGGCGGAACGGCCGGTGCGGTTTCCGAACTTGCTGAAAGCCTTGCGGAAGCGGCGGGTCTTGAGGAGGTGTCTTCTGAGAATACCTCTACGGAGAAGCTCGAGGTTGTGACCGAGGCGCTTGATGCTGCGGGAGCCCTTACCGAGACGGATAGTGAGGCTGCAGAAACCGAAGCTGCAGAAGAGGACAACGCAAATCCTGCAGAGGCAGCAGTACCGGTTGAGAATACGGGCGTGGCTCTTAATGAGGGAGATGCGATTGTTGTTCCGTCTGAGGAGGGACCGACGCTTACCGAGGAAGAGCAGGTCTGGACGAATAAGCTGATGGCCAGAGTGGAGGAATCCCTGAATATCCGTGCTGAGGCCGGTGAGGAAGCCGAGATCGTCGGAAAGCTCTATGCCGGAGCTGCAGCGGATATCGTGGAGCAGGGACCGGAATGGACCCACATTACCTCCGGGGATGTGGAAGGTTATGTAAAAAATGAATTTTGCGTATTCGGCCTTGAGGCTTATGAATATGCGAAGGAAAACTGCCCGATGGTGGCGACGATTACGGCGGATGCGCTTCGCCTTCGTACGGATGCCGATGAGGATGCCGGGATTATCAGTACATTAGAGGAAGGAACGAGCCTCTATGTATCCAATGAAAATGAAGAGGACAGTGATTGGCTCTTCGTTTCCTATTCCGGTACAGACGGGTATGTTGCTTCAGAATATGTAGAGGTTTCTTTGGACGTGGGTGAGGCCATTTCCATCGAAGAGGAGCAGGCAAGGATTGCTGCGGAGGAAGCCGCGAAGGCTGAGCAGGCGAAAAAGGAAGCTCAGGCGCAGGCCAAGTCGCAGCCCTCGGGCGGGAAAACCAATAATGGTGCCGTAGCCGCAGATGCCAGTGATGCAGCTCTTCTCGGGGCCCTGATCCAGTGCGAAGCGGGAAATGAGAGTTATGATGGTATGGTAGCTGTCGGTGCGGCGGTTATGAACCGGCTTCGTTCCGGAGCTTACGGCGGATCGATCCGCTCCGTAATCTATGCTCCCGGACAGTTCTCCCCCGCAGGCAGCGGACAGGTGGACGCAGTACTCGCTTCCGGAGTAAAGGGAAGCTGCCTCCAGGCGGCGCAGGAAGCGCTCGCCGGCGTATCCAATATTGGCGGCTGTGTGTATTTCCGTAACGTGAGCTGCGGTCATGACGGAATCGTGATCGGAAATCATGTGTTCTGGTAAAGAACATCGGTTTTAACAAAGTAACTCGAAAGAGCCTCGTACAACGGGGCTCTTTTTGTTTTTACAATTTTTATATCTGCCTGTGGAGTGCAGATATGGTGACAGACTATGGAAACAAGGGAAGAAGCAAGGCGCTACCGCCTGTCGTTGCGGGAGTGCCTTATAGGAGACAGAAAATTTTATTTCCGGGTAGCCGTGATCGTGCTGCCCATGATCATTCAAAATACACTGACCACTGTCGTAAGTCTTCTGGACAACGTGATGGTGGGACGGGTAGGAACGCTTCCCATGAGCGCGGTGGCAATTGTAAACCAGCTCATGTTCGTATTCTTCTTATGCCTGTTCGGGCTTCTTGCCGGCGCCGGGATCTACGGAACCCAGTTCTTTGGCAAGGGAGACGAGGACGGGGTCAGGAATACTCTGCGTTTTAAGCTGATCGCCAGCATGATCGTATGCGCATCGGTGATCGTGGTGTTTCTGCTGGCAGGGGATCCGCTGATTTCCCTGTATATTGCGGATTCGACACCTGCGGAGGAGGCGGCAGCGACTCTGGCCTATGCACGGCAGTATCTTCGGATCATGCTGATCGGTCTTGTGCCGGTCAGTATCGTTCAATGCGTAGCCGGAACCATGAAGGAAAGCGGGATGACCGTACTTCCCATGGTGGCTTCGATTACGGCAATGTGTGTGAATTTTGTATTGAACCTGCTGCTGATCTTCGGTTATCTCGGCTTTCCGAGGCTTGGGGTGGTCGGGGCCGCTATCGCTACTGTGATCTCCAGATTTGTAGAGCTCCTTGTGCTGCTCATCGGCTATTTGAGAAGGAAGGAAAAGTACGGGTTTCTTAAGGGCCTGCTTAAGCATTTTTGTGTGCCGAAGGAGCTGATCGCGCCGCTGCTGAAGAACGCGATGCCTTTGCTGTTAAATGAAAGTCTGTGGGGGCTTTCCCAGGCGGTTCTTCTGCAGGCTTATTCCGTTCGGGGGATCGGAGCGATTGCTTCCCTGAATATCTGCTTTACGGTAGCCAACATCTTTAACGAGGTGTTCATGTCTATCGGCGCTTCAGCGGGGATCGTGATCGGGCAGGAGCTCGGAGCAAATCATCTTATCAATGCCAAACGGACGGCCTGGCGGATGGCAGCGTTATCCGCCGGGGCCTGTGTGATCTCCGGCGCGCTTTTGTATCTGATCGCGTCGCTGATTCCCGGAATCTACAATACAGAGGCGGAGATCAGAGAACTGGCGGCCTCCTGTATCCGGGTATTGTCACTGCTCATGCAGGTGAACGCACTGTGCAATGTATTTTATTTCACTCTGCGCTCCGGCGGGAAGATCTTTGTAACCTTCCTTTTCGACTTCTGCTTTGCCTGGGGAGGCTCGGTGCCGCTTGCCTATATCTTGACGCATTTTACGACGCTGCCGGTGCTGACCTGCTTTGCCCTTGTACAGTCGGTAGAGATTTTGAAGTCGGTTACGGGCTTCCTCCTGATCAAAAAAGGAAGCTGGATCAACAATCTGGTCAGCGGCCCGGTTGCGCAAAAATAAAAAATCTGTATACTGAATAAAAAAAAGCGTTTCTATGGAGGAAGACGCCATGAATTTAAAAGGAAGACATTTTTTAAAGCTTTTGGATTATACGCCGGAGGAAATTCTGTATCTTCTGGACCTGTCCGCCGAATTAAAGGAAAAAAAGAAGAAGGGGATCCCTACGGATGTGCTGCGCGGGAAGAATATCGCGCTGATCTTTGAAAAGACCAGTACGAGAACGCGCTGCTCCTTTGAGGTGGCGGCTTCCGACCTCGGAATGCAGGCCACGTATCTGGATCCCTCGGCCTCTCAGATCGGGAAAAAGGAAAGCATCGCCGATACGGCGCGGGTTCTGGGACGGATGTTCGACGGTATCGAATACCGGGGCTATGGACAGGAAATTGTAGAGGAGATCGCAAAATATGCCGGGGTTCCGGTCTGGAACGGGCTGACGAATGAATACCACCCGACCCAGATGATTGCCGATATGCTGACGATCCGCGAGCATAAGGGAGAGCTGAAGGGGAAGAAACTGGTCTATTTCGGAGACGCGCGGTACAACATGGGAAACTCCCTGATGGTTACGGCGGCGAAGCTGGGCATGCATTACGTCGCCTGCACGGACAAGGCCTATTTCCCGAATGCGGAGCTGGTGGAAACCTGTAAGAAAATCGCATCCGAAACCGGAGCGAAGATTGAGATGCTGGAGGACGTATCGGCAGCGGCAGAGGGGGCCGACGTTTTGTATACGGATGTCTGGGTTTCCATGGGTGAGCCGGATGAGGTCTGGAAGGAAAGGATTGACGCGTTCCTGCCCTATCAGGTGAATAAAAAAGTACTTTCGATGGCGAAGAGCGACTGCGTGTTCATGCATTGTCTTCCTGCCTTCCATGACCTGAATACGGCGATCGGGCGGCAGGTTTATGAAAAATTCGGTCTTAAGGAGCTGGAGGTGACCGACGAGGTCTTCGAAAGTTCCCAGTCCATTGTCTTTGACGAAGCGGAAAACCGGATGCATTCGATCAAGGCCATTATGTATGCTACGATGGTCGGCGAATGAAGACAGAGCTGCTAAGGAGTCTGAAATCTGCGGACGGCTTTGTGTCCGGACAGGAGCTGTGCCGGGGACTTCATGTGTCGCGCACGGCCGTGTGGAAGGGTATGGAGGCCTTAAAGGCCGCCGGATATGAGATCGAGGCGGTTCCGCGAAAGGGCTACCGCCTGCTGAGCTGCCCGGATGAGATTACAAGGGAAGCCCTGCTTTCGGAAAAAACAAGCAAATGGATTTTGAATGACGCCATATGCTTCGAAGAAACGGATTCCACCAACGAGCAGGCGAAGCATTATGCCGAAAAGGGGGCCGAGGAGGGTACCCTTTTCTGTGCGGATAAGCAGACCGGCGGGAAAGGCCGGAAGGGACGGGGCTTTATTTCGCCTCCGGGAGTCGGGATCTTTATGAGTCTGCTGCTGCGGCCGAAGGTGCGGATTGCGGATGCTTCCCGGATAACGCTGGTGGCCGCGCTTGCGGTGCAGGAGGGTATTTTTTTGGAAACGGGCCTTTCCTGCCGGATCAAGTGGCCGAATGATATTGTGCATGAGGGAAAAAAGCTGACCGGGATCCTTACGGAAATGTCCCTCGAGGAGGACCGGATCTCCTATATCGTGACAGGGATCGGGATCAATGTCAATAACGACACCTTCTCTCCGGAGATCCGCGATATCGCCACTTCGCTTCTTCTGGAAACAGGAAAAAAGACCTTCCGGCCCCGGCTGATTGCAAAAATCATGGACCGTTTTGAGAATAATTATGAGGTTTATCTGAAGACCGGGGATCTGTCGGAGCTGAAGGACCACTACAATGAGCTGCTTGTGAACCGGGACAGACAGGTCAGAGTGCTGGATGAAACAGTACCTTATGACGGGACAGCGGTCGGGATTAACGAAAAGGGAGAGCTTCTGGTCCGTACCGGCAAAGAGGTAAGGCGCGTTTCCTTCGGAGAGGTCTCCGTGCGGGGGGTGTATGGGTATGTATGAGGAAGAGGTGGTGTTGTGCGGTGCCAGCTCTTATACGAAATCCTTCTATCTGAATGAGGAGTTTGACGGCCTTCCGCAGGCTGTGAAGGACGAGCTGAAGATATTGTGTGTTCTGCATACCGAGGATGTGGGCGGGGTTCTTACGCTCGTGTTTGACCAGGACGGGAATCTTTCGTTTCGGACAGAGTGCGAGGAGGGAGATCTTCTGTACGACGAGATCGGCGCGGTTCTGAAGATCAAGCAATATCAGAGAGAAAAAGCGGAGCTCATGGAGTCGCTTGAAACCTATTTTAAAATTGTTTTTCTGGGGGAGGAATAAGCATGACGAATCTGCTGCTCACCATCGATGTGGGCAATACCAACATTACTTTTGGAGTATTCGAGGGGAGCAAGATAAAGACCACGTTCCGAATGATGACGGGAACGAGACGGACCTCAGACGAATACGGGATCGATATCTGGGATCTTGTGGACTATAACGGGGCGGAGCCGCGGGAGATCAAGCATGTGATCATTTCCTCCGTTGTGCCGGCAGTCATGCATTCGCTGAGCAGCGCCATAGTGAAGTATTTCAAGATCACACCTCTGGTTGTGGGACCGGGCGTAAAGACCGGGATACGGATCGTGACCGGGAATCCGGGACAGATCGGGGCGGACCGGATCGTGGACGCTGTCGGAGCACTGGAATACGGCGGGCCGGTCATTGCGATTGATTTCGGAACAGCAACCACCTATGACCTGATCAGCGCAGAGGGAGATTTCCTGACCGGAATTACGGCGCCGGGAATCCGGATGTCCGCCAAGGCTCTGTGGGAGGATACGGCGAAGCTTCCCGAGATCGAGATCAAAAAGCCGCAGTCGATTATGGCGAGGGATACGATCGAATCCATGCAGGCCGGTCTGATCTTCGGACAGATCGGGCAGACCGAATATATTATCCGTGCCCTGAAGGAGGCGTCGGGGCTTTCGAATGTGAAGGTGATCGCTACGGGAGGTCTGGGACGGGTCATCTCGGATGAAACGAAGGAGATCGAGATCTATGACCCGAATCTGACGCTGAACGGCATGCGGCTGATCTATGAGCGAAACAGTAATTAAGCCGCTTCTCATCGGCGGTGTGTGCCTGAAAAACAATCTGATCCTCGGACCGATGGCGGGGGTGACGGATCTGCCGTTTCGGGTTTTGGCCTCGGAGCAGGGCGTGGGCTTATGCTGTATGGAAATGGTCAGCGCCAAGGGGATCCTTTATCACAACCGCAATACGGCGAAGCTGCTTGAGATCGATAAAAATGAGCATCCCGTTTCGCTTCAGCTTTTCGGCTCGGAGGAGGAGGTCCTGGGGCGCGCGGTGGAGGAGATCAGAGAGGTTCCTTATGATATCCTCGATCTGAATATGGGCTGCCCGATGCCGAAGATCGTCGGAAACGGCGACGGAGCCGCTCTGATGCGGGATCCGGACCGAGCCGCCCGGGTGATCGAAGCCATGGTAAGGGCAACGGACCGGCCGGTGACCGTGAAGATCCGGAAGGGCTGGTCGAAGGAGGAAGAAAACGCGGTCGAGGTGGCAAAGGCGGCCGAAAGCGCCGGGGCAGAAGCCATTACGGTTCATGCCAGAACGAGGGACCAGCTTTATGCAGGTCAGGCGGACTGGGAGATGATCCGGCGGGTGAAGGAAGCGGTGAGGATTCCGGTAATCGGGAACGGAGATCTTTGTACGCCGGAGGACGTGAAACGAATGTATGAGGAAACCGGGTGCGACGGGTTTATGATCGCCCGGGCGGCCAGAGGAAATCCCTGGATCTTTTCGGAGATCGTTACATTTTTTGATACCGGCGAAAAACGAAAAAAACCGGAATTTGAAGAGGTCTGTGATATGCTTCTTCGTCACGCGGCGCTTTTGATCGGTTTTAAAGGGGAATATACGGGAATCCGGGAAATGCGGCAGCATGCCGCTCATTATACGGCGGGCTGGCCGAATTCCGCCGCCTTAAGAAGACTGATATCCAGAGTGGAGACCCTCGGCGAGCTGGAAGCCGTGGTGAAGCGCTATGGAGCAGAATGTATAAAAAATGAAAGGGGAAATGAACAATGACGGATCAAAAGGTAATCATCGGACGAAGGACCTCGCGGATCGGATTGATAATAAGTATTTTATTATCAATCGTTCTGTGCGGTTTTTTTGTTTGCAATACGAAGGCTTATGCCGGTGAGAAAATAAAGCTCAGCCGGACGGAGACCACGCTCTATCTCGGAGATTCGGAAACGCTTTGCCTTCTGAATACCACCGCGGCTCAAAGAAAAGCAACAAAATGGATATCTCTGGACCCGACAGTGGTTACCGTTACGAAAAAGGGAGGCCAGCTCCATGCCGAGAGTGCCGGAGAAGCAACGGTTCAGGCAAAGCTGCGCGGGAAAAAGTATAAGTGTGTTGTGACCGTAAAGGATCCGGCTGTTATCTTTGCCGAAGTTCCGGAGGAGGGAAACCAGGAATATCAGGAGGATGTCAGTCCGGATATGACATCGCCTTCCTTTTGGTACGGCAAGGTCAGCACAGCCGGGGAGGAGTTGATGGACAGAGCTGCCATCAATGAACAGAATGCGAAAAACTTTGCAGCTTCCTCCGCGACAAACATGAACGATCTGAAGAATATGGACATAAGCTATAACAGCGAGTCTTTAAAGGAAAGCCTGATCAATTCGCTGATAAGCGAGGTGCGTGACGGCCGGGTGAATATCGCGAGTCGGGGAACGATCTACAGGAACGGAGAGGCCCTTGGCGAAGAGGGCGTGAACGCGTGGTTCGAGGAAATGAAGGCCAACATCGAAGGGGCCGAAGTGAAGACAGAGGACTCCAGAAAATACGGAATCTGCGTGAAGCGGGCGGACCTTTGGATGGCTCCGACAAACGCCCTTGTGGGCTGGTCTGAAACGGACGCGGACAGCGAGCTGATCAATACTTCGGTGAATGTGAACGAACCGGTGATCATGGATCTTACTACGGCGGACGGGCAGTATACGCATGTGAAGTGTCTGAACTGCGACGGCTGGGTGGAAACGGATCACTTCGCGGTCTGCGATGATAAGGAGGATTGGCTGAGCCAGTGGGATTTCTCTGACGGAGAGGATGTGTTGGTGGTGACCGACAGCCATATTACGCTGGAGGAATCCAATCTGGCCCCTGCCACCTCCAAGCTCGACCTCTATATGGGAACCCAGCTTCCGCTGGTGCCGAGGGACCGCCTAACCGGAATTTCGGAGCGTTATCCCTGGTACAACTACACGGTCTATATTCCCGTACGGGCGGAGGATGGAAAGCTGAGCAGGGAAATGGCGATGATCGCCTCTCACCATAAGGTCAGCATCGGCTTCCCGGAGATGAATGTGAAGAATATTCTCACCATCGCCTACAACTGCCTGGGCGATCGCTATGGCTGGGGCGGAATGCTGGGCGCGATGGACTGCTCGCTCTATACGCGTAACATCTACCGGTGCTTCGGGATGGAGATCCCGCGCAATACGAACTGGCAGGCGGCCATGCCGGCGATGAAAACGGAGCTCACCGAGCTTTCCGAGGAGGAGAAAAAAGAGGTCTTAAACGGTCTGATGCCGGGTTCTCTTCTGATGTTTTCGGGACACATTACTCTGTATCTCGGAGAGGACAATGGAAAATACTATGTCATCAGTGACCTCGGATCTCTTTCGGAAAGCACAGGCGAGGTCGATGTAAAAAGCATCTATACCGTAAGCATTACCTCTCTGGATGTGAGACGGAGAAACGGAAATACCTGGCTCTCGGAAATGAAGTGGGCGATCACGCCCTTTATTCCGGCCGAAGATAATTGACTTTACAGGGGGATTTTACTATAATACGTGGGTGCACACAGGGACGTGTGCGCCCAAATTTCAAATAAAGAGGTGTTATGTCATGGATCAGAAAAAAAATATTCTGACATACGAGGGTCTGAAAAAGCTGGAGGCTGAGCTGGAGCATCTGAAGGTGGTCCGGCGGAAGGAGGTTTCCCAGAAGATCAAGGTGGCCAGAGAACAGGGTGACCTGTCCGAAAACGCGGAATATGACGCTGCCAAGGATGAGCAGCGGGATATCGAGTCCCGGATCGAGGAGCTGGACAAGATCTAAAAGAACGCAGAGGTGATCGATGAAGAAGAAGTTGACCTCGGCAAGATCAATGTCGGCTGCAAGGTACGGATCCTGGACAAGGATATGAATGAAGAAATGGAATATAAGATTGTGGGCTCTACAGAGGCCAACAGTCTGGAAGGAAAGATCTCCAACGAGTCTCCCGTCGGAAAGGCGCTGATCGGCGCAGCAGTGGGAGATACGGTTACGGTCGAAACTCCCGCCGGGGAGTTTGAGTACCAGGTGCTGGAGATTCAGAGGTCGAATTAATGGCAGAGCTTACAGAACAGCAGAAAATCCGATTAGATAAGCTGAAGGAGCTGCAGGAGGCGGGAAAGGATCCTTTCCGGATCACAAAATTCGATGTTTCCCACCACAGCGCTGAGGTGAAGGCCCTTTATGAGGAGCATGAAAAGGAAATCCTTAAGGACTATACCGAGCCTGTGCTGGAGGAGCCCGCCGAAACCGCGGACGATACGGTCAAGGGTGAATACCGTAAGGCGAAGAAAGAGGCCTACAACAAACGGAGAGAGCTTCTGGATGCTTCTCCGGTCAATGTCTCTGTTGCGGGGCGCATGATCTTTAAGCGTGTTATGGGAAAGGCTTCCTTCTGCAATCTTCGGGACCTGAAGGGAGATATCCAGATTTATGTTTCAAAGGACGCGCTTGGCGAAGAGTCCTATGCGGATTTTAAGAAATCCGATATCGGTGATATCTACGGGGTGGAGGGCTTTGCCTTCCGGACCATGACCGGGGAGATATCCATCCATGCTTCCTCCGTTGTTCTGCTTTCCAAGAGCCTTCAGGTTCTGCCCGAGAAGTTCCACGGGCTGACGGATACGGATATCCGCTATCGCCAGCGCTATGTGGATCTGGTCATGAATCCGGAGGTGAGAGACACCTTTGTAAAACGGTCCCGGATTTTGAAGGAAATCCGTAACTTTTTGGACGGACGGAATTTTATGGAGGTGGAGACGCCGATCCTGGTGACCAATCCCGGCGGTGCGGCTGCCCGTCCCTTTGAAACGCATTTCAATGCTTTGGACGAGGATATGAAGCTCCGTATCTCACTGGAGCTTTACCTGAAGCGTCTGATCGTCGGCGGTCTGGAGCGGGTCTATGAGATCGGGCGCGTCTTCCGGAATGAAGGCGTGGATACGAGGCACAACCCCGAGTTTACGCTGATGGAGCTTTATCAGGCTTACACGGACTATGAGGGAATGATGGAGCTCACTGAATCCATGTTCCGCTATCTGGCCGAGAAGGTAATCGGCAAAACAAAGTTCATGTACGGCGACGTGGAGCTTGACTTCGGGAAGCCCTTTGAACGGATCACAATGACCGAGTGCGTAAAGAAATACGCCGGCGTGGATTTTGACGAGATCAAAACAGACGAGGAGGCGAAGGCTCTGGCGAAGGAGCGCCACCTCGAATACGAGGAGCGCTTTAAGAAGGGGAATATCTTAAACCTCTTCTTCGAGGAGTACTGTGAGCCGAAGCTGGTCCAGCCCACCTTCGTTATGGACCATCCCATCGAGATTTCGCCGCTGACCAAAAAGCGTCCGGACGATCCGGGTAAGGTGGAGCGGTTTGAACTCTTCATCAACGGCTGGGAAATGTGCAATGCCTACTCGGAGCTCAACGACCCGATCGACCAGCGCGAGCGCTTCGAAGCCCAGGAAGCGAATTTCGCCGCCGGCGACGAGGAAGCCGAGCACACCGACGAGGACTTCCTGAACGCCCTCTCGATCGGCATGCCCCCCACAGGCGGCATCGGCTACGGCATCGATCGGCTTGTGATGCTTCTGACGGATAGTCCGGCTATTCGGGATGTGCTTTTGTTCCCGACACTAAAATCATTATCGTAAAAAATACCGTAAAATAGAGGGTTTCT
>JAFSXC010000021.1 GCA_017450105.1 Lachnospiraceae bacterium | reverse complement strand
GGAGGAGGATTATCCGGTCCAGACCGAAGCAGCAGAGGATTATCCTGTTTCCTACTCCGAAGGGGAGAGCAGGAGCGCTTCGGGAGCAGAGGACTATCCCGCGTATTACGAGGACAGCGCTGAACAGCCGGTCTATTATGAAGAGGATGAGGACGGCTATCGGTATTATTATGATGAGAACGGGGATTACCCCGTTGTATTCGAGGAAGAGGAGAAGGGAGCCTCCGACGACTGGGATTCGATCATAAAGGAGGTTCTGGCGCCGAAGCAGCGTGAGCTGACCGAGGAGGAAAAGGAACGGTTCGAAAGACAGAAGAAATGGCATGGGAGCCTTTTGTACAGGCTGTTCCAGAAGACAAAGCCCTTCCGTATGAAGGTAAAGGCCTGGCTCGACCGGAATAAACTGCATCCGATCAAACGGTTCGTTTCGTGGTGCAGGTCCATTCCGCTTTCCGGCCACGACCTGTTCTTCTTTGCCGTGGCGTTTTCGATGACCCTGTCATCCCACTTTTATGCCACGATCATCGCCGGACTTGGCTGCTTTGCGATCGCGATCTGCTTCTGCACGCAGTTCTTCCGATGGAAGTATTTAAAACCGGTACTGATCAGCGTGGGGTTTTCGTTTCTGTTTGCTCTTTACCCGATGATCATATCCTTTATCGGGGGAACGAAGCTGCAGGGGTCTCTTTACTGGGCCATGAGCGTTATGAAGGGGGATTCGAAGGAGGAGGATCCCGATTCGGAAATAACGGTCGCAAACCCGAATCTCAAAACGATCGAGATCAACGGGGTTACCTACTACTATATGCTGGCAGACGACGAGGACGAGGAGGACTTCTTAAACGGACTGAAGGAACAGGCGGGAATGTCCGCCGAAGAGATTGAAGAGGAGCAGGCAAAGCTGGATCAGCAGCGGGCCGAGGAGGAGAGGCTGGCGGCACAGGCAAGCCTGTCGGAGAAGCTCCTCGAAAAGAAAAATGCGCTGGATGGAGTGCTGGATGAATATGTGATGGCGGAGGAGGGCGATTTCTACGGGATCCCCTACCATGAGGTCTTTTACTTCCTGATCGCGGCCTGCTTTGTACTCGGACTCCTATGTATCTTAAGGGACTCCTATTTCGGAAGAGCCGTTTCCTCGATGGCGCTTTACGCGGCCTTTATGCTTTTGCTTTTCATCATGAAGGAGCTGGGGCTGCCGACGATCATGGATGAGGACCGTGCAAGAGGCTTCTTCGGCTTTGTATTTCCCCTGGTGGTGGGGATGGCGGGAGATGCCGCTGTTTTCCTGATATTGGGCTTCCGAAAGCTGCGTGTTTTGATGCAGGTGGTCTCCGGGGGACTCCTGGCGGCGGGACTGTACATTGTCTATGACTCGAACGCATTGATTACGGAACCGGTGAGCGTCGGGGCGCTGCAGACCAACGGAGCGATGACGTCCACCACACGGATCATCAATACCTATCCGAACAAGCACTGGACCATTGTCAGCGCCAATGATGAGCTGCAGATGGTGTCGGATTTCGGCTGGCACACGGAAACGATCACGTTTCTTCGGGGCATGGAGGACTATGACGCAACGGATTCCGAAATGTTCATTCCGACGGACAATGTTTTTTTCTACATCGAAAAGGTACCTCTGGATTATACGGTTCCCTACGACGGGAGCGGGCAGAAGGTTTCGGCGGCGGGAGCGGAGAAAAAGCTGCCTGCGGGAAATGTAAAGCTGGATATTTACGCAGGGGAACCCCGGTGGGTGGTCATGAGCCATATGTATTACTGGGCCCAGCAGTTTATGAAGCTGTTTCCGAACGAAATGGAAGTTTTCTATGAGGATGATGAGTTTGTGTGCTACAGAGTAAGGCAGGATGCCTACGCGTTATACAATTTCGCGATCGATTATGGCTACAATGCCAAGAGTACAGCAGGAGATCACAGACGGCGGAGGTCAGAGCGGGAATGATAAGCCGCAGAAACTTTGTTACAATTACATCCCTTATGCTGGTTTTGATGTTTTTATTCCTCTTTTCCGGAGCCTATAAGGATTCGGTGAATGAATATGATGTCAATATCTATGCTCTGTCGAAGAATACGAATGGAGCAAAATCGACGGAGCAGGGAGATCCTTTTCTTGTCAGCGCCGTGGAAAGCGGAAACTACATCGTCTGTGTGGGCCCCAACAGGAACCTCCGCCAGATCACGACCCAATGGTGCCGCTACCAGAGAAGAAACCTGATCACGCATGAGAAATGCTCTGACCTGGCCCTGGGAGAGAAGCTTCCCGAGCTGATCGTTCTGGACGGGAAAAGTCTGACCATTGATGACATCCCGACCCTGGAGGCGTGGGTCAACAAGGGGATCCATCTGGTGTTCTGCGGCATGCCGGAAACCCGTGTTGCGATGCGAAAGGAAATGGAAACCCTGCTCGGGATCCGGTCGATCCGGGAACGGGAGGTGGCGCTGGAGGGGATCGTTCTCCACGAGGGCTTTCTGCTCGGAGGAGGCTATACCTATACGGTGCGGGACAAGGTGACGGAAAAGCTGCAGGACCTTTCGCTTACCACGGACTGGTATGAAATGGGCTCCGGCACCAAGGCCTATTTTACGGGTCTTCTGAACCAGGAGTACTACGGCGAAACCCGGAACGAGTACCTGCCTGCCATCGTCTGGAGAAACAGTATCCGTGACACAAAGATCTTTGTCGTAAACGGGGATTTTATGGAGAAGACCACAGGCCTCGGCTTTTTGTCCGCGATGATCAATGAGATCGAACCGTATTCCCTGTATCCGGTGATCAATGCGCAGAGCATGGTGATCGTAAACTATCCGTCCTTTACGCCGGAGAATGAAGCGAAAATGGACGAGTTATATTCCAGGGATTCCTACCGGGTGCTGCGGGAGGTGGTCTGGCCGGGCCTGAACGCGGTCCTTACGAATACGGACAGTAAGATGACCTGTATGCTGACGACGAAAATGGATCATAATGCCAAGGCAGAGCCGAGTGTGGACGATCTGGTCTTCTTTATGAAGCTTTTAAGGGAACAGGAGGCGGAGGCCGGGATTTCCTGCGACCAGACCTCCAATGTCTCGGTATCCATGAAGCTGGACGTGGATGAGGAATTCCTTCAGAAAAACCTGCCGCGGTATAAATTCCAGACCGCCTATGTCGCGAGGGAATATCCGGGGACGATGAAAAAGCTCCTGCAGATTCATGGCTTTACGGACACAACCACCTTACTTTCCGATTTTCAGGAGAACCAGGAGCTGGTTTCTCTGAGCGGTACGGATGCGGTTCTGACCACGGTCAACTACGGAGACACTCATTACTATTCCGAGGACATCCGGGAGAGAGCCGTGGAAACCGCGCTCGGTTATTCCGTGGTCACAGAGGACCTGCAGCACATAATTTATCCGCAGGGCCCGGAGGATGAGTGGCAGAACGTGTACAGCAATTTCGGACGGTTTACGGATACGTATTACGACCCCTTCGACACCTTTGACGAGGTTGTCCTGTCCGAAAACGGAAAGAGAACAAAGCAGTTCCTGACGACGGAATACAGACAAAGCCGGAGCGGGGATAAGATCGAACTGCACTCGATCTACGACACGGGGTATTTTATCCTCCGGACCCATGAGGAGGAGATCGACAAGATCGAAGGGGCAAATTCCGAAAAGATCGAGGACGATGCCTGGCTCATAAGCTTGAACAAAAAGGATGTGACGATCACGTTAAAGCCGGAGGAGGAAAACCGAAAGAAAACCTTTTTTGGGGGTGGGTTATGAGAATCTGTATCGTGGCGGAGGGGTGTTATCCTTACGTGGTCGGAGGCGTATCCAGTTGGATCCACAGTCTGATCGCCCAGTTCCCGCAGCATGAATTCATCATCCTGGCGATTGTCGCAGACCGGAGCTACCGGGGCAATTTTGTCTATGATCTGGCGGGCAATGTGGCCGAGGTCTATGAGATGTATCTGCAGGACATGGACTGGTCCGAGCGGGAATCCAAGGGGGCGAGCCACGTTAAGCTGAAGAAAAAGGAGATCAATGCGCTCAGAAGTCTGCTCTTAAATAACGAGGTGGACTGGAATACCATGTTCGAGATGATGGAGAACCCCTCGCTGTCCGTGAATGACCTTCTGATGGGGGTGGACTTTCTGGAGGCTGTGAAGGACTGCTACCGGACAAAATACCGGGACGCGGTGTTCTCGGATTTCCTGTGGACCATGCGGTCCATCTACCTGCCGATGTTTCTTGTAATGAAGTTCAATGTCCCGAAGGCGGATCTTTACCACTGTGTGGCCACGGGCTATGCGGGGCTTCTCGGGACCATGGCCAAGAAGAAGCACGGCTCCCATTTCCTGATCTCGGAGCACGGGATCTATACGAGAGAGCGGGAGGAGGAGCTCGTCAAGGCCAAGTGGGTGCAGGGAATCTATAAATCCATCTGGATCGACCAGTTTCGGAAGATGAGCTATGTCGCTTACCAGAGGTGCGACCTGGTAACGAGTCTCTATGAACACGCCAGGGAGCTGCAGATCGATCTCGGCTGCCCGCCGGAAAAAACGATGGTGACGCCGAACGGGATCAACACCGAGCGGTTCCAGAATCTGCGCGTAAAGCTGCCGGAGGATGAGGGCTATATCAACATCGGGGCGGTGCTGCGCGTAACGCCGATCAAGGACGTAAAGACGATGATCCGGGCCTTCTATTACGCGAAAAGCCAGGAAAAGAGCTTAAAGCTCTGGATCATGGGGCCCTGGGACGAGGATCAGGAATACGCGAACGAATGCTTTGAGCTCGTGGAATCCATGAAGATCGAGGATGTGGTCTTTACGGGGAGGATCAATGTGACGGAATATCTGGGGAGGATGGACTGCACCATCCTGACCTCCATCAGCGAGGGCCAGCCGCTTACGATCCTCGAGGGCTACGCGGCCAAAAAGCCGGTCATTGCCACGGACGTGGGAAACTGCTACGGACTGATCTACGGAGAGGATGATGACTTCGGACCGGCCGGGATCTTAACCCACATCATGAACGTTGAGGAGATCGCGAGCGCAATGGTCCGGATGGCACGGAACGAGACCGAGCGGCTCCAGATGGGAGAGGCCGGATATAAACGGCTGATGCGGAAGTACAAGGTCGAGGATATGCGCGATACCTACCGCTCGATCTATGACGGGTTTGAGCATGTTTCGAAAACAAGCGCGATCAGCGCGGAGGAGCTTGAAAAGCGCCGTATGGAAGAGGAGGAGCCCTGGGAGTCCGTGGACAAGGTGGATGAGGAGGACGAACCCTGGGCCTCGGTGGATGTATCGGGAATGGATGATCCCTGGAAATAAACAAAGGAGAGTAGAAGCTCATGGCTGGAATCGGCGTAAAGCTGAATCGGATCTACAACAAAAAATCGCTTCTGGCACACCTCGCAGGCTTTGCCTACAGCGCGGTCACGACGATCGCGCCCATGGTCATCGTCATGGCGGAGGTCTTTGTGATGGAAAAGGTCCTGGACTACGAAACCTTAAACTATACGGTCCGGGAGCTCTTTGCCTGCACAATCCTTTATATCTTTATCTTCAGTCTTCTGACCGCTTCCCCGTTTAACGCGATCCTTTCGCGTTATATGTCGGACGTGATCTATGAGGAACGCTATGATGACATCATGCCCTGCTTTTACATGGGCCTGATCATCAACATGGCGGTTTCCTGCGGCGTCGGTATTCCCTTCTACATCCGGGAATATCTGGTCGGAGGCGTGGATCCCTTCTTTGTTCTCCTGTCCTTCATAGGCTATGTCGCGCTGGTGTTCGTATTCTATTCCATGCTCTATCTTTCGATCTGCAAGGACTATGTGAAGATCACTCTGTTCTTCTTCATCGGCGTCCTCTTCGGGATTCTCATGAGTCTCCTTCTGGTGAGGGTCTTCGGCATGGATACGCTGACGGGGATGCTGCTTTCTCTGGATGCCGGCTTCCTTCTGACGGCCTGTCTGGAGTTCGCGCAGCTACGGAGCTATTTCAGGGAAAACAGCCGGAACTACCGGAAGGTGCTTCCCTATTTCCGGAAGTACTGGCCGCTGATCCTGAGCAATTTTATGTACACCTTAAGCCTTTACGTTCACAACTTTGTATTCTGGACCACGGATATGCGGATGGTGGTGGCGAATACCTATGTCTGCGCGGAGCCCTATGATATGGCGACCTTTATCGCGCTGATCACGAACGTTTCCGCCTCCATGATCTTTATATCCAACGTGGAAATGCGGTTCCACGGGAAGTACAAGCATTATTCCGAATCCGTGATCGGCGGGCGCCTCGTGGATATTGAGAACGCGAAGAAGCAGATGTTCCAGCAGCTTTCGGGAGAGCTGATGAATCTTGCCCGGGTCCAGTTTACGATCTCCGTGGTGCTCTTTCTGCTCTTTATCGTCGTACTCCCGATGCTGGGCTTCTCGGGACTGGTCATGCAGATCTATCCGGCGCTTGCGGTGGGGTATTATGTCCTGTTTTTGATGTACGGGGAGCTGATCTTCCTATACTACTATAACGACCTGACCGGTGCGGTCCTGACCTCGGCCGTGATGCTGTTTGTGACGCTGATCGGCTCCATTATCGCGACGAGGCTGGATTCGATCTGGTATGGGATCGGGCTGTTCGCCGGAGGGGTGGCGGCCTGGACCATGGGGTATATTCGGCTGCGATGGGTGGAAAAAAACCTGGACCGGCATATCTTCTGCAACGGGACGCTGTTAAAACGCGGCCGGGGGAAATGCCCGTCAAGTCGTGTCTATGTAAAACGGGGAAGCTGAAAGGAGGCAGAATAGAATGCTTGCAATCCGCCTGTTTTTGATCATAGTTGGGGTGTCGTTTCTGGTGCTGACGCTGCTTTCTTATGTTAAGAAAAAGATCAGCCCGGGCATGGGAGTCTTATGGGTGCTGGCCTCCTTTGTGCTGTTCATCATGGGTTTCCTTCCCGTGTGGGCGACCTGGATGCGGATGGTCAGTCTGCCGGTGACCATCATGGTCTTTATCCTGGGCCTGGCGTTTCTGATCGGGCTGTTTCTGGTCTGCCTTTCGGTTTCAAACCTGCAGAGCCGGAACCGGGAGCTGGCCATGCAGGTGTCGCTTCTGAACCAGGAGAATGAGATGATTTTGAAGGAATTGGGAAAGCTGGAGGGAAAAAGCACGAAATGAAAAAGAGGATCCTTTTTGTGATCAATACCTTAAGCACCGCGGGAGCGGAGGTTGCGCTTTTAAACCTTCTGAAGCGCTTCCCGAAGGACCGTTTTTCGATCGATCTTTTTGTGCTGCTGGCCCAGGGAGAGCTGGTGGGCCGGATCCCGGAAGGGGTGCGCCTTATCAATCCGACGTTTGAGGCCACCTCGGTCCTCGAAGAGGATGGGAGAAGGACCATGAAAAAGAGAGCCCTAAAGCTCGGCTTTAAAAACGCTTCCCTGTTTAGAAACCTGCCTTATCTTATAAGCAACGGAGTCCGTATGGCCAAAAGAGAGGAAAAAAGGTGGGAAAACCTTCTGTGGAGGGTCTTATCCGACGGGGCGGAGAAGAGTACAGCGCATTATGACCTCGCGGTGGCCTTTCTGGAGGGCGGAGCCGCCTACTATGTGGCGGAGCATGTATCAGCCGATAAAAAGGCGGCTGTTCTGCACGTAGACTATGGCAGGGCAGGGTACTTTCCTTCCCTGGACAGAGACTGCTACGACAGCTTCGACCGGATCTTTTCCGTTTCGGAGGAGGTAAGACAGTCCTTCCTGCAGGTATACCCCGAGCTTAAGGAAAAGACCGCGCTCCTTTATAATATCATCGACCAGGAGGAGATCCGGGAAAAGGCAAAGGGAGAGGGCTTTACCGATGAATATACGGGAGTCCGGATCCTGACCGTCGGAAGGCTTACCCCGCAGAAGGGCTACGATTTCGCGATCGACGTTCTGGAGGAGCTGAAAAAAAAGGGGCTTCCGGTACGCTGGTATGTGGTCGGGGAGGGACCCTTAAGAGAAGCGCTGGAAGGGCAGATCCGGGAGAAGGGACTGGAGAAGGATTTCCTTCTTCTCGGGGCAAAAGAGAACCCCTATCCCTTTATGAAGCAATGTCAGATCTATGCGCATCTGACGCGGTTTGAAGGAAAGAGCATAGCGATCCAGGAGGCGCTGACTTTGGGCTGCGCCTGCATCGCTTCGGACTGCAGCGGAAACAGGGAGCAGATCCGAAACGGCGAGGACGGGATCCTGTGTGGTTATAATAAGGATGCGGCCGTAAGCGCCCTTACGGAGCTCGTTACGGACGAGGGGCTGCGAAAACGGCTTTCCGATGGGGCAAAGAAGATCGTTATGTCGGGAGAGGAAGAGATACAGAAGCTGATTGCGCTTATATGAGAGGACAGGCTTAGGGAGGGACAAATAAGCCATGCTGCAGAAACCGGAACACGAACTGCTGATCATCATACCGGCCTATAATGAGGAAAAAAATATCGGAGCACTTTTGGATGTGCTGGAGAAGCCGCCGATCTCTGACGTCGCGGATATTCTGGTCATCAATGACGCATCCAGAGACAGGACGAACGCCGTGGTCAAGCGAAGACACGAGCCGCTTGTGACCCATGTATTTAATCTGGGCTACGGCTCCGCGCTTCAGCTCGGCTACAAATTTGCGGTCCGCAGGAACTACCGCTATCTGATCCAGATGGATGCGGACGGACAGCACGATCCCTGCAATGTGCTGAAGCTATACGAGACGCTTCGCACACCGCTTGAAAACGACCGTTGCCCGGATATTGTATTGGGCTCCAGGTATCTTCCGGAGAGCCCGGAGTTCCCCACCGGTGGCGTCAAAAAAATCGCGATCCGCCTGTTCCGGGGACTGATCAAGCAGATCTCCGGGAGAAGGATCATGGACCCGACGTCGGGGCTGCAGGGGCTGTCCCGAAGGGCCTTTCTCTATTACTCGCAATTCGGCCATTTCGATGACCAGTATCCGGATGCAAATATGCTTTTGCAGATGATGCTCTTAAAATTCAGGGTGACGGAGATCCCGGCCCTGATGCACGCCAGAACCGAAGGCACATCCATGCATTCGGGGCTGAAGCCGATCATGTACATGATGCGTATGACGCTTGAAATTTTTTCTGTGTGGTTCCGTTGTTCAGTATTAAAGATTGATAAGGGGATTGGAGACAATGAAACTCTTTGGGCTGAAGAAGACAGTTACTCTCATCGGTAATCAGAAGGAATCGAGGTGGAAGCTGATGAATCCGGGCAGGGGGTTCCTCCGGGTCTATCAGTTTAAGCTGGAGGATCCTTTTGATTCGGAGCAGCTCGATACCGTGATCGCTCACGATGAGACGATGGCTCTGGTGGAGATCTCTCTGGCGGCGTATAAGGCCGAGAATATTGATGAAGGCGGCTTAAACCACCTCCACCATATTATGATCTATTTCCGGCGGAAAAAGATGGATGTCATCCTCCGCGTGTGCTACGACATGCACGGGGAGACGGTCGCGTCCGAACCGACGGAGCTGAACCAGGTGCTTCGTCACATGGACCAGGTCGCGGAGGTGCTGAGCAACTACAAGTCCGAGATCTTTCTGATCCAGGGCCTTATGGTCGGAAGATGGGGAGAGATGCACAGCTCCCGTTATACTACGGATGAGACGCTGAGAAAGCTGTACCGGCGCTTCCGGATGAGTAAGATCGGGGATTTAAGCCTTGCGGTCCGGACGCCGGAGCTGATCCGGCTCCTTTCTGCGGAAAACGAGGTCCTTGCCTATGATGAGCCCTTCCTGACCAATCTGGACGATATCGGTTTGTTTGATGACGCGATCCTCTCCGACGATACGGATATGGGTACGTTCATGCCCGGGCAGAAGGAGAATGAGTTCGCCTATATCAAGCAGCGGTGCGCCCGGGTGCCGGTGGGAGGAGAGGCCATCGCCGGGGAAGAGACCTTTGCCGTAAAGGATGTGATCGAGGAGTTTGAAGGACTCGGGATCAATTATCTGAACAGCCAGTATGACAAGCGCCAGCTCAATAACTGGGATATGTGTGAATACGGCGGGATGAGCTTAAGGGAATACATCGATCTGCATCTGGGCTACCGGATCTTTCTGAAGGAGCTCGTATGGGACAAAAAGAACGAGGTGCTGATTTTGGATATCGAAAACCGGGGCTTCGGCGGGCTTCTGGAAACCGTGGATTTTATGGCGGTGATCGACCGGAGGGTAAAGAAGGATCTGACGCTGCCGGAGAATGTGGACCTGACCGGAGAAGACATGTACGAATATAAGAGAGAGCAGAGGCTGAAATACCGGCTGAACCGGGCCACGCTGGGCGGCGGAAAATCGCTTCGGATAGAAATGCCGATCCAGGAGCTCCCTAAGGGGCAGTATATCCTGAATATCCAGATGACCCGGAACAAGGACGGAAGAAGGATCTATTTTGCCAATGACAACGCGGAATTTATCGAGAGAGTTCCGATGGTGCAGTCGTAGGTTCCGTTGGTTTCGTTCGCAAAGCGGATGATCTCGGCGGATTCCACATCGAAAAGAGCCGCAGAGACCCTGTATTTCTGCCCCTCCGTCAGGCGGTCGAGGGGAACCTCGGCGTCGACGCGCGTGATCTTTCCGGCGTGCCAGAGGCGGGGAACGGCGTTTGTCGGGATGATGATCCCTTCTCCGGTCTCTTCATCGGTCGCATAGAGTACGAGCCGTAAGCCCCGGTAGCAGTTGGAGTAACCGACGTTTTCGACGCGCAGGGTAAGCTTCGCGGTCTGGCCGAAGAAGGACTCCGGCGGGGCCATAGAGGCGCCCCGGATCACAAAGCGATACCCGAGATGGCGGGAGATATATTCATACTGCGTCAGACCATAGTACGGGCCGTCGACCTCGTAAGGGGTTTCCTTCCATTTGTTCAGGACCTCCGGATCATAGTCCGCGTCCAGATAGGAGACATGCATCATCGTAAAGCTGACCGTCGCGTTTTCAAAATCGTTCAGGGGGTTGTCGATGACCACTTCTCCGCCGTTCGGGGTGTACAGATTCTGGTTGCTCTGATAGTCGATCTCGGCAGCGCGGGACCATTTCTTCTGGAAATCGTCTTCGCCGGAGGCATCCTCCGCATAGGTCCCGAGATCGGTTTCAGATCCGAGAAGCCCGTCGTTGTACAGGGCGGTACGGCCGATCGGAAAATGGTTGGTGGAGCTTTCGTCATCCGCGGTCGCGGCCGAGCTGTTTACGATACGGCAATAGGCCGGCGTACGCATCGCAAGGAAGATGCTCTTGTCAAAGCATTGCTCCATGTAGTTAAACAGGGAAATGACATTGGCGTTGGAGAGCAGGGGGGAATCATGCATCTCCCCGTAATCCCCGAGGAACACGCCCTGCACCATATAAACCCCGGCCGCGTAGGTATTGGCGATTTCGGCTACCTGGCGGATATGGGAGAAGACGATATTGATGTCCTTCGGTTCTGTGGCAACGGCGTTCCCCTCCGTATCGTAAAGGAAGCGGAGAATTACCTTTTTATCGGATTCTGCCCAGATGGAGAGGATGAGGTCCAGCTCGTCCAGCGCGTCATCGGAGATGTCGTCCTCGTTGTAGTTCATCAGATTGATCTCCAGAAGGGCGAGACGGTATTCATCTTCCTTTACATGCTTTTCCGCCTGACGCTCCAGAGTCCCTACCTGGTTGTCCTCAAGGGTATAGACATAGATATGATACCACCCGCAATAGGGACTTTCGATTTCGTCTCCGCTTTCTTTGGAGATACTTTCGGAAAACGAGGGATTAATATGCCTGGACTTTACGACGACCAATCCGATCAACGCAAGGACAGCAAGCAGCAGGACTACCGGAATGATTTTCAGTATAAAGGATTTCAGCGATTTCATAGGACTAATTATAACACGAGGATGAGAATTTGAAAACGGATTACATGTTAAGAAAAGCAGCCGGCGACTGGTGGCTGGTCAATACGGCGCAGGATGGAGAGCATTATCAGAAGCCGCAGCGTGTAAACCACTCCGCAGCGGAGATCATCGAGCGGATTATGGACGGAGAAAGCGTAGAGGAGATCGCGGCGGAGGTAAGCGGCCGGTATGCGGTTCCGAAGGAAACCGTAATGCGGGATATCAGCGAACTTATGAAGCAGCTTGGGATGGAGTAGGAGGCTATGGAAAAAAGTCTGACCAGAGAAGAAGAATTTATCCTTTCCCTTCTGAAGGATAGTCTGACCCAGAATAAGAGAAGAAAGGACGCCGATCCGGGGGTGAACTGGAACAGCTTTCTGATCCTTGCGGAAAAGCATGAGATCATGTCCCTTCTGTATGATGTCATGCCCGTGGATATGCCAAAGGAGATCCTGGATGTGATAAGACTCCGCGCCAGGCAGACGGTCCAGAAGTATTACCGGATGTTTTTCCTGACGAAGTATTATGTCGGTAAGCTCCGGCAGGCCGGGATCCGCTGCGCCGTGATCAAGGGCGTCGGGGCCTCGGCGGCCTATCCGATCCCGGAATACCGAAAATCCGGAGATCTGGATATTTTTGTGCCGGATGAAAAGGAGTTCCCGAGGGCGGAGGAGGTATTGTCGAATAACGGGCTGTTTCGGGATCCGATCCAGACAGAGCATCACTGTGTCGTCTTCCACCATCCCGAGGGGATTGTCGTGGAGCTGCACCGGGCGCTGATCGAGGAGGTGGATGACGAGGAGGCAAATCGGAAGCTGCGCGAGCTGAACGCCCGGTTTGTCGAAAATATTACGGAGATCGAGCTTTTGAACAACCGGTTTCCGGTGCTTGCTCCTCCGTATCAGGCCTTTTCGCTCCTCCTTCATATGCTGCATCACTATCTGCATGCCGGCTTCGGCTTAAGGCTTCTGGTGGACTGGGCATTGTTCTGGAAGCAGAAGATTGCGAAGGCGGACAGACGTACCTATCTGAAGCTCGTGAAGGACCTCGGGCTGACCGGCTTTTCCGAGTTTGTTACGGCAGTTTGTATGCAGGAGCTGGGCTTGCCGGATGGAGCGGTGCATGAGAGTGTGGCGAAGTCGAAGGAGGCCTATTTCTTCTTCCTGAAGGATATTTTTGAGTCCGGGGAATTCGGAGATGAGGACGACAGCCGGATGGTGCTGCTGCGGGGGACCTCGGTCTTTGACTATTTCCGGGAATTTCATCACCAGATGAAGCTCCATTTCCCGCGGGCCTCGAAGGTGTTTGTATGCTGGCCGGTGCTTTGGGCGGTGACCCTTTTCCGGTTTTTAAAGAACAACCACGAGGTCCGGAATACCACTGCGATCGAAGTATTTAAAAGCTCCCGGGAAAGAAGTCTGTATACAAAAGAACTGGAGCTGTTTCGGAGATGAGCGCGGAATCGAAGGGAACCGGTACCGTCAGAGCGAGAAACGCGGTGCGCAACAGCTTCTTCAGTGTGCTGACCCAGGTCGCGCTGATCGTATTCGCGGCGCTGTCCAACCGGGTCGTGAACCACAGGATCGGAGAGGCGCTGATCGGGCTGAACGGGACGATCACAAACGTTCTCGGGATCCTTTCCGTAACGGAGCTGGGCTTCAGTACCGCGGTGATCTATCACCTGTACCGCGGGATGGCGGAAAAGAACGAAAAAGAGGTTGCGGAGCTGATCAACCTTTACCGACGGGCGTACTTTGTGATCGCCGGGATCATTCTTGTGATCGGGCTCTGCCTGCTGCCGCTCCTGCCGGCTGTTATGAAGGACAACCCGTTTTCGGACGGATATACCAGGACGCTGTATCTTTTGTGGCTGTTTCGGACGGTATTCAGCTATCTGCAGGCCTATCTCAGATCCGTTCTGATCGCGGATCAGAAGGAATATCTGGTCAGCATCACGATGATGGCGATCCAGATCATCAACAATCTGTCGATCGTGGCCATTGTCTATTTTACGGGCGACTATCTTCCGGCGCTGATCGCGAATATCGCGGTGGAGGTCTTCCTGTACTGGTGCCTGAACCGGTATATATTAAAAAGCTATCCGTACCTTCGAACCTATCGGAAAATACAGGTCCCGGAGGGCTTACGAAAGGGCATATACAAGGATATAAAGGATGTGTTCGTCTCCAGACTGTCGCTCAGGCTCCTGGGCAGCACGGACAACCTGATCATAACAGGTATTATCAGTGTGGTGGTCAGCGGCCTGTACAATAACTATCTTCTGATCACAAACGCGGTTTCCGGGCTGGCTTCCTCGGTATCCAACTCGATCCAGCCTGTGATCGGGAATCTGTTTCTGGAGAAGGATCAGGACAAAAACGAGACGGTTCTTTCGCAGATGCTGTTTCTGTTCTTCCTGATCGGGGCCTTCTTCTCCGTGGCGCTGCAGTCGCTGCTGTCGCCGTTCATTACATTGTGGCTCGGGGAAAGATATGTTCTGGCGCCGCTGACGGTTACTCTGCTCTCGGTGTGCATTGGGATCAGTGTGCTGAATATGCCGTTGGGAGCGGTGATGACTGCGGCCGGGCTGTTCCGGTGCGAAAGGAATCTTTCCGCACTGAGCGCTGTCGCGAACCTCGCCGCATCGCTCCTTCTGGTCTGGCCGCTCGGAGTTTCCGGCGTTGTGATCGGAACGATCCTGGCTTATCTGATCCAGCTTGTGGTAAGGCTCATTTATTTTTGCAGACACTATCTGGGACGGGGAGTGCAGAGGTTCTTCGGAGAGCTTGCAATCTATTTCCTTCTGGCAGGTGCGGAGATCTTCGCTATGGCCAGGCTCGCGGCTCTTTTGAAGCCGCAGACCTCTGCAGGCCGGCTTTTGCTGGTACTGCTGCTGTGCATCCTGATCCCGAATTTATGCAATCTGCTTATTTTCTGCAGAACGAAACGATGGAAAGGACTGATCCGAATCATGAGGAGTGCAAAATCAGGGGGTACGAAAAAATGAAAGTAACCGATCAAAATGCTGTCGATATCGTGCTTCCCTGGGTAGACGGAAGTGATCCGAAGTGGCTTAAGAAGCGGGAGCATTATGCGGAACTGGAATTGAAAAACGGGGTCACAGAGGAACAGGAACGGACTGCGAATGCAGAGGAACGCTTCCGGGACTGGGGGCTTTTACGCTATCTTTTCCGGGGGATCGAAAAGAACCTGCCGTGGATCCGTAAGGTGCATTTTGTCACCGAAGGGCATCTACCCGAATGGCTTGACGGGTCCTGTCCGAAGCTGAATATCGTAAAGCACGAGGATTTTATCCCGGCGGAGTACCTTCCGACGTTTTCATCGCATGCGATCGAGCTGAATTTTCACAGGATACCGGGACTTTCCGAGAACTTCATCTATTTCAATGATGACTTATTTGCCCTGCGGGCGATCCCGGAGAATGCCTATTTTAAAAACGGCCTCCCCAGGGACTATGCGATCCAGAACGCCAGAGCGGTGGAGCTGGATGACTTTTTCTTCATTCCGATGATCGATGACGCGGTGGTGAACCGGCTGTTCACAAAAAGCGAGACGGTAAAGAAACACTGCGGAAAGTGGTTTTCTCCCTGCTACGGGATCTATAACCTTCTGAATCTGGCTTTTATGAAATGGAGCAACTTTACGGGCTTTGTAGACGCGCATCTTCCGACGCCCTATACAAAACGGGATTTTGAGAGGGCGTGGGAGCTGGCGGGAGAGAGGCTGGAGCGGGCCTGCCGCCATCGCTTCCGGAGAAACGATGATGTAAATGTGTGGGTGATCCGCTATATCCGGCTGTGTGAGGGAAGGTTCCTTCCGAAGGCCTGTGAGCCGCTGGATGCCATGTTCTCCTTCGAGCTTGGGGAGGAGGAGATCCTGAAGCGGTGCCTGAAGACGATCCGCACGGGCAGCCGGCCGGTCATCTGTATCAATGACGGATCCCGGGCCCGGTCCTTCCAGAGAGACGCGAAGAAAATCCAGGAGGCGTTGGAGGAGCGGTTCCCGAAAAGGAGCAGCTTTGAAAGGAAGCAATAATTGTTTTGGTTTGGAATGAAATATGCGACAGAACGTTCTGAACTGGCGGTAGGGAGATATACAGCTTATGGTTTGCTGCCGTCTTTGGCGCTGATCTTTCTGGTTGTTCCAATCCTTGTTTTGTGTACCTTCCTTGTCTGTTCCTTTGGGTTGGATTATGAAAAAAAGAGGAGAACCGCTGTCAATGTCATTAAGTTAAGAGTCGATTTTGATAATCGGCTCTTTTTTATGTCTTAAACCGTTAAAAGCTGTTAAGTTAAGGAAATGGATATAAAACAGCATCGAAGACCCGACAAAATGGATTCTCTGATGCTGATAACGAAGCGTTTTATTTGTTTTAGCGCACTCGAATAGGCATAAGACCTATGCTTATGCTACACGATATATGAAGTTTACAACAGATTTGGGTTTAAGTTTTCGTTTATCGGTTCTGCCTTTACGGACAGGCTCGATATACCTTGCTGTCTCCGTCAGCACATTAGGTGGAGATTTACTACGGTTGCGATAAAACTGTAAACAAACATATATCACCATTGTGAAGTTGACTTGATACGCATGCTTTGTCTTGTCTGATTGCGATATAACTGCATGGGCGGTGATACGCTCACACAGATTATACATAGGTCTTGTCGTCTATACAGGATTCGTTGAACTTATGGAGCAGGTATTCAAATGTATCATAAAGTATCTTGTCGCGTTGTTGAACGAAGGCGGATTTGGTCGTAAACTCGCCCGTGCCGTCAAAGAAGTCACGCAGTTCCTTTTGAAGAGAATTTCCGCCATGCCGAGAATAGCCTTTATGGTCTTCTCGAACGTAAAAGTGCGATTTCGCGTGAAACAATGGAGAGGGGAAAGTGTATGCGATTGGTTTTCATACATCCGGGTTCTATCTGCAGGAAGATCTGGTTCTCTGCATTCGGTACTTTGACAATCGGGACCAGCATATGTCGGTAGCTCCGGAGATAGAAGAGGACTTTATTGAACGATTTGAACAGGCCTCTTCTGAGTACATTGTTACGACAGAGGATTATGATTCAAGCAGTGAAAAGTTTGATGTTATTCTGAGATCGGAATATGAAAGCATATGGACAAAGGACGGGTTTTGCATTATGAAGAAAACGGATGAATCGTTTTTTCAAAACAGATCCTCTGTATACGTTTTCCTTCTTTGTCGATCGCGGGCACAGATTATTCAAGCATAAGCGGATAGGAGATGGCTCAGTCGATGCAGGTCAGCGCAGCCTCCACCGTTGCGCTGCTGATGCCGGAAGAAATGATCGCTTCCGGAGATTCTCCGGCTTTCAGACGATGGATGGAGGAGACCAAGCCTGAACGTTCCTGATCAATACCTTGCCGGATACCCTGATCAATACCTTGCCGGATGCCCTGATCAATACCTTGCCGGATACCCTGATCAACACCTTGCCGGAACCCATCCTCGAAGGAGATTTCCTTCTCGTTTTTTATGTGGAGCTCTTCGTTATATTCTTCTAGGATCATAGTCGTTGCCTCCGCTTTGTGTTTTTCAAGAATGTCAGCCAGAATGTTTTCTTTAATACATTCGTCCACAGCTAGTTCGACGGCCTCTTCCTTCGGCTTGCCTTTAGAGATCCAGGCGCGGATTTTTGCTATCAGGATCGAATAGCCTTCCAGGCGCTTGCACTTTTGCATTAATTCTTTGTTATGCCCATAGTTGATATTCAAAAGGACCGCATTACATTCGATCGCCGGCTCATTGACGGCTGTGCCTTCATATGCTTCGCTCATGCGCATAATGCGCCGGTCGGGTTCGTCCTCTTCTCCATTATAGAACACGATGAACTGAGGCATGGGAAGAGGGATCATTTTGCTGCTGTATAGATCCGTATGGTTCCCGAACAGCTTCCGATAGAGCTCCGCAAGATACAGAAATCCCCGCAGGGGCATATTCGGATTAACCGAGCTTTGCTGCTCATACAGATTCATCACATGCGCGATCAGAAAGGATACATCATTCTTCATACCCATATAGATGAAGTTCTCGATCGTGTTGATCTCAATCTCTTCCGGATCCGAATAATCTGTTCCGTTTACGGCATTGTAGAGACTGAGAAGATCCTTCTTCTCGGCAAACACCCTCTTAAAGAGCCGATCCTTGTGCTGTGTATTCAGTTTCACTTCTGACATTTGTTCCTCCTTCATTATAAATCGTTCATTATCACATGCAAGAGATTCTTGACCGAAACGGCCGGAAAAAAAGAAGAGAGTTCCGTGAAATCACGAATCTCTCTCAAAAAGATATTATAGGATCCCTGACGAAAAATAGCAAGCATTAATCCCGCCCGACATGGGAGGAAAATAGAAGAGAAGGACAATGCTGCAATAATTGCAATGTATTTGCCGAAAATGCAATTCCATTGTACTGAAGTTTACCTGTATAATTTATTTAGATTAATCTTCAGTAAACTTTCAGGAGTAAGGGACAAAATCAGAAAGGGGTTTAGAATGGAGAAGAGAGTCTGGACAACACCGCATGCAAATCTTGAAACATTTGAAGCGAATGAATATGTAGCGGCCTGTTGGGCTGTGGTATGTACCGTGCCTACCAATGAAACATTCAAAGATAACGGAAATCCCAGAGATCCCGGCCGTCTGGATGCCGGTAACCAGAACCACAGACTTCGTTTCTGCGGAGATCCGAACCATTATCAGATCGAACTGGATGATAACGGAACGCCGGTGAGGATGCTCGAGACACAGACGGACCGTTTGGGAGATCTTCCCTGCACCATTACTGAGAGCGATTTTGTTACGGTACGGGATATTGCAACAGTAAAAGCTACGGATTATCTGTATTGGACAACACACTCCGGAAGCACCACCTGGCAGCATGAGGGTGCTGTAACCGGAACGACCAATCATTCCTGATGTCCGGGGAGAAACAGAATATAAAATTTACAGATGAGGAGATTCAGCTTTCAGCAATGATCGCTGAATCTCTTTCTGGTTGCAAAAAAGCTTCGAACGGATCGGAAAAAGCGGACCCTTCGAAGCTTCTTATGCTGGCCGCAACACATTCGGTTCTGCCGGTCATCTATTCTTTAGCAAGGAACCTGCCTCTTTCGGAGGACGACCATAGGATGCTCGAAGGAGCCATGCAGGAATCGGCGAGGACGTTTTATCAGTTTTTGCGTCTGTCAGACCGGGTGGTAAAGCTCTTCCGGAAGGCCGAGATCCCGGTGGCGGTCTTAAAGGGCGTTTCCGTCGCCTGTCTGTATCCGATGCCGGAGATGAGACGGTCTTCCGATATTGACCTCCTTCTTTTGAACGCAGAGCATTTGAAAAAAGCGGAGGAGCTCCTTCTGGCGGCGGGATACCGGCCGATGGAGGAGCAGTTTACGAATCACCACAGGGAATGGTCAACCCCGGAGAACCGGATCTTAGAGCTCCATACCATGGTCGTCGAGCCGATGGATGACGCCGGCAGAAACCGATGGATCGAGAAGCGGTTTCAACTGTCCGAGGACATGCTTTTCACCCGGAAGGCTCTGACGGTTTCGTTCCCGGCTCTGCCGGAGGACCTTCTGGCCTTCCATCTGCTTTTGCATATGCTGATGCATTTCGTCGGCTCCGGGTTCGGGCTGAAGCTCTTATGCGACTGGGTCGTTTTCTGGAACCGGAGGGTTTCGAAGGAGGAGACGGAACGCTTTCTTTCGGATATCAGGGAGTGCCGGCTGGAGCGCTTCCTTTCTGCAGTTACAACGATCTGTGTCCGTTACTTTGGATTGAAAACGGACGGAACCGGTACGCTTCGGGAAACGGAAACCGACTACCTCTATGAGGACGGTGTCTTCTGCAAAAAAAGCCCCGATGATGTCGTCTGTGAGCTGATGCGGGAGATCCTGGATGCGGAAAAGGAAAAGGCGCCGGATTCGGCGCGGATGGTGGCCCTTCGCGGAGACGGGTTTTTCGATTATGTCCGGGAATTCCATCACCAGACGGTTCTGGCCTTTCCGAAGCTCAGCAAAACCATTGTACTGCTTCCGGGGCTCTATCTTATCGTTCTCGTCCGGTTTTTAAAGAACAACAAAACCAGACGCGGCGGGCAGTCCGCGGCCGCGATCCTGAAGGACGCTGGACGGCGGGGGAGGCTTACGAAAAAACTCCTGTAGCGCAAATGCCATTCACTTAAGCAAATCTACATGTTGGCGCCGCTCTGGCAAGCCATCTCCCAACGCTTGCGCTCTGGGGGAACCCAAAGCTCGCGTCGGGGCCCTCTTGAAAAGCGCTCCGGGGAAATTATTGGGCTTAAGTTAATGGCATTGGGACAGTCCCCCTGACACACTTCCTTCCTACACCGACCATCCGATCGCATGTGTCTTCCGGAATTCTGCCGGAGACATCCCCACTTCATTCTTAAAGGCACGATACAGGCCGGAATAATAGCGGAAGCCATAGGCGGCATGCTTGTTACTGATATCCTCTCCGCGCAGCAGCGCTTCCTTGACAAGCTCCACCCTCTGCCTTAAAAGGTAACGGTGGAAGGGGAGACCTGTGCTCTTCTGGAAGGAGTGGGCGATGTAGCTTTCGCTGACAAAGAAGCGCTCGGCCAGCGAGGACAGCGTCAGATCCTCGGCGAGATGCTCGTCTACATAGGCGCAGATATCCCGGATTGTACCGGCTTCTTTTTTCGGCTCGTAGGGGGCAACATTTTCCATGAAGATCCGGTTGATCAGGAGGTAGATCTCCCGGACAAAAAGCTCGACCCGCTCGAGCCAGCCGTAGCGCTCCTCCTGCTGCTCGGAAAAGATCGAAAGCAGCCGGTTTTCCATGGTCCGGAAATCAGAAAAACGGGGCGTCAGAACATAGGGCTCGGTCAAAAGGAGATTTGTCCGAAGACAGCGAAAAACCTGCCTTTTATTTTCCAGGCCATAAAGATATTCGGAACGGATGCAGAGTAAAAAACCGGTATGGCCGGACTGCGATTCCGTCGTAAGAGAAAGCTCTGCTTCCGGCGGGATCAGAACCACCTGACCGAAGGAGAGCGGGATCTTATGGTCATGAAAGGAGAGCTCATCATGTCCTTCTGACAGGAAATAGAATCTGTGGTAGTCCTGTTTGGAATGAAGGACCGGCTTTTCTTTTGGGTTGTTCAGATAGAAGAGTTTAAAATCCGATGGCAAGGTGTCGTTTCCTCCTTAGTACAGCACGCCCCAAAGAACCGGACTTTAGCTTATAATGAAATAGAAATGTGCTGAAGCTTCCTGTATAATGAATACCATACTAGGCCAACAGGAACTGTCTTGAACAGTATATTCATAATAACATGATTCAAAGGAAATGGAAACGCATGAAAACAATTTGTTTTTTTTCGGGAGATATCACCAGAGGAGGGGGGACGGAGCGTACCGCGATCCGGCTCGCAAATGCTTTGCAGGAGAAAAATAAGGACCTTCGGATCCTTTTTTTAAGTCTTACGGAGGGACAAAGGAAGCCGGCATTTCCGATCTCCCCCCATATCCGAAGATCACACCTCAGCGACCATTGGATCAACCCCGGGCCGGGCTATCTTTCGTTGATCCCGAAGGTCAGGAAATATCTGCGGGATAAGAAAGTGGATGTTATGATCGACATTGATGTCGTGTTGGATGTGTTAAGCGTTCCGGCGGCGAGACGACTTCCTGTTCGGGTCATTTCCTGGGAACACTTTGACTTTTCTTATGAGATGGGTGTTTTTTACCGGCGGCTGATCCTTAAGCTCTATACGAAAAAAACGGACGCGATCGTGACGCTGACAAAAGCGGGAGCGCGGTCCCTGTCCCGGTATCTCGGAAGAGAGAAGGGGATTTTTACGATCGGAAATCCGATGCCGTCCATCCCGCAGGAAATAAAAGAGCCAAAAGAAAAGCAGCTCCTTACCGTAGGACACCTTCTGGCGGTCAAGGGGTCGGATCTGATCGTTCCGATGGCGAAGGAGGTGCTTTCGCGGTTTCAGGACTGGACGTGGGTCGTCGTTGGAGAAGGGGAGCTGCATGAGAAGCTGAAAACGGACGCGGCCGAGGCGGGGCTTTCAGACCGCCTGCTATTGACCGGCGAAGTGCAGGATGTGGGTCCTTTTTATCGGAAAGCGTCGATCTATGTCTGCCCGTCCCGGTCGGAGGGCCTGCCGATGACGATCCTCGAGGCGCAGGCCTTTCGCCTGCCGGTAGTCGCATTTTCGATGGCGGGAACCGAGGAGCTTGTTCTGGATAAGATCAATGGCCGACTTCTGCCGATGGAGGATACGAAGGCAATGACGGAGGCGCTTTGCGCTGTCATGGAGGACGAGAGCTTACGAGAGTCTTATGTTTCCCATGCGCTTGACCGTTCGGAACAGTTTTCGGAGGGAAGGATTCTGGCAGAATGGGAGAGAATCCTTTGAAAAATGACAAAAATGTCATGAGAAATCCTTTGAAAAATGACAAAGCGCTATGCAATATCCATTGAAAAATGACAAAAGCAACCGGATAAATCCTTTGAAAAATGACAATTGATATTGTAAAAAACATACAGAGGAGGATTTATTGTGCTGAAAAGAAATATCTGGAACGATCTGGTTCAATGGAAAGAAAACAGGCGGCATCCGCTTTTTATACGAGTGGGAGAGGATTGTATTATTTTCATGCTCCAAGCGGTTCGCCGGAACTGGATTTCCTGACAGAGGATGAAGGCGATGTTACCATTGTTGAGTGCAAGGCAACCAATAACCGCGCAACGAGTATGAAATACGTGATAGCCAACCCGACGAAGTATGGGAAATACAGGGCGATAAAGTTTTCTGATACCAATATAGGGGGAGGGGACGGATTTGACACATATCCCCTTTACGCTGCTGAATTCATCACAAAGGATCAGAAGAGAAACGTTGTACCGGAGGTAGAAGTAGGGAAGCTTAAGATTCCGGACAACGCCGCCCTTCTATGAAGCCTCAGAGCAATTGAAAATCATAAGGAAGCTGGAATGGGAGAGGATGATAAAGGCATGTTTGGGAAGCCTGCAAAGACTGGATGCGGTTTTGGGGGAGTTTTTCAGGGCAATAAAAAACCCCTCTCCATGGAAGGAGAGGGGAAAAGAACTATCTGCTTTAATTGTGCCCTGTATGCTTAAGGGAGCAATCAGGCTGGTCTATACCGTTTTATACTTTGTCAACGTTGCAGTTGTTCCAATTGTTGAGATCATCCGGGGCCCAACCGTGCTTCTCCCAAGCGGGCATCCGATTTCCATTGTCGACATCGTAACTGGAAGCATATCCGGATGCAACGTAATCGGTCGTCAGACCGCAGGCATCCCCTCTAAAGGCGGGACAGCCCATGCAGCCATATACCTCCATGACCGTAGTACCGGAGTAGGTCGCCGGATGGTAGACGCCGCCTGTGTATTTGCTGTCACAGGTGGGAACGCCTTCCCCCGCTTCCTGGGTCTGATCTCCACCCGGAGTCTGCGTTTCCGGCTGAGGCTGCGGTTCGGGTTCGGGCTGAGGCTGCGGTTCAGGCTCCGGTTCCGGCTGGGCCTCCGAGGCGGGCTCGCTTACGGGCTCTTCGTTCGTTGTTTCCGCTTCCGGCGTTTCAGTCGATCCCGGATCCTGCTCGCCCTGGGGATCCACCGTATCATGGACCGGAAGATTCAGATCCTCCGGAGCTATTTCATCAATACCTTCAATCGGCCCGCCGCTGGCGGCAAAAACGCCTTCGAACAGATCATCATTCGCAAGGATCAATGGCTTTTCATATGTTTTCATAATACACCCTCTTTTCTGCTCAAACAAAATCCGACAAAAAACATATAATTATTATTTATAATAGCAGGAAAACCGCCTTATTGCAAGGCTTATTACCATCAAAAACCGGCATAATTATTGCAAAAATTGCATGGTTTTATGGACAGACTTTACATTGAAAACAAAGCATGATAACATTTTTTCAAACAGAGGAAAATAGTGATATCAGTGAAGACCACAGAAAAGGAGAAGAGGCTTATGTATGTAAAACCATTGGTTCTTGAAAACGGAGATTTTGCGGAAGGCGTTTTTGCAGCGAGTGGCTCGACGGACTGCTGGGATGTCAGCGGACGGAGCGTACAGGACTGGAACGGCTCTCACAATGTATTTGAGATCAGGGCTGTCCACTCCACGGATGTAGTACATATCACCACCCAGGTGACCTACACGATCAAATTCAGCGCCCCGCTTACGGATGCCTATTCGGAGTTTTCTTCCACCTTCAGCGGCGATACCGTTACGGTCGTGCGTGATCTGCATGCGAACGGTTATAATTCCGGTGACGTGGTTACTTTCAAGGTCTGGGCAAAAGCAGCGGATGAAGCCACCACAAAGGCTCTTGGCATTTCCGGCATTTCCTATGTCTGCCGTCATGAGACGAATGTACAGGGCGGGATTGACTGACCGATCGAAAAAAGAAATGAAATCCGGAACCGCACCTTTCAGGTGCGGTTTTTTTCTGCTATAATAAACCTGTTATGGGCTCAATTAAGGAACGTGCAAAATTTTATCTGAAACGAGTAAAGGAAGGAAGACTGAAGGAAGCCTGGGCGCAGACCAAATGGATCTACGGCTATGCGAAGCGCTACTGGCTGGCCATGATCTTCTATACCGCGCTGGGCTTAAGCGGCGTTGTGACCGGGCTGTTCGGGACCTGGGTCAGCAAGGACGTCGTCGATATCATTACCGGCCATAAGACCGGCGAGATCATAAAATACTTCACGCTGATGATCGGGATCGCGGTGGTGAATATCCTGATCGGCCAGATTACGAGCTATGCCTCGAGCTGGATCAGCATTAAGGTCGGGCAGGAATTAAGCTCCGAAATGTATGAGAAGATCATGGAAACGGACTGGGAGTCGCTGACGAACTACCATACCGGTGACCTTCTGACCCGGTGGGGGACCGATACCGCGACGATCGCGAGCGGGGTTCTGAACTTTATCCCGAACCTGATCATCAACATCTTCCGGCTGGTCTCGGCGTTCTGGATGGTGATCAAAAACGACTGGACCTTTATGGTGTTTGCGCTGGCCGGGATCCCGGTCTCCATGATCCTCAGCAAGACCCTGATCAACCGGATGCAGAACAACAACAAGCGCTCCATGGCCATGAGCGCGAAGATGAGCGGCTTTAACCAGGAGTCGTTCGCGAATATCCAGACCATTAAGGCCTTTGATCTGGTGCGGCTTTATGTCGCGAATTTAAAGCAGCTCCAGAAGGAGTATAAGGACATGAAGCTGGAGTTCCAGAGGATGAGTATCTGGACGTCCGTGATCCTCGGACTGGTCGGCCTTCTGGTTTCCTACAGCTCCTATGGCTGGGGTATCTACCGGGTCTGGTCCGGGGCGATTTCCTACGGTTCGATGACGATGTTTCTGTCCCTGTCCGGGCAGCTCACGGGCTCCGTAAACCAGCTTGCCAGCATGATCCCGTCCGCCATCAGCCTTACGATCTCGGCGGGGCGGCTCATGGACATCGTGGAGATGCCGCGGGAGGATTATTCGAAGTATCCGGAAGCGCAGGAATTCTTGAAGGCCCATCGCGACGAGGGCCTGGCTCTTTATGTCCGCGATGTGACCTATGCCTATAAGAACGGGACTGAGGTCTTTTCCGCCGCGTCCTTTGAAGCGAAGCCCCACGAGATCATCGGTCTGGTCGGCCCCTCCGGCGAAGGGAAGACGACGATGCTGCGTCTCCTTCTGGCGTTGATGCCGCCGAAGGAAGGGAAGATCGCGATCGTCGCGAACGATCAGGAGGAGATGGAGAACGCGCCCTATATGCGCCAGTTCTTCTCTTATGTGCCGCAGGGAAATACGATGCTCTCGGGGACGATCCGGAGCAACCTTCTGAACGTGAAGCCCGACGCGACGGATGAGGAGATGATCGACGCGCTGAAACGGGCCTGTGCCTGGGAATTTGTGGAAAAGCTGCCGGCGAAACTGGACGCCGAGGTGAAGGAGCGGGGCGGAGGCTTTTCCGAGGGCCAGGGCCAGCGTCTTGCGATCGCAAGAGCTCTGCTTCGGAAGGCGCCGATCCTGCTGCTGGATGAAGCGAGCTCGGCTCTCGATGTGGCGACGGAACGGAAGGTCTTAAAGAACATCATGCAGGATACCTATCCCAGGGTCTGTATCGTAACGACCCACCGGCCGACGGTGCTGAATTTATGCAAACGCGTGTATGCGATCCGTAACAAGGGCTGCGAGATGCTGGAGCAGGAAGAGGTTGACCGCCTGATAAAGGATTTTTAAGGCATGAAGCATCTGATCGAACGCATTCGGTTTTATATCGGGCGGATCAAGGCCGGGCGGCTTAAATCCATGTGGAAGCAGACCAAATGGATTTATGGCTATGTAAGACGATACTGGGTTTTTATCCTGATTTACACGGGCCTGGGACTGACGTCGGTTCTGACGGGGTTTCTGATGAGTCTTGTAAGCAAGGACGTGATCGACATCATTACAGGCCATAAGACCGATGAAATCCTGAAATATTTTGTGACGATGATCATCGTCGGCGTTGTGAACATCCTTCTGAGCCAGATCTCGGGATATTTGTCGTCCTGGATCAGCCTGCGGGTGGATCTGGAGCTGCGCTCGGAAATCTATGAGAAGATCATGGAGACGGACTGGGAGTACCTATCGCGTTTCCACAGCGGTGACCTTCTGACCCGGTGGAATACCGATACGGGGGCAGTGTCCGGCGGGATCTTAAACTTCGTTCCGAATCTGATCATCAATATCTTCCGCCTGATCGGCGCCTTTGTCATGATGGTGCATTACGACTGGACCTTTGCGCTGTTCGCGCTGGTGGGGATCCCGTTTTCTCTGATCGCGAGCAAACGGCTCTTGAACCGTATGAAAAAATACGGCGGCAGGAGCATGACGATGAGCGCGCTCTTAAACGCTTTTAATCAGGAGTCCTTCGTCAATATCGCGACGATCAAATCCCTCGATCTGATCAAAACCTATGTCGGAAAGCTGAAAAAGCTCCAGGAGGAATATAAGGGCATGCGCCTGGACTTCCGGCGGCTTACGGCGTTTAACTCCATCCTGCTCGGCTTTGTCGGGCTCGCGGTAACGTACGGAGCCTATGCCTGGGGAATTCACAGGGTCTGGAGCGGGGTCATAACCTACGGAACCATGACGATGTTTCTGACCCTTTCGGGAACCCTGTCCTCGGCCGTCGACTCTTTGACCAGCCGAAT
>JAFSXC010000002.1 GCA_017450105.1 Lachnospiraceae bacterium | reverse complement strand
GATCACAAAGCTCGTTCTGCCCTCCATCAGCTTGTCGATGGCCTGGGAGATGAGCTTCTCGGTCCTTGTATCCACGGAGGAGGTCGCCTCGTCGAGGATCAGGATCGGCGCGTCATCCAGCATGGCCCGCGCGATTGTGATGAGCTGCTTCTGACCGGCGGAGATCCCGCAGGCTTCTCCGAGTACCGTATCGATCCCGTTTGGGAAGGTCGAGGCAAAGGTCATGATCCCCGCGTCCTCGCAGACGGTTTTAAGCTGCTCCTCCGATACTCCCTGCTTCGCGTAAACGATATTGTCGCGGATCGAGCCCTCGAAGGTCCAGGTCTCCTGCAGAACGATACTGATCAGGCTGTGGAGCATCTCCCGGGGCATCTCGGTAATCGGGACCCCGTCGATCTTTATGCAGCCGCCATTCAGCTCATAGAACCGCGTAAGCAGATTGATCAGCGTGGATTTTCCGGCGCCTGTCGGTCCGACGATCGCGATCTTTTTCCCGGGCGCTACCTTGCAGGAGAAATCATGCACGATGACCGCCTCCGGACGGTAGCCGAACCGGATATGCTCAAAATCAACCCCGCCCTTTACCGCGTCAAGAGCGAGCGTCTGCTTCCCTTCATCCGCCATTTCCTCCCGGTCAAGGTAGGCAAAGATCCTTGCGGCGGAAGCGATCGCCGGAGAGATCGTCCCGGCTCCCTGCGCCAGCGTGGAAAGGTTGTTGGTAAACTGCATCGCGTATTGGATAAACGCGACGATCGTGCCGACCAGGATCTGCCCCTTTAACGCAAGCGCCGCGCCGACCACGCAGACGACAATATAACCGAGATTTCCGACGAACGTGGAGACCGGCATGATCAGAGCAGAGAAAAACTGGCTCTTGAAGGTCAGCTTCCTTAAGTTTTCATTGTCCTGACGGAAGGAGCCGAGTACCTCCTTTTCCGCCCCGAACGCCTTGATCACAAGATGCCCCATAAACGCCTCGTTGACCTTTGAATTGACGACGGCGAGGCTGTCCTGCCGGCCCGAAGCGGCGGCAAGGCCCTTGGACATCAGGATGAAATTGATGAAGAGGCCAACGCAGGAAGCAATGATCGTTATCAGCGCAAGGGTCCAATTGGTAAGGAACATGATGATAATACAGCCGATCAAAGTCGTTCCGGAAACCAGGAGAGAGGGCAGGGTATTCCCGAATTGCTTCGCGATGTTTTCCACGTCATTGGTCATCGTCGAAAGCACCTCGCCCTCCGGGGTCGTATCATAAAACGACAGCGGGATCCGGTTTGTCTTCGCGTTGATCTCGCGGCGGAGTTTTCTGGACGTGTGCTGCGAGATCACAGGGCTGATCATGGACTGGACCATGTTGCAGAGCAGAGCGATACTGATCAGCGCGATCGTTACGATAACATCCTGAAGGATCTTGTCCATTTGGATCGTTCCGGACAGACCGATCTGGATCTCGTCCACGATCTTTTTCATCTGATTGGGCGCCATGACGTTCAGAAACGCCCCCGCAAAGGACAGCACCGTGATCAGGACCAGAAGGCCCCACCAGGGCTTCATATAGACGAGCAGCCGTTTGAGTGCTCCACCGGTTTTCTTCTCTGGTTTCACGCTATATCCTCCTGTGAAAGCTGTGAAGCAGCAATTTCCTGATACACCGCGCAGGTCTTCATCAGCTCGTCGTGGGTTCCGATCCCGACAACCCGTCCCTTCTCCAGAACGAGGATCTGATCGGCATGCATAATGCTTCCGATCCGCTGGCCTACGATGATCTGCGTCGCGTCCTTTGCATACTCATGAAGCTTTTTCCGTAAAATCGCGTCGGTCTTGAAATCGAGAGCGGAAAACGAATCGTCGAACAGATAGAACTCGGGATTCCGGCAGACCGCCCGGGAGATCGTAAGCCGCTGCTTCTGGCCGCCGGAGAAGTTCGACCCGCCTTCCTCGACATGCGCGTCATAGGCGCCTTCCTTTTTCTCGATAAACTCCTTCGACTGGCCGATCTCGGCCGCCTTTTTGATCTCGGAAACGGCAGAAGCGAAGCCTTCCCCCTTCCCGTAATCGATATTGGAAGAGATCGTTCCCTCAAACAGGAAGCTCTTCTGCGGAACGTAGCCGATCTTTTCTCTTAAGGTCTCGAGCTTATAATCGCGGACATTGATCCCGTCCACAAGGACTTCTCCCCCGGTCGCATCGTAGAGCCGCGGGATCAGGTTCATCAGAGACGTCTTTCCGGAACCGGTCGAGCCGATGATCGCGACGACCTGGCCCTTTTCCGCGGTAAAGCTGATGTCGGATAGGACCTTCTCGGAGGCTCCGGGATAGGCGAACGAAACATGCCGGAACTCGAGCCTTCCTTCGACTCCCTTGCCGGTCTTTCCGGCGCCGTCGATGATCGTAAGCTTTGTATTCAGAACCTCGCTGATCCTGCGGATCGACACCACAACCGTCGGGAGGGCCACGATCGCCATCAGCATGATGACAAAGGCCGAAACCGCCTGCAGCGCATAGGACACAAAAACGATCATCTGGGAAAAGAGATCCAGCTTCTCCGGACCTGCAGCATTATTGATCATAACGGCTCCCAGAACATAAATAACCAGAGAAAGGCCGTTCATAAAGAACGGAAGGAAGGGACTTAAAACCCCCATCGTCCGGTTGACGAAGATGTTCGTTCTGGTCGCGTCTTCATTGACCTCATCGAACTGCTTTTTCTGGAGGTCATAGCCGTTGTAGGCATGGACCACCCGAAGTCCCGAAAGATGCTCCCTCGTTACCCGGTTCAGCCTGTCGACCAGGCCCTGGAGCCTTACATTTTTCGGAAGAGAAATAAAGAAAACGGTAAGAAGCATCGCAAGGATCAGAACGATCGTGATCATGACCGCGACGAGCCAGGTCGAGTTGCTTCCCATTTTGAGGATCGCGATCACCGCCATCAGCGGCCCCTGGATCAGAGCCTGAAGCCCCATGGCCGAAAAGTTCTGGATATTGTCCACGTCGTTCGTACATCTCGTAATCAGGCTGGAGGCGGAGAAGCCGTTCATCTCCGCGAGAGAAAAGGAGATCGTTTTCTGAAAGACCGCCTCGCGCATCCTGCCGGTTACGGTCGTCGTAATCTGCGCAACAAAATAGGCCGCGAAGACCGCGCAGACGATCGAGCCGGCCGCACATAAAAGCATGAAAAGCGCGGGCCTTACCAGGGCGTTCAGATCGCTCCCCTGCGCCTGGATCGTCCGGGTAATCTCGTCCATATATTCCGGCATTGTGAGGGTCAGCAGGGTCTGCCCGGTCACAAAACCGATGAAGGCTGCAAAGAAGACCCATTCCCGGGCCTTCATACAGGATAGTATTTTTTTCATAGATCCCTCGCTTAATTACCTGGTGACAGGTTTGATCGGAAGAAGCTCCTCTGCGGCCTTCGCGTTTACGCCGGCTTCCCGAAGCAGCGAGAGGACGGCTCCCACATATTCTTCGGTTGCGCTGCCGAGCTGCAGATCGATAAAGAAGCGGCCGTTGATCGAGAACATATGAACCTCGTCATAGGCCTCGTTATAGGTCAGGATATCCTCAACATGCGAAGAATATCCGCCATAGTCAAATTCCCCGAAATAGGAAAGCCGGAAGGTATATTCCGCCCGCATAAACGGCTTTGCATTTCTCATATCATCCGCTCTGGAAAGCAGGTAATCCCGGCTCCTCTGGGCATCCATAGAGGAACGCTTTTCCCGGATCAGCTCCGTAAACGGTTTGGTCTCCAGCTCGTCTCTCGTAACGTCGATGATCATTGCGGAGGACTGCCCCATGATCGCCATATCGATCCCGAGCGCATGCCGGATATTCATTGTGATCAGCCCCGCAAAGGGTCTCTGTTCCTCAGGGTTGTTCCGGTACATGGCCTGCGCCATCAGGATCACGAGCATCACAGAGGGGTTTGCACCGTTCTGTTTACAGTAGGAGATGAACGCATCGCTTTCGACCTCGACCCGCGACAATACGAGCGGCGTTCCCTCCTGCTTTTTCGTACGCGCATCCATAAAGCAGTTTTCAAGGCTTAAGTACGCTTCCTTATATTCAAACGGCATCGATGCGGTATCCTTCCGGAAGATATAGAATTCATAGTTTTCCGGCAGATCCCCGTCGCCCGGTCCCGGGAGAAGCTTCACCTCCCCGGGCTGATCAAAATGCTTTGCAAGATAGCGGCACAGCGTACCCTTCATCACCATAAAAAGACTCCCGCCGTCCAGGAAGGAGTGGAGCCCGGTAAATGAAAGCACGTCGTTGTCATAGGAGAGTGCGATCACGCGGTTATCGTTCGGCCCCTTTCCGGCGGCTATGATATCCTTTGTATGATGGACCCGTATGGGGTTTTCGTTTTCCACGAAATAGATATTTCCATCCTCCTGCGGAAGGAAGGAGTCCTTCAAAAGCGGCCATACCGAGAGCGCTTCTTCAAACGCCCGGCACAGCTCTTCTCCGTCGATCGGATGATCCAGCTTTATCCGCACCGTCATCGGATAGGGCGCGATCTGGTCCCATTCCCAGAAGATGTTCATGGCCTTGGGGCCCGCGTTTTTGTGTAATTTCCCACTCATCTTTATACCTCATTCAAAACCGTATACGTTTCCGTTTTCTCTTTGATCATAACGCCCGCTTTTTCAAGCTCCTTTACAAACGCCTCCCGGTATTTATCCGTTGCCTTTCCGAACTGGAAGTGAAGGATGAGATCTCCCTTAAAATCGATCATGTGGATCGTATTAAATACGTTGTTCACAAGGAACATATTCGTTACATGGTCATTCACGCTTCCGAAGTCCATTCTTCCCTCGTAGGAGATAACGCCGGAGAGGGCATCCTTCAGTATCAGATAGGTCCTCGCCATATCCATCATCGTCTTTGCGTAGTCCCCGGTGCGCTGTGCGTCCAGTTGTTTTTTCAGGATCCCCGCCGTCTCCGGGACCGGCTTTTCCATGATCTCCGTGTAAGGGCTGCAGACCGTGGCAACTGTGGAAAAGACACCCAGGCAGTCCGAAATCCCGAGCTGCTTCCGGTAATTCACCGTAATATCAAACGCCATTCTTCTTTTATCACCGGGATTTGCGCTGTAGATGGCCTTCCCGAGCAGGATGCAGAGCATGATCGAAGGAGAGGTATCGTTCTGTTTGCACAGGCGGATAAATTCCTCAGAGGAGATCCTGACCGTGGAGGTACATACCGTTCCGGGCGCAGGAGGCGCCATTTCGGCATCCGTAAAGAGCGTATCTCCGATCGGGTAGGAGGCAAGAGGCTGCGGCGTATAATCGCCGAGCTCCAGGGAAAACGGCGAGCGGTAATAGTCCTCGACCGGCCGTCCCTCCCGAAGCTCGATCCCGGCGGGATCGAAGTCCTTCTGAAAATGGAGGCGGCAGTAATGGTACACAAAGGTGCGCAGCACGCCGATGATCCCGGCCGCGTCCGCGATGGAATGGTAAAATGTGAGCGTAATCTCTTTTTCATGGAAGGAGACCACGATGGGCCTTCCCCCTGCCTTCTTTGAGCAGGGCGTAATCGGGCCGTCATGCTCCACGACAAGCGGCTCGCTTTCCGGTTCATAAAAGATTAAATCTCCATTTACTTTTTC
>JAFSXC010000020.1 GCA_017450105.1 Lachnospiraceae bacterium | reverse complement strand
CAAATATGCGTTTTGAATAGAATACCACTATTTTCTTTTTGCAATCGAGGAAAACGGATATGTACTATTCTGCGATTGGTGTTCTGGCGGCCATTCTGCTGTTGATCGAAAACTGGGGGATCCTTAAGGGCAAAAATCCGGCTTTTGATATCCCCGTCTGGAAGGTGTACCGGAGATTTCTGTATTCGGTGCTTATCTATTATGTGACCGATATTCTGTGGGGCGTTCTGGAGGATGCAAAGCTTGCTGTTCCTCTTTTTGCGGACACGACGATCTACTTTATTGCCATGGCCTCCGGGATCCTGTTCTGGACTCAGTATGTGGTCGAATATCTGAATGAAAAGAAGGGCTTTGGCCGTGTTATTCTGGCCATCGGACATTCCATTGCCCTCTTTGTCATGCTTGTTTCCGTGATCAATATTTTTATCCCTCTGCTTTTTACCATCGACGAATTCTGCGTCTACCGGGAGCTTGCGGTACGAAACGTGGTTCTTGCTGCCCAGATCCTGACCCTTATCCTGATCTCGGTCTATGCCTTTTCCGGGATCTATCGTCAGCGCGAGGCGGAAAGCATGTGGCAGCGGTACCGTATGATCGGAAGCTTCGGTATCATCATGGCCCTGTTCCTGTTCGCCCAGTTATGCTTCCCCCTGCTTCCGGCCTACTCCATCGCCTATATGCTGGGCACCAGCCTTCTGCATATCTCCGTGGTAAGGATCGTGCGGGAGGAGTACCAGATCCGGCTCAATGAGGCGGAAAAGTTTAAGGAGCTGAAGCATTCCATCTCTTCCCTTCTGGACAATATGCCGGCGCTGAGCTTCTACAAGGATGCGAAAACCGGCGTCTATCTTGCCTGCAACCAGGCCTTTGCCGATTACGCAAACAAGAAGTCCCCTGCCGATGTCATCGGCCTGACCGATGCACAGATCTTCGACAAGGATACCGCCGCTCATTTCTCGGAGGGCGATGCCTTCGCTTTGTCCATCGAAATGCCCTATATTTTTTATGAAGAGGTTCCGGACGGAGCGGGAAATGTTCGTGAATTTCAGACCACCAAGCAGAAATTTACGGATGTGGACGGCAGGCTCTGCCTCCTCGGCATGTGTCAGGATGTGACGGACCTGGTGCGGATCCAGAGGGAAAACGTGAAGACCAGAGAGGCCTATGAAACGGAGCGGAACAACGGCATCATCTATAACCATATTGCCCAGACCCTTGCCCGCAGCTACGAGGATCTTTACTACATCCATCTGGATACGGAGGAATTTACCGAATACCGTACGGATGAAACAACCGGCGCATTGACCGAGGTACGCCGGGGCAAAGACTTCTTCAGCGCCTGTATGCGTGAGGCCGGTCTCTATATCCATCCGGAGGACCGTTCAGCCTTTATGAAGGCTCTCGAGCGGGACAATCTGATCGACAGCCTGAACCGGAACGGCTTTTTCTTTATGACCTACCGGCTTCTGAAGGACAGCGGCTCCACCTACGTCAGCATGAAGGTATCCCGTATGGAGGATGACGATCGCGTCATTATTCTCGGGGTCATGGACGTGGACGAGCAGACCAGGCAGCGCCGCGCGGCGGAGCGCGTCAAGGAGGAGCACATCGCCTATGCCCGGCTGAACGCTCTGGCCGGTGATTTCATCTGCGTCTATGTGGTGGATCCGGAAACCGACTACTATCGGGAATTCAGCTCCACCAAGGGCTTTCAGGACTTCGAGATCCCGAAGGAGGGAGCGGATTTCTTCAACGCCGCCTGTGAGAACGGGAAAAAGATCGTCTACCCGGATGACCTGGAGCGCTATCTCGCCGCCTTTACGAAGGAGGGGGTTCTTTCCGAAATCGAGCGCTGCGGTCTCTTCTCCCTGACCTATCGCTTCCTGATCGACGGCAAGCCCAATTATGTTCAGCTCAAAGCCGCCATGCTGGAGGAATCGGACGGAGAACGGCTGGTCATCGGGATCAACGACATCGACCACTTTGTCCGTCAGGAGAAGGATTACGCAAGGCGTCTTGCCCAGGCTCAGACCAAGGCCAATATCGACGCGATGACCGGCGTAAAGAATAAGCACGCCTATCTGGATGAGGAACAGCGTCTGGATCTGATGATCGCAGAGCATCATAATCCGGATTTCGCGATCGTGATCCTGGATGTGAACGATCTGAAGAAGGTAAATGATACGCTCGGTCACAAGGCCGGCGATCAATATATCTGCGATGCCAGCCGACTCATCTGCGAGACCTTCAAGCGCAGCCCGGTCTACCGGGTCGGCGGCGACGAATTTGCCGTCGTTGTGCTCGGGGAAGATTATAAGAGTCTGGAGGATCACCTCGGAAGGATCTCCGACCACAACCGGGAAGCAGGCAAAATCGGCGGCCTCGTCGTCGCCTGCGGTGCGTCCAAATATAAAAACGACGCCTGCACAGCAGACGTCTTCGAACGCGCGGATACCGCGATGTATGAGGATAAGCGCCGGCTGAAGGAAGGACTTCCCCATAGATAAACCGGCGCGGACAAGCCTCTGACAGCGGAGTCTTAGGTGTTACCCCGTGACCCGCTCGATCTCGGCCCACAGCTCCTCTCTGCCCTGCTTGGTCACCGAGGAAAAAGGAAGGATCTGCGTCTCCGAATCCGCGTTCAGACCGGCGCGGATCGCCTTCACCTTCTTCGCGGTCTCGGAGCGTTTGATCTTGTCCAGCTTCGTCGCAACAATAAAGGGCCGGTACCCTTCCGACAGTACCCACTCATACATGAGCTTGTCGTTCGCGCCGGGGTCGTGACGGATATCGATCAGCAAAAAGACCTCCCGAAGCATCTCCGAGCTCTTTAAATAAGCCTCCACCATCTTCCCCATCTTCTGTTTTTCCTTCTCCGGCATGGCCGCGTACCCGTATCCCGGAAGATCCACATAATAGAGCTCCTGATTGATATTGTAAAAATTCACGGTCTGAGTCTTGCCCGGCTTCTCGCTGGTCCTTGCATAAGCTTTGCGGTTCATAAGAGCGTTGATGAGCGAGCTCTTCCCCACATTGGATTTTCCCGCAAAAGCAACCTCGGGCAAAGTATTCTTCGGGAAAACACTCGTCGGCCCGCAGACCGTTTCCAGATTTACCGATCGGATGATCATTTTTTTCTCCTTATTAACACATCCCTTGCTACACTATCGTTACTGTTTACATTTTCTTTCTCCCCTCCGCAACCAGGGAATCGGCCGGTGGGGTGATGTGATCGTTTTAACGCAGGAACGTGGAAAACGCCGGCACTTAGCGGAATCGTCGGCTTGCCGGCGATTGCATTCAATGGGAAACGCTGCTTTTGGGCGTTTCCCGTGCGAAAATCGCGGGCGCTTGCGCCCTTCCTTTGCGATTTTCTGCACATCCGGCGGAGCCTGCTAAGGAAATGCTGATTTGTTCAGCGTTTCCTTAGTACCACTGCGCTTTTCCCCGTAGCGAGAGCGGTCCTGCGTTGAAATGATCACATCACCCCGCCGGCCGATTCCCGTCCGGGTAGCCAATATAAAAAAACGCGGCCAAAGGTGTCCCTCAGGCCGCGCATAGGATTTAAGCACTTTCCTTCTTGCTGTTCTTTCCGCCCTTGTAGGCGATAACAGGCTCACCGGCGCCATCCACCGCCTCCTTTGTGATCGTACAGCTCTCGATCGTCTCGTCCGAGGGAATCCGGAACATCAGATCCATCATGGTCTCCTCCATAATGGCGCGAAGTCCTCTGGCCCCGGTCTCCCGCTCCATCGTCTTCTTCGCAACCTGCCGGATCGCCGCCTCGTCGAAGTTCAGATCCACCCCGTCGAGCTCAAACAGCTTCTTATACTGCTTTACGAGAGAGTTCTTCGGCTCGGTCAGGATCCGTATCATCGACTCCTCGTCCAGATTGTCCAGCGAAACCACGATCGGCACACGGCCGACAAACTCCGGGATCAGACCGAATTTCATCAGATCCTGCGGCATGGCCTTCTTGAACATCTCGCCGACATTCTTCTCCTCACGGCTCTTGATCTCCGCACCGAAGCCGATCTCGCTCCGGTCGATCCGGCTTTCGATGATCTTGTCCAGCCCGTCAAAGGCACCGCCGCAGATAAAGAGGATGTTCGTCGTATCGATCTGGATCAGCTCCTGCTGGGGATGCTTGCGTCCGCCCTGGGGAGGAACGGAGGCGATCGTACCCTCGAGGATCTTTAACAGCGCCTGCTGGACGCCCTCGCCGGATACGTCCCGCGTAATGGATACGTTCTCGGACTTTTTCGTAATCTTGTCGATCTCATCGATGTAAACGATTCCGTACTGGGCGCGGTCAATATCATAGTCCGCCGCCTGAATAAGCTTTAAGAGGATATTCTCCACGTCCTCGCCAACATAACCGGCCTCGGTCAGAGTGGTCGCGTCCGCGATGGCGAAGGGTACGTTTAATATCCTGGCCAGCGTCTGGGCCAGAAGGGTTTTGCCGCAGCCCGTAGGTCCGAGCATCAGGATGTTGCTCTTCTGCAGCTCCACCTCCGTGTCCTCGCCGATCCCGGCCCGGATGCGCTTGTAGTGGTTGTACACCGCTACGGAAAGAACCTTCTTGGCCTCGTTCTGACCGATCACATAATCGTCCAGAAAGGCCTTCATCTCCTCCGGCTTGATGAGGTTAATATCCCCCGGATCCGAAATGGAGCGTTCCCCGTTTTCCTCTTCCTCTTCAAACTCCTCCTCGATGATCTCCGCGCAGATATCCACACATTCATCGCAGATATAGGCTCCGTTCGGACCGGCGATCAGCTTTCGGACCTGGTCCTGGGTCTTCCCGCAGAAGGAGCAGCGGATCCTTTCATCTATGATCTTTCCTGCCATCGTTTTCCCTTACTCTTTCTCTTTCTCTTCGCTCTTGTTCTTTTCGATAATGCTGTCCACCAGACCGTAATCCAGGGCTTCCTGGGCAGTCATCCAATGGTCTCTTTCGGTATCCTCCGCAACCTTCTCGAGCGGCTGGCCCGTATTCTTGGCCAGAAGCTCGTTCAGCTTCTGCTTGGTACGCAGGATGTTCTTCGCAGCGATCTCGATCTCGGTCGCCTGTCCCTTGGCTCCGCCGGAGGGCTGGTGGATCATGATCTCCGCGTTGGGAAGCGCAAAGCGTTTTCCCTTTGTTCCGCCGGCCAGAAGGAACGCGCCCATGCTGGCGGCCATACCGACGCAGATCGTACTCACGTCGCACTTAATGTACTGCATTGTATCGTAGATGGCCATACCGCTGGTCACCTCTCCGCCGGGAGAATGGATGTAAAGATGGATATCCTTTCCGGGGTCCTCGGACTCCAGGAACAGGAGCTGCGCCACCACAAGGCTCCCGGTCGACTCATTCACCTCTTCGCCGAGGAAAATGATCCGGTCCTTCAGCAGGCGGGAGTAAATATCATAGGATCTTTCTCCGCGGCTGGTCTGCTCTACTACATAAGGTATTAACATTTTACTCCTCCTCACAATTGTCCAGGATCAGATCTATTGCCTTCTCGATATTCAGATCCCGTTTCACATTCTCCCTTTCGTTTTCGCCCATGGCCTCAAGGAATTTTTCCTTTTCCATTCCATAACGCTCCGCCATCTTTCCGATCTCCTCTTCCACCTCTTCATCCGTGGCGTTCAGAGACTCCTCTTTTGCAATGGCCTCGAGCACGAGGGAGCTGCGGATCCGCTTGATCGCTTCGGGTCTGGTCTGCTCCTTCAGGGCGTCCACATCCGTTCCGGTAAACTGCATATACTGCTTCATGGAAAGGCCCTGGCCCGCCATTCGCTGCGCAAAGCCCTTCAGCATCGTATTCACCTGGGAGTCGATCATCGCATCCGGAATCTCCATCTCAGAGGAATCCATGATCTTTTCGATGGCCTCGTCCTCCTTCTGACGTCTGGCATCCATTTCTTTGATATCCACCAGCCGCTTTCTGACGTCCTCCCTGTATTCCTCCACGGAATCAAAGCCCTGATCCTCTGCAAAGTCCTGATCCAGCTCCGGAACCTCCTTCGAGCGGACCGTATGGATCTTTACCTTAAACACAACGGGCTTTCCCGCAAGGCTCTCTTCATGGTAGTCCTCGGGGAAGGTCACGTTCAGCTCGGTCTCCTCACCGGCCTTCTTCCCGACGAGCTGTTCCTCGAAGCCGTCGATAAAGGAATGGGACCCGATCTCCAGGGAATGGCCCTCTCCCTTTCCGCCTTCAAAGGGTTCTCCGTCCAGGAAGCCCTCGAAATCGATCTCTGCGGTATCGCCCTCTGCGATCTCGCCCTCCTTCTCCACGCTTCTGGCGTTGCGGTTTCTTTCCTTCTCGATCTCGCCCTCCACGTCCTCATCGGTCACGGAGGTATCCACCTTCTTCACCTTCACGCCCTTATACTGACCCAGCTTCACCTCCGGACGCTTCGCCACCTCCGCGGTAAAGATAAAGGGCTTTCCCTTCTCGATCTGGACAATCTCCATCGACGGGGAGGAAACGATATCCACACCGCTTTCGTCCATGGCCTCTTCATAGTTATCCTGGATCAGGATATTGGCGGCCTCCTCGTAGAACACCTCCGGTCCGTACATTTTCTCGATAATCTGCCGCGGCACCTTTCCCTTACGGAAGCCATCGATCCGGATCCGGTTTCTCTCCTTCAGATAGGCCTTGTTCAAAGCCGGCTCCACCTGCTCCTCGGGGATCTCGATGGTCAGCTTTACCATGTTTTTTTCCAGATTTTCTACTTGAACGTTCATCTTTAAAAGTTTCCTTCCTGTATAATCAAAACAAACCATTCTATTATAGCATATCCTCAGGGGAAAACACAATCGCCTCTTTCAGAGCGCCTGCGGCCTCCTCTCCGTCAAAGAAGGAAAGGATCGAAAGCGCAAAGGGAATGGCCGTTCCGAGGCCCCGGCTGGTAATCCGGTCCCTGTCTCTTACCGCCGGCACATCCGTCCGGACCTTCGCCCCCTTAAGATGGTCCTCCATCCCGGGATAACAGGTCGCCTCATACCCTTCCAAAAAGCCTCCCTCTCCGAGGACCAGAGCCGGCGCCGCGCAGATCGCCGCAAGGAGCTTCCCCTGTTCGGAAAAGTCCTTCAGCGCCATCTGTACTCCTTCGCTTTCCTTCAGGTTTACCGTTCCGGGCATCCCTCCCGGAAGCACAAGAGCGTCATATGTATTTACATCCTTCTCCGAAAGGAGCGCATCACAGGAAAACGCGATCCCGTGGCTGCCCGTAACGGTCAGGCTGCCGGATATCGAAAGCATATCACAGGAAATCTTCCCTCTCCGAAGCAGATCCACGACTGTCAGAGCCTCGATCTCCTCACAGCCGTCCGCCATCATCACCGCAACATTTGCCATTTTTCTTTCCTCCGGTTATAATCAGTTTATGGAAATCGAACGTAAATTTTTAATCAAAAGGCTGCCCGATAATCTCAAGGACTACCCCCATCAGCATCTCACCCAGGGATATCTGAACAGGAATCCCGTCGTAAGAGTACGAAGAGAGGGGAATGATTATGTCCTTACCTATAAGGGGCAGGGGCTTCTGGCCAGAGAGGAATACAATCTTCCCCTGAACGAACAGGCCTTTTCTCATCTGATCCAAAAGGCAGACGGGCGTATCATCGAAAAAACGAGATACCGGATCCCCTATCAGGACTATACCATCGAGCTGGATATCTTTGAGGGAGACCTTTCTCCGCTGATCCTGGCCGAGGTGGAGTTTGAAAGTATCGAAAAAGCCCGGGCCTTTCAGGGCCCGGACTGGTTCTCAGAAGATGTTACAGAGGATCCTGCCTACCATAATTCCAACATGGTGTAAGCATTATTCCTTACACCAGCTCGATCAGCACCTCAGGCGCACCGTCGCCCTTGCGGGGACCGATCTTTACGATCCTGGTATAGCCGCCGTTCCGGTTCGCATACTTGGGAGCGATCTCCTCAAAGAGCTTCTTGGGCATATCCACTACCTTCGTATTCTTTTTCCGGCCTGCCGGCTTATCCGACGGAACCTCGGTTACCGGGTACAGGACCTTCAGCATCTGGCGGCGGGCATGAAGTCTGGAGGGCTTGTCCTTTTTGATGGTCCGGTCCACCGTATCATATACGGTTACCTTCTTGCCGTCCTTTACTTCCTTAACGCGCTTGCCGTCCTTATCCTTACGGGCAACCTTTGCCTGAACGGTTACTTCCTCGAAATTATCCTTCTCCTTAACCGCCAGAGCGATGAGATGCTCCGCGATCTTGCGGATCTCCTTTGCCTTGGCCTCTGTGGTCACGATCTTGCCGCGATACAGCAGCGCCGTTACCTGGTTTCTGAGAAGTGCCTTTCTCTGGGAAGAGGTCCTTCCCAGCTTTCTGTACATTGCCATTTCTTTTACCTCCTGTGGCTGCCCTCTTCCGCTTTTTCAGTCTTACGAAGAGAGCCTTATTTTTGAGTTCTCCCCTGTACGCATCGGCTTTACCAGGGGGGCATTCTTAACTGCATTCACAGACGAAGCGGATCATTCTCCGTCATGCTGTGAAAGCGACAGACCCAGCTCCTTGAGCTTTGCCAGCACCTCCTCGAGGGACTTCCGGCCCAGATTCCGGACCTTCATCATATCCTCGGGGGTCTTGTTGCACAGCTCCTCGACGGTATTGATCCCGGCGCGCTTCAGGCAGTTATAGGAACGCACGGAAAGCTCCATCTCGTCGATGTTCATTTCCAGTACCTTTTCCTTCGCGTCGCTCTGGGGCTCGCTCATGATCTCCGCCGACTGGGCTGCATCCGAAAGATCGATAAATAACGCGAGATGCTCGGACAAGACCTTGGCCGCCAGGGAGACTCCCTCATCGGGTCCCAGGGTACCGTTGGTATATACGTCCAGCGTCAGCTTATCGTAATCGGTCTGCTGACCCACACGGGTATTTTCGATGGAAAGATTCACACGCTCGATGGGCGTGTAGATCGAGTCCACAGCGATCACTCCGATGGGCGTATCCTCGGTCTTGTTCTTTTCCGCGGATACATAGCCTCTTCCGTTGGTGATCGTAAGCTCCATCGAAAGGCGGCTGTCGGGGCCGCCGGAGAGATGGGCGATCACCAGATCCTTATTCACGATCTCAATATCCTGGTCTACCTGGATATCCGCTGCCGTAACGACTCCCTCGCCCTCGAATTCGATATAGGCGACCTTCGGCTCCGGGGAGGAGCTGTTGTTGCGGATGGCCAGATCCTTAATATTCATAACGATCTCGGTCACATCCTCGGTCACCCCGGGGATCGAAGTAAATTCGTGCAGAACACCGTCGATCTTTATCTGGCTCACCGCGGAGCCGGGAAGAGAACTGAGCATGATCCGCCGGAGAGAATTCCCCAGCGTCGTACCGTAACCTCTCTCCAGAGGTTCCACGACAAAACGGCCATACATTTTATCCTCGGAGATCTCTTCGATCTCAATCTTTGGTTTCTCAAAATCGAACATGGATTCTCCTTTCGAGTAAGAACCTTATTGTTATTTGGAATAAAGCTCGACGATCAGCATCTCGTTTACAACATCCTCGATCATGTCTCTGGAGGGAAGCTCCTTTACGGTACCTTCCATCTTCTCCTGATCCACCTCAAGCCATTCGGGTACGAGACGGCCGCCCGTCACTTCCTTAATATCCTTAACTCTCTGGCCATTCACATGTTTCTCATCAATGGCGATCACATCCCCCGCCTTTACAAGGTAGGAAGGAATGTTCACCTTATTACCGTTAACGGTAACAAACTTATGTCCCACGATCTGACGGGCCTCTCTACGGGTTCTCGCGAAGCCGAGACGGAAGACCACATTGTCCAGGCGGGACTCGAGAAGCCGCATCAGATTCTCGCCGGTCATTCCCTTCATCATATCGGCTCTCTCATAATAATTATGGAAGGGCTTCTCAAGGACACCGTAGATAAATTTTGCTTTCTGCTTCTCTCTGAGCTGAAGCCCGTACTCGGAGATCTTCCGCGAGCTTCTTGTCAGTTGTCTTCTGGAATGTTTATCGTAACCTAATACACTGGGCTCAATTCCAAGAGATCTGCATCTTTTTAAAACCGGAACTCTGTTTACTGCCATAAATTTCCTTTCCTCCTGAAGTATCTCACTATACTCTACGTCTCTTGGGCGGACGGCATCCGTTATGCGGAACCGGAGTCACGTCACGAATCGAGAGTACCTCAAGACCGTTGGCCTGCAGAGCGCGGATAGCCGCTTCCCTTCCGGAGCCCGGTCCCTTTACCATTACATCCACTGTTTTCAACCCATGAGGAAGAGCTGCCTTTGTGGCAGTTTCCGCCGCCATCTGAGCGGCATAGGGAGTGGATTTCCTTGAACCTCTAAAGCCAAGGCCGCCGGCGCTGGCCCAGGAAAGAGCATTTCCCTGCGCGTCGGTGATCGTCACGATCGTATTGTTGAAGGACGACTGAATATGAGCCTGGCCATGTTCAACGTTTTTCTTGACACGTTTTTTCGTTGTCTTTTTCGTCTGTTTACCAGCCATAAAAAACTAACCCAAACCTTTCTACTAAACTTTCTCCAGCTTATTTCTTCTTATTTGCTACAGTTCTCTTCGGGCCTTTCCGGGTACGGGCATTCGTTTTTGTCTTCTGTCCGCGCACCGGCAGTCCTTTTCTGTGACGGATCCCGCGATAGCAGCCGATTTCCTGGAGTCTCTTAATATTAAGAGCGATCTCACGACGAAGATCACCTTCCACGGTCTGTGTCTCATCGATGACGGCACTGATCTTCTTGACTTCGTCGTCTGTCAGATCCTTGCAACGTACATCAGGACTCACTCCCGCTTCCGCCAGGATACGGTTCGAGCTGGAACGTCCGATCCCGTAAATATAAGTCAGACCGATCTCCACTCTCTTATCTCTCGGCAGATCCACACCTGCAATTCGAGCCATGTGTATTCTCCTTTCTGTAAAAATTATGAAAAGTCTCCATAAACCTTAGCCGATACATTCGGCGTTCCGGGAGCTTTGCAGGTATCACCGCAGGTGCTTTGCAGCCGCCGGTACTTAGAGCGCTGCGAGCGGCAAGCAGTGAGAACGGTCTGCGGTAATATTTGCAAAGCTTCCGGAACTATGCCACAACGTAGAGGCACAGTCTGGATCAATTCACCCCTGTCTCTGTTTATGCTTCGGATTCTCACAGATAATCCGAATGCTCCCTTTTCTTTTGATGACCTTGCATTTTTCGCAGATCGGTTTCACCGAAGATCTCACCTTCATCTCTCTCACATCCTTTCCGTAAAAATCAGCAATCCGGCCGGTGCCCCGTTTTTTCCCCACGGCATCCGCCATCGATACGCTCCATCCCGAGCGCAAAAGTCCGACTAGCATTATATCATCACGCCGGACGTTATGCAAGCATTTTTATTTATCTCTCCAAATGATCCTTCCCTTGGTCAGGTCATAGGGCGACATTTCCAGAGTCACCTTATCGCCGGGGAGAATCCGGATATAATTCATGCGAAGCTTTCCGCTGATATGCGCCAGCACCTGATGTCCGTTCTCCAGCTCCACCGAAAACATCGCATTCGGCAGCTTCTCCAGAACCTTTCCTTCTACCTCGATTACATCCGCTTTAGACATTTAGATCTGCTCCTCTTTCATAATTGTCAGTATCTCCGGATCCCCATTCGTAATAAGGATCGTGTTTTCATAATGTGCGGAATTGCTTCCGTCCTCCGTCAGAACCGTCCAGCCGTCCTCCTCATCCCAGAACACATCAGGCGCTCCCGCATTGATCATGGGTTCGACGGCCAGTGTCATTCCGGCCTTCAGCCTCGGTCCCTTCCCCTGCATATGGCAGTTAAAGATTTCCGGCGGCTCGTGAAGCTTCCTTCCGATTCCATGGCCGCAGAGATCATAGACCACACCGTAGCCAAAGCCTTCCGCATAATCCGCGATCGCATTCGAAATCTCATGAAGATGTCTTCCCGCTCTCGCATGCCGGATACCCTCGAAAAAGCTTTCCCGGGTCCGCTCGATCAGAAGCGCGTCCTCCCTTGTAATCTCCCCGACTCCGTAGGTTCTGGCCGCGTCCGAATGCCAGCCGTCGTAGATCAGCCCCAGATCCAGGCTTACGATATCGCCCTCGTCCAGGTAATGGCTGTCATCCGGGATCCCGTGCACCACCTCGTCATTGACGGAGATGCAGGCCGTCGCGGGGAAGCCCTGGTAGTCCAGGAAATTGGGGACACAGTGAAGATCCCTGATCACGGTATCTGCGATGCGGTTCAGCTCACCTGTGCTGATCCCGGGACGGACCGCCTTTTTCAGCTCCTCATGGACAAGAGCCAGGCGTCTTCCCGCCTCCCGCATTTTTTCGATACCCTCCGGCTTCTTTACGGAGATCCGCTCGAAGCTCATTTCAGGAGAGCGAACACCGCTTCTTCTACCGATTCCGGCGGCAGCGTTCCGTCCACCGTTTTAAGGATCCCCTGGCCCTCATAGTAATCGATCAGCGGCTGGGTCTGCTCATGGTAGACAGCGAGACGCTTTTTTACGGTTTCCGGCTTGTCATCATCTCTTAAGATAAGCTCGGCGCCGCAGCGGTCGCATTTTCCTTCGGTCTTCGGCGGCACGGTCACCACATGGTAGGTGGCTCCGCAGCCCACACAGGCTCTTCTTCCGCCCATGCGCTCGACGATGTTCTCATCCGGCACATCCACGTTAATCGCGATATCCATGGCCTGTCCGATCTTCTTCAGGGCCTCGGTCAGGGCTTCGGCCTGCGGGATCGTCCGCGGGAAGCCATCCAGCACAAAGCCGTTTTTCGCATCGTCCTTTGCGATCCGGTCCATGACCAGATCACAGGTCAGACCGTCCGGAACGAGCTCGCCCTTATCCATATATTCCTTCGCCTTCAGCCCGAGCTCCGTTCCCTCCTTCAGATTCGCACGGAAAATATCTCCGGTGGAAATATGAGGAATGTTGAATTTGTCCGCAATCTTCTTGGCCTGGGTACCCTTTCCGGCCCCGGGCGCTCCGAGCATGATAATCTTCATGACCGCCCTCCTCAGTCTGCTTATACACGCAAGTCCCCCCGCTGAAGAACGCGGGGGTCATGCTGTTACCAGGTTTGTCTTTTTTCCTCAGTCCGTTAAGAAGCCCTTATAGTACCGGACCGTCATCTGGGATTCGATCTGCTTGATGGTTTCAATGACCACACCCACAACGATGATCAGCGACGTTCCTCCGAAGGAAACGGATGCGCCGAACACGCCGTTGAAGAAAATGGGCAGGAAGGTCACAAACGCCAGACCGATAGCTCCGATAAATACAATGTAGTTCAATATCCTCGTCAGATAATCGCTGGTAGGCTTACCGGGCCGGATACCCGGGATAAAGCCGCCCGCCTTCTTCATATTGTCCGCAATCTCCAACGGATTAAAGGTAATGGACGTATAGAAGTAGGCAAATGCGATGATCAGGGCGATGTAGATAATCAGGCCGATGGAATAGCTCATGTTGGCCGGATTACACCAGTTGGACTGGCTCAGCATCTTGAAGAACCAGTTGTCTCCGCTGTTGCCGACAAGCTGTGCGATGATCACCGGGAACTGCATCAGACTCTGTGCAAAGATAACGGGGATCACGCCGCCTGTATTGACCTTCAGAGGAATGTGGGTGGAATTGCCTCCCACCTGCCGTCGGCCCTGGAGCTTTCGGCTGTACTGCACCGGAATGCGGCGTTCCGCATCCTGCAGGATAACGACCAGAACCACAACGGCAAGAATGATCACCGCAATGATCGCGATGGCAAGTACCATTCTGGCCACGGTCTTCCCGGCCACGAACTGCTCATGAAGAGAAGCCAGATCGTCAGGCATACGGGAAATGATGTTGATGACAAGGACGATCGAAATACCGTTGCCCACGCCCTTTTCCGTAATCTGTTCACCGATCCACATAAGAACCGCAGAGCCGGCGATCAGGGATACGATCACCATGAACACTGTCAGGAAATTCTGCTGCGTCAGATAGCCCGACCGATAGAAGCCGATACCCATCGCTACTGCTTCCAGCGTGGCAAGACCAACGGTCAGATATCTGGTGATCTCTACGATCTTCTTTCTGCCTTCCTCGCCGTCTCTCTGCATCTCCTCCAGCTTCGGGATCGCTATGGTCAGAAGCTGCATGATGATGGAGGAATTGATGTAGGGTGTAATGTTCAGCGCAAAGACAGACATATTCAAGAAGGAACCGCCGGTGATGGCGTCAAAAAAGCTGAACGCATCGCCGCTCTTGCTCTGATACCATTCCTGGAATACCTCACGGTTGATTCCGGGGATCGGCAGCTCCGAACCAATCCGGATCACGATCAGCATAAGAAGCGTAAACAGCAGCCTCTTTCTGATGTCCGGGATCTTAAACGCGTTACGCACTGTTTTAAACATTTAAATCACCTCGGCGCTGCCGCCCTTTGCCTCAATTTTTTCCTTGGCAAGCGCGCTGAAGCCATTCGCCTGCACCGTAAGCTTCTTAGTCAGATCTCCGTTTCCAAGGATCTTTACGCCGTCCCGCGGATTTTTGATCACACCCTTTTCCACCAGGGCCTCCACGGAAACCACCGCGCCGTCCTCGAATTTCTCAAGAGCGGATACATTGATCGCCACGATATCCTTGGTATTCCGGTTCTTAAAGCCCCTCTTCGGCAGCCGGCGATACAGAGGCATCTGTCCGCCTTCGAAACCGATCCTGGGCGCTCCGGATCTGGCCTTCTGTCCCTTATGTCCTTTACCCGCGGTCTTTCCGTTTCCGGATCCGTGTCCGCGGCCCCGGCGGAAATTATCGTTGTGCTTTGAACCTTCCGCAGGTCTTAAATTCGATAAATCCATCAAAGGCTCCCTCCTTTATACTTCTTCGACCTTCAGATACGGCGCTACCAGACGGATCTGTCCTCTGGACGCGTCATTATCCGGGATTTCCACGGTCTTTCCTACTTTCCGAAGACCCATGGACTCAATGATCTTTTTGTTTTTCGGTACGGCGCCGATGGTGGAACGAACCAGCGTTACCTTCAGTTTCTTATCCGCCATTACTGCAGCACCTCCTCTACCGTCTTGTTCCGGGCCTTGGCAACCTCCTCAGGAGATTTCAGAAGCTTTAAGGCCTCGATGGTGGCAAGCACCACGTTCTGCTTGTTGTTGGAACCAAGGGACTTGGTACGGATGTTCTTGATTCCCGCCAGCTCGCAGACGTTACGCGCCGGACCGCCGGCGATCACGCCGGTACCATCCGGAGCCGTCTTTAACAGCACGGTCGCGCCGGTATGCTTACCGATAATGTCATGCGTAATGGAGTTGTTCTCATCCAGCTTTACCTCGATGAGCTTCTTCGCCGCATCCTCTTTTCCTTTACGGATGGCTTCCGGAATTTCAGTAGCCTTTCCGAGGCCGGCACCGACATGGCCGTTCCCGTCACCGACTACCACCAGGGCGGAAAACCGCATATTCCGGCCACCCTTTACCACCTTGGTAACGCGCTTGATGGCCACTACCTTTTCCGAAAGCTCAAGGCTGTTCGGATCAATAATTGTATGCTTCATACTTCCTTTCCTCCCTAGAACTCTAAGCCTGCTTCGCGGGCCGCGTCGGCCAAAGCCTTCACCTTGCCCTGGTAGATATATCCTCCCCGGTCAAATACCACCTTGGTAATACCGGCTTCCTTCGCTTTCTTTCCGATGGCTGTTCCGACAGCCGCCGCAGCTTCCACATCGTTGGTCTTCTGCAGACCGATCTCCTTGTCTAATGTAGATGCACTCACGAGCGTATTCCCCACCGTATCATCGATGATCTGGGCATACATGTGGTTGTTGCTGCGGAATACGCAAAGCCTCGGCTTCTCGTTTGTACCCTTCAGGGAGAACCGCATTCTCTTATGCTTTGCGCTGCGAACCTCTGCTCTTGATTTCTTATTGATCATTTCATGCGCCTCCCTTACTTCTTACCGGTCTTTCCGACCTTGCGGCGGATCGTCTCGTTCACATACTTGATGCCCTTGCCCTTGTAAGGCTCCGGCGGCCGCTTGCTGCGGATCTCGGCTGCGTACTGCCCCACCTTTTCCTTGTCGATGCCCTTGACGATGATCTTGTTTCCGTCTACGGTGCTCTCAAGGCCTTCCGGATCCGTCATTTCCACCGGATGGGAATAGCCGAGGTTTAAGGTAAGATTCTTTCCCTGCTTTGCGGCACGGTAACCGACACCGTTTACCTCAAGCTCCTTTGTGTAGCCCTCCGTCACGCCCACAACCATGTTGTTGATCAGCGTTCTGGTCAGCCCGTGAAGGGATTTCATTCTCTTCAGATCATTAGGTCTTTTTACTGTAAGCTCCGCGCCCTCCAGAGAAAGCTCCATCTCCGCCGGAAGCGTACGCTCCAGGGTTCCCTTCGGACCCTTAACCGTCACATGATTATTTTCTGCGATATCGACGGTCACACCCGCCGGTACAGCGATCGGCATTTTTCCAATTCGTGACATGCCCTCATTGCCGTAAGGTCGAAAGCCTTACGGCTTCTCCTTTCTTTAAAATGTAACTCCTGTTATGCTTACCAAATAAAAGCCAAAACCTCGCCGCCGACCTGAAGCTTTCTCGCTTCCTTGTCGGTTACGATCCCCTGGTTCGTGGACAGGATCGCGATCCCGAGTCCCCCGAGAACCTTCGGGATCTGGTCTTTTCCGGTGTAGACACGAAGTCCGGGCTTGCTGATCCGCTTTAACCCAGTAATAATCTTTTCGTTCCGGTCGGAACCATATTTCAGGGTAATGCGGATGTTTTTAAAGCCGTTCTTGTCATCCACCATATCGTATTTTTCAATATAACCTTCATTCACAAGGATATCCGCGATGGCTACCTTCATCTTCGAAGACGGCACGTCGACCGTGCTGTGCTTCGCTGTGTTGGCGTTGCGGATTCTTGTCAGCATATCTGCAATCGGATCGTTAACCATTTTTTTACGCGCCCTCCTTTCACCAGGATGCTTTCTTTACGCCGGGAATCTGACCCTTGTACGCGAGCTCGCGGAAGCAGACCCTGCAGATCCCGTACTTTCTCAGAACCGAATGGGGACGGCCGCAGATCCTGCAGCGGGTATAGGCCCTTGTGGAAAACTTCGGTTTCCTGGCCTGTTTGATCTTCATACTTGTTTTTGCCATTACTTATCTCCTTTCAAGAAACCTTACGGGCAAACGGCATATTAAACTGTGCCAGTAATTCTCTTGCTTCCTCATCGGTCTTCGCTGTGGTCACAAAGATAACATCCATTCCGCGGACCTTATCTACCTTATCGTACTCCACCTCCGGGAAGATGATCTGTTCCCGGATACCCAGAGCGTAATTTCCTCTGCCGTCAAAAGCATCCGGATTTACGCCGCGGAAGTCACGGACACGGGGGAGCGCAAGGTTTACAAGTCTGTCGAGGAACTCGTACATCTTCTCACCGCGGAGGGTTACCTTGCAGCCAATGGCCATGCCCTCACGGATCTTGAAGTTCGCGATGGAATTCTTCGCCTTGGTAACCACCGGCTTCTGTCCGGTAATGATCTGCATATCGCCCATGGCCGCTTCCAGGATCTTCGCGTTTTCCTTGGCTTCGCCAACGCCCATGTTCACTACGATCTTACTGAGCTTCGGAACCTGCATGACGTTCTTATAGCTGAACTTCTTCATCAGGGCATCTTTGATCTCAGATTCATATTGTTCTTTTAATCTGCTCAACGCCTCGTCCTCCTTAATCGATCACATCGCCGTTTGACTTGGCAAAACGTACCTTCTTGTCCCCCTCGAGCTTAAAGCCGATGCGGGTGGGCTTTCCCTTGTGGACATACATCACGTTGGAGATATGGATCGGTCCCTCCTGATGAATGATGCCGCCCTGCTGGTTCGCCATGGAAGGCTTTGTGTGCTTGGTGATCATATTTACGCCCTCCACAAGAAGCGTTCCCTTCTTATGGTTTACCGCGATCACCTTTCCTTCTTTGTCCTTATCCCTGCCGGCGATGACCTTCACGGTATCGCCTCTTTTAATCTTTAACTGAGCCATCCTGTCCTCCTTACAACACTTCGGGAGCAAGGGATACGATCTTCATGAACTGCTTTTCACGAAGCTCTCTCGCCACCGGTCCAAAAATACGGGTTCCCCGGGGAGTCTTGTCATCCTTGATGATGACAGCCGCATTTTCATCAAAACGGATGTAGGAGCCGTCCTTCCTGCGGGCGCCCTTAACGGTACGGACCACCACAGCCTTCACAACGTCGCCCTTTTTCACAACGCCGCCCGGCGTCGCATCCTTAACGGTTGCGGTAATGATATCGCCGATCTCGGCGTATCTTCTGGTGGAGCCTCCCATAACCCGGATGCAGAGCAGTTCCTTCGCACCCGTATTATCGGCGACCCGAAGTCTCGTTTCCTGTTGAATCATAACAAATACCTCCGACTTTAAGTGCTTACTTCGCTCTCTCCACTACTTCCACCACTCTCCAGCGTTTGTCCTTGGAAAGCGGCCGGGTCTCCATCACGCGTACGGTATCGCCGGTATGGCAGTCATTCGTCTCGTCATGGGCCTTTAACTTGTATGTCTTCTTAACGATCTTCCCGTAAAGGGCATGCTTTACGTTGTCGCGGACAGCGACCACAACGGTCTTGTCCATCTTGTCGCTGACAACGACGCCGGTACGGGTTTTCCTCAAGTTTCTGTCCATTGCTTACTCTCCTTTCTGCTTAATCACGGTCTGGATCCGCGCAATGTTGCGGCGCACCTCTCTGATACGGCCGGTGTTATCCAGCTGATTGGTAGCATTCTGGAACCTTAAGTTAAAAAGCTCCTTCTTTGCATCTGTCAGAGCCGCGTTTAAATCCGAAAGGGATTTTGTGTTCAATTCTTCCAAATACTTTGCGCTTTTCACTGCTCATCACCGCCTTCCAGATCTGCCTTTGACACGATCTTGCATTTGCAGGGAAGCTTGTGTGTCGCCAGACGGAGCGCTTCTCTCGCAGTCTCCTCCGGCACGCCGGCGATCTCAAACATGACTCTGCCCGGCTTTACCACGGCCACCCAGTACTCCAGCGTTCCTTTACCGGAACCCATACGGGTTTCAGCGGGTTTCGCGGTCACGGGCTTGTCCGGGAAGATCTTGATCCAGACCTGGCCGCCGCGCTTTACATAACGGGTCATTGCGATACGGGCTGCTTCGATCTGGTTGCTCTTGATCCAGCAGGGCTCGGTTGCCACGATCCCGTATTCGCCGTATGTGATCTGATTGCCGCGGGAAGCTTTTCCGGCCATAGTGCCACGGAATTGCTTTCTGTGCTTCACTCTCTTCGGCATTAACATATTTTCGTCCCTCCTTAAGCTTCCTTCTGTTTCTCTTCGGACTTGGTGGGAAGAATCTCTCCCTTATAAATCCATACCTTGACGCCGACCTTTCCGTAGGTCGTATCCGCTTCCGCAAAACCGTAATCGATATCGGCTCTTAAGGTCTGCAGCGGAATGGTTCCGTCGTTGTAGAATTCCTTCCTGGCCATATCCGCACCGCCGAGACGGCCCGACACCGAGCACTTGATTCCCAGAGCTCCGGCCTTCATCGTACGCTGCATGCTGCTCTTCACAGCCCGGCGGAAGCCGACACGGTTTTCCAACTGCAGGGCGATGTTTTCCGCCACAAGCTGGGCGTCCTTATCCGGTCTCTTGACTTCCTTGATATCTACGACCAGTTTCTTTTTTGTATACTTGGTCAGCTCCTTTTTGATCTTCTCAATTTCGGAACCGCCCTTACCGATGACCACACCGGGCTTCGCGGTAAAGAGTACGATCTTTAACCGGTCGCTGGCCCGCTCGATCTCGATCTTGGAAACTCCGGCAGCGTAAAGCTTCTTCTTCAGGAACTCACGGATCTGATAATCCTCAACCAGATTATCCGCGAAATCCGCATCCGCATACCACCTGGAATCCCAATCCTTGATCACTCCAACTCTTAATCCATGGGGATTTACTTTTTGTCCCATCTTATCCTCCTATTTCTGACCCGGAAAATTCCGGTACTACTTCTTCTCGTCCAAAACAATCGTAATATGGCTCATCCGCTTTTCGATACGGTAAGCTCTGCCCTGCGCTCTCGGCTGGATCCGCTTCATCGTCGGTCCCTTGTTGGCATAGCATTCCGCCACATACAGGTTTTGGATGGAATAGTTCTTATCAGGATAGTTGTTCTCCGCGTTGGCCACTGCTGACCGGAGGAGCTTGTTGATCACGCTGCTGGCGTATCTCGGATTATAGAGAGTAATGGCCAGCGCTTCCTCGGCGCTCTTTCCCCGGATCGCATCCAGAACGAAACCGGCCTTCTGTACCGACATCCGCGCGTAGGAAAGCTTTGCGGAAGGACGGAGCTCTCTCTGGGATTCGTTCCTCTCTCGTTTGATCTGACTTCTATGTCCCTTAGCCACTTTCTATACTCCTTTCTACTTAACCCCGGACTTCTTTTCATCCTTGCCGTGTCCGCGGTAGGTTCTGGTCTGTACGAACTCGCCCAGCTTATGTCCGACCATATCCTCGGTTACATACACCGGAACATGGCGTCTGCCGTCGTGCACCGCGAAGGTGTGTCCCACGAAGCTGGGGAAGATGGTGGAACGGCGGCTCCAGGTCTTGATCACCTGCTTGTCGTTTGATGCATTCATCGCATCCACCTTCTTCAGTAAATGCTCATCTGCAAAGGGTCCTTTTTTTAATGATCTGGACATTCCGTTACCTCCTACTTAATCGCCCTGCCGTCGCGACGTCTCACGATCAGCTTGTTGGATGCCTTTTTCTTCTTTCTGGTCTTCAGGCCGAGAGCCGGCTTGCCCCAGGGAGTGCAGGGACCGGGCCGTCCGATCGGGGCCTTGCCCTCGCCGCCGCCGTGCGGATGGTCGTTCGGGTTCATAACCGAACCGCGGACCGTCGGGCGGATTCCCATGTGCCGTTTTCTTCCGGCCTTGCCGATCTTTACAAGGTTATGGTCTCCGTTGCCGATCGTACCGATCGTAGCCCGGCAGATGATCGGGACCATTCTCATTTCTCCCGATGGAAGACGAAGGGTCGCATATTTTCCTTCCTTCGCCATAAGCTGCGCCGCATTGCCGGCCGAACGGACCATCTGGCCGCCTTTTCCCGGATACAGCTCAACGTTGTGAACCAGCGTACCGACGGGGATATTCTCCAGCGGCAGGCAGTTCCCGATGCGGACCTCAGCCTTCTGGCCGCTCATGACGGTCATGCCGTCTGTCAGGCCTTCCGGAGCAAGGATGTATCTCTTCTCTCCGTCCGCATAGCATAAAAGCGCGATGTTGGCGGTACGGTTCGGATCGTATTCGATGCCGATGACCTTTGCCGGAATATCGTCTTTTCTTCTCTTGTAGTCGATGATACGGTATTTCTGCCGGTTTCCGCCGCCGTGATGGCGTACCGTGATCTTACCCTGGTTGTTACGGCCGGCATGCTTCTTCTTGGAATAGATAAGGCTCTTTTCCGGAGTCGTCTTCGTAATCTCGGAGAAATCGGAGCCGGTCATATTCCTTCTGGAAGGAGTATATGCATTATATGTTTTGATTCCCATTTCCTTATCCTTTCTCTATTCTACAGTGAGCTGAAGAGCTCGATATCCTTGCTTTCCTTCGTCAGTTCCACGATGGCCTTTTTGGTCTTCGCGGTCTTTCCGGTGGTACGGCCGCGGCGCTTGTTCTTGCCCTCGCAGTTCATCGTATTCACCTTTTCGACCGTCACGCCGTCGAACATCTTTTCCACGGCATCCCTGATCATAACCTTCGTCGCTTCGGGATGGACAAGGAAGGTATATTTCCGTTTCGATCCGTCCTCCATGCCTGCGGAAAGGTTCATGGCCTTTTCCGTTACGAGCGGCTTCTGGATCACATCATAATATTTGATATCCGCCATTATGCATACACCTCCTCGATGGTCTTCACCGCGTCCTTCGTCAGGACCACCGTCCGGTATTTCAGCACATCGAACACGTTGATGGTGTTGGTCTGCGCTGTCTTCACGTTCGGGATGTTCCTCGCGGAAAGGACGGCGTTCTTATCGTTTTCATTCAGGACCACATAAGCCTTGTCCAGCTTCAGGTTCTTAAGGACCTGGGCAAACTTCTTTGTCTTGATCTCGTCAAACTTCAGATCCTCGACAACGATCAGCTTCTGTTCCTGTACGCAGGCTGTCAGAGCGCTCTTTAATGCGGCTCTCTTTTCCTTCTTGTTCATCTTGAAGGAATAATCTCTCGGAACCGGGGCGAACACAACACCGCCGCCTGTCCACTGGGGAGATCTGGTCGAGCCCTGTCTCGCATGGCCCGTACCCTTCTGTCTCCAGGGCTTTCTTCCGCCGCCGCTGACCTCGGAACGGGTCTTGGCCTTCTGGGTTCCCTGACGGCTGTTGGCAAGATTCTGCAGCACCGCCATATGTACCAGATGCTCGTTTACCTCGACTCCGAAGATCTCATCGGAAAGCTCGAGCTTTCCGGTTTCATTTCCATCCATATTATAAACAGTTACACTGGCCATTTCTCATTCCTCCCTACTCCGCTGCCTTAACGGTCTCTTTAATGGTCACAAGGCACTTCTTCGGTCCCGGAACCGTTCCCTTAACCAGAAGCAGGTTCTTCTCGGCATCCACCTTTACCACGGTAAGGTTCTGTACCGTAAGCTTTACGGAACCCATATGTCCCGGCATACCCTTGCCCTTAAATACCCGGCTTGGGGAGCTGCAGGCGCCGTTGCTGCCCTGGTGGCGATGGAACTTGGAGCCGTGGGCCATGGGTCCTCTGTGCTGACCGAAGCGCTTGATGGTTCCCTGGTAGCCCTTGCCCTTGCTGACGGCCGTCGCATCCACGCGATCGCCTGCCGCAAAGATATCCGCCTTGATCTCGTCCTTCAGATTGTATTCCTCGGCATTGTCAAACCGGAACTCTCTTAAGAACCGCTTTCCGGAAACACCGGCCTTATCCTGATGTCCCTTCTCAGCCTTGTTCAGGCCATGACGCCGGCGAACCTCTTTATGTCCGGCCGCGTCCTTGTTCATTGTCTTCTCTTTCTTTTCTCCGAATCCGACCTGTACGGCGCTGTATCCGTCATTTTCCACCGTCTTCACCTGGGTCACCACGCAGGGTCCTGCCTGAAGCACTGTTACCGGAACCAGCACACCGTCCTGGTCGAAGATCTGGGTCATCCCCAACTTCGTTGCCAAAATCGCTTTCTTCATTATTTCATCCTCCTGGCTGCCTTGGTTATCTTTCCTTCATCTTAATGTCGATATACACACCGGCCGGCATCTCCAGCCTGGACAGAGCGTCCACTGTTTTCTGGGTCGGAGTGATGATATCGATGAGACGCTTGTGCGTTCTCTGTTCGAACTGTTCCCGGGAATCCTTATACTTATGGACTGCCCGAAGGATCGTTACCACTTCCTTCTTCGTGGGGAGCGGAACCGGACCGCTTACCTGGGATCCGTTCTTCCTCACGGTGTCGATGATCTTCCTTGCGGAGGAATCCACAAGAGTATGATCATACGCCTTCAGTGTGATTCTCATTGTCTGTGCCATAAAAAAAGTCGCCTCCTTTTCGCATTCTCAGCTCCAAGCGGTGACTGTACAACTTGTCCGTGCGTGTCCTTATTATTTCGAACTTTCACACGTGGTTTCCACCCTCAATCCGAAAAGCTCCGGTCTAGGCGGACCTGATTGCGCGTGTTTCATGCGCTTTGTACAGTGACTTGTCGCAAAAGTATCTGGTACCTAAGCATTCGCTCCACGAAAAACCGAACCGGGCGGTTCGCAACCTTCGCTTCATCGCTATCAATGCCACAGCAAGTGCTATTCTACACGCTTTCCCACCGGATTGCAAGGAATTTTTAAAATTTTATGCACATTTTGTTACAATTACATAGATTTAAAGCCGGAAGCCCTCCTCTCTTCAACACATTCACGGGCCAAATCTAAATCCCGCCCGCGCCCAACCAAAAGTATTTCCCGGCCGTGCCCTGCCAATGAAGTAAGTCGGCCTCCACCCTGCAGAGTGTTTTCCGAAGGCGTCCTGCCTCGGAAAATGCTCTGCGGGGCGGAGACCGACGCATTAAGCCATAGTCCCCCTCCGCGCAACCCGAGCTCAGCTCCGATGCCGATCCAGCTCATACCGCGACCGCATAGCCACCGAATTCATTAATTTATTGACGCGGTCCTCCGTATCGGTCCCCTCGACAACCACATCAAT